>CANRQI010000009.1 GCA_947632835.1 uncultured Clostridia bacterium
CCGTATTGATCAGCAGATACGGGACCAGAAGCGTCCTTATTTTTCTTTTGATATTATCAGCCCAAGTAAAATCTTTATTACCATAGAAGAATAAGTACCATTCTCCTCCTGGATAAACACTAGCACGAGCAAACGTTACAGCTTCAGTAGCAGTATATTTCCCATTTTCAGCATCAGGTTTTACATATAAATAGTAATAACTCTCATTTTCTAATGAAGTTAATTTAATTAGTGGACATCCACCTGTAACAGTATTATATTCTATTGAATAACTTGAATTTTGAACTGCATTTGATGTTTGATCATATATTGATGCACTAGTTTTAGCATAATTTAATAAATTAGCAAAACCAGAAGAATCTTTATTTTTTATTTTTTGTAATATAGATGTATCAGTTATTTTTCCAATTTTTATTTGAATTTTTCTATTATTTTCTTTCGAATGTGTAAAACTTGTAACAATTTGATTTGCTGAATAACTTACAAATGTATCGCTAAAAGCATCACTATATTTTGGTTCAGCATATTTTGTTACTTTTTTACCAGAATCCACAATATCAGTACCTTCAGTAGCAGTTATAAACATATCTTGATTTAATTCAACATGTTTAGCTACTTTATCAAACTCTATTGTTTTAAACATTTTTTTGCTATCATCATATGATAACTCAATTCTCTCATTATCGCCTAATGCATTTATATCTGGTTTACTAGAATTAGAAGTTATATATATATAAAATCTAGCAGTCGCATCCTTTGGTGTAACACCAGTTATTTCAATAACTGCATTTGATACTCCTTCTTTTTTTAAACTATATTTCGCACCCGAAAAATCTGTAAGTTCTTTTTCAGCTACATTTTCTTTTGTGTCCACAGGAGCAACGGGTGATTCAGCCGTCTGTACTGGAGCAGTAGTTGGTTCTGCTTGTACAGTAGCAGTAGGTTCTCCTGATTTTTCCGGTTCAACTTCTACACCTGAATTTGTAGCTTTTACATTGTAACATCCCATAGCTGACATAAAAATCACCATTATAAGTGGTACAATTGCTATTTTTTTCATTTAGAAATCCTCCCAATTAATATTCATTATTCATTATATTTATAACATAAAAAAATACAAAATACAAGTATTTTTTTATTAAATTTTTAACTTTATAAAATATATAGTGTTTATAACGTTAATTTACTACAAATAAAGCAAAATTATTCATCTATTATATTAAACATTCCAAAACCTGATGAATTTTTTGAACCAATACCAGTATCATACAAAAAAGTTAAAATATCTGGTGAACTTTCTAAATAAAAAATCCCATTCCAAGCATTAATATAAATTTTTTTAAAAGTAGTAATTACTTTATCTTTAGCAGTAACATAATCTACTATAATTTCTACATCATCATTTGGATATGTATTATAATACGAATAGTACTTATTTTGAAGATTCATATTTATATGTTCTTTAAACTCTCTATCATTAGGCGAAAAGTATATTTGTTTTTCTTCCTCATCTTTTGATGAAACAACTATTGGAGATAAAGTTCTTATATGAATATTTTCATCTGTAATAACCTTATTTTCTAACTCTAAACGTGGTTTTACAATTCTATTTCCAAAACAAATTCCATTTTTTTCAAAACTTGTATATAATAAATGAATAAAATATGCATCAATACTTCTAATTTCCCAAAAAATAAATTTTGAAAATTCAATATTTTTTCCAACAATTTTATAATTTTTACATATAAGTTTTGAAAAACAAAAATGTTTAAATTTATGGCCTATATTATAAGAATGTTGTGTACCAATATCATGCAATTTTTCAGTAAATTTTTTATCAGTATTACTAATTGAATGATATATAATTCCTTGTAAAATGTGATTATAGTTAATTGGTAAAATTAATTTTTCATCTAAATCTAAAAAAACTTTTAACTGCATAAAATCTCCTAATATTATTTTTTATATTCTGGCATATTTAAACCATCAATTTTTAACATAAGATTATCATTTAATTTTATATTTCCCATGCATCTACCTGTCTCTTTTGGTGGCATAGATGTAATTCCTTTATTATCTCCGCCTTCTTTAATTGTAGGCAATACCATATTTACATAAGGGTCATCTATTTTGGCTGTTCTATTATATCCAAACCAATGATGTGTTGCTTCTTCTTCACCAGATTTTTTTACTTTTATTGCTTTTGGATAAGTAACTTCACTTGTAGGATAATTACTTTTTATATAATTAAAGTTATATATCTTCAATATATCTTCAAATGTTTCCTTTCCCATTGTATTTTCTAGATTAGAAATTGAAATACAATCATAATTATAAGGCACCATATTATAAGTTATCGAATTATTTTCTATATCAATATTTCTAGTTTTTACTTCGTTTACTTTTATTTTTACACTTCCATATCCTAAAGGTTTTCCTTTACCAATTTTATGACATAAATCATAGTAATTAGCTTCTTTATCATCACATAAATATTTTAACTCAAGAGTAGCAATAAGTTTATCTAAATCCATTTGCTCTATATCATCAAAAAATACTTTGAAATTAAACTTCACACCTGGTTTTACAGGAGTTGCCACACAATTTCTTTTAGTCAATTGTTCATTTTTATTAATAATAGGTTTGTGATGCCAATATGCTTTTCTTCCCCTAATTTTTATCTCGCTTTTTGGAATCATTGGAGTTTGCTTTGCTTCATATAAAAAGTCATAATTCCAATCATAATTTATCATGTTTGCATTTTGTAAAAAATCAGTATTTGTTTTATACAAAGAATAAAAAATTGGATTAGAAACTCTAGGACTTGCAAGTTCACCTAATACTCTTGATTCAGCATAAGGGCTTTGCTCATCTGTTTTAACATATATACCATCTGTAACTCTTATTTTGCTACCTTTGGCTATATTGTTTCCTGTAAAACCAAAAATATTACATGCATCACACAAATTGTTTTTGTCTATGCAAGGTTTATAAGATGAATTTTCGTCTCCCTTTAAATCTATCAAATCATCTATTGTTCTATAATATTCTTCTTTTCCAATTGAAGCTAAAGATAAATATAATTTTTTGTTATTACCGTCCTCAATTATCTTATACCAAACTGGTAATTGTCTTATACTACCATTTGGTAAAGGTTCTGAAACATCAATACTTAAGTTCATTGATGCAACATTATTTATTTTATAATCATTATACCAAGCAACTTTATTTTTCTTTTTATCTAAAACTTTATTAAGACCTTTATTATTATATAAATCCCAAATGTTTTTTAAAGCATTTACTGCATTTTTAATATACTCTGAATTCTCATCTTTATCATCATAAAATTTTATCTCACTATTTTCGTTTGGTATTACAAATATACTATCCTTATTTTTTTGATGTCCACCTTCTCCTACAAATAGAACACCTATTTTTTTATCACCTGAAACATTATCTTTTTTATCTTTATCAATTAATTTTTTTACTGTTTTACCTACTGAAGTAAAATATACAATGTCTGAAGTTCTATATTTTTTTCCATTACTTTCTAAAACACTCTCATCTTCATTTACTTTATATACATCACAATTATCTTTTGGGTAAATTCTTCTATTTTCATCTCTATATGTATAAATACCATATCTTTCAGCTTTAAATAAATGCCATCTAGAATTTTCATCCTTCATAAGTATAGCAGGATCTTTAGTAGCCTTTGTTCTTGAAATAAATATTCTATCTTTATTTATAGAAGATAAACAAGAATTTGTAAATGTCTCAAAATCATTTCTAATCATTCCTCTTAATTCACTTCCAGGAATTGCAGGATTTTTTCCATCATAAGACCAAAAATCATATTTTTTATATTTGTCTTTATTGTCTTCTTCTCCATCAAACTCACTAAAAGGAATTATAGTTTCTGTTTTAGTTTCTAATGTACAATCAATATATCCTGTAAAACTTCCCCTATAATCATTTCTATTTGTTTTTGTACAACCTTTTTCTTTGTTTAAACTAATAAAATTATATGGATTAATGTATTTTTTTCCATTTACAATTTCTAGTCCCCTATTTCTAGAATTAGTGTATTTTCTATCATTCATATTTTTAAATCCATTATTTCTAAAATTATTGAATGCCAATATACTCACCTCCTTCAGTTTCTGTAAATCCTAATAACCTAGATTTAGAAAGAACAATTTGATGATTATTATTTTCTTCTTCAAAATAATTTCTAACTACTAATCTTAATTCCTTATCAGAATCTACAAATGGTAGTATACCTTTACGAGTTATCATAAACTCATCAAAATAATCAGTATTATTTTCATCTCTTATTACTGTTTCTATAAATTCCTTATTTTCATCATCTAATACAAAACGAATCTCTACATTTTCATTAAAAATTCTTATTCCAGTTAATAAATCGTAATTTACATTTTCATGAAATTCTATTGTTTCATTTTTATAACATCCTACACATACTTTATTATAAAAATATGCTAATACAAATGCTTTTTGAATATTTTCATTTTTTATTTTAGTTATAATATTTTCTAACATAGTTACCCCCTATCTACTAATGCTGAAATAAGTTTTTGAGGTGAAATACTTTCATCATTCTTCTTAAAATCTACTAATTCAAAAATTCCTCTACCAATAGAAGTTTGCCCTCCTAATGCTATTAAACCATTTTCTATATCTTTTACTGCTAAAGCAATTAAAGCTAATATATAAGTATTTTCATGTTTAATTATTTGTTTTTGAATCTCATTATTTTCATTTTTTATTTCTCTTATTTCATCAATTGCTTTTTTTACCTTTATTACTAATTTAGTATTTCCGTTAAAAACTGCTTCCTCACTAAACAATGCTGTATCTGCACTTCCACCTGAAAATCTATCAATTTTATTACGAGTAAATGAAATTGTTTTTGCAGAATCAATTCTACTTTCTTCAAATATAATGCTTGAGGCTTTTGTTGTTTCAGTTTTATCATTAGGAGCTCCAAACCAATCTTCAATATCTTGTGATTTTATTAATTTAGAATCAATTTTATTTTTCAACAATTTATCATAATATCTAACTTGCTTTTTAATTAGACCATTCCAGCTAGTACCAGGTATGATTGGATATCCATTAGATTTTATATGCTCAAAATCAACTTCTCCTTTAATTGCTTTATAGGCTTTTATACTTAAACCTCCCAATTGCTTCAAATCAACTTCAATTGTATCATATTTCTCATTTTTATAATCTTGCATATTTACTGTATAATCATAAGTATTATAATCTTTCGGATTAAACTTATTAAATTTTAGTAAATTTTTCAATTCATCTTTACCATTTTTAAACACTTTATTATAAACTTGATTAATCTTTACTTTTCCAAAACCTCTTCTAGATTTTAAACCAAATAAGATATTACCTTCTTCTAAATTGATAATTAATTTAGAAACAATATTTTCCATAGTTTTTTCATCATCATTATCTCTTACTGTAACTTCTATTCTAAATGTAAATTTTGAGCCTGCTTCCAAAATTTCTACATTATATTTCTTCTCATCTATAGTAACTTTATCTGCATCTAATTTTATACCATCTCTAATACTTGTTCCTGCATTTTCAGTTAATATAGCATCAGATATAAAATATGGACTCAAAATCTTTTCATCCTTTTTTTGAGGTATAAAAATTTTTTGTTCTTTCTTATTTAAAAAATGTACAAAAGCACCTGTAATACTTGTTGCAGGTATAAAAGGATTATTATCAGCATCTCTAATTATATCATGATGTGTTAATTCTGAAATACCGTTTCCAATTGAAAGAGGTGATAGTAATTCAAAATTAATTAAATAATACATCTTTTCTTTTATCACTTTTTATCTCCTCCTAACTTTGCTTGAATAAAACATTGTTTTAAATATTCTAAAACATAACTATTAAATTCTTCTGCTTTTTCTTGTTCATTAATTAAGGAATTTATTTCTCTTAAATCTATAATTGATTTTAGTTTGTCAATCTCATCATTTCTATTTTCTAATAACTTATTAACTTTCGCTTTCTTTTTTATATCTTTAATACTACTTACATTATTAACAAAATCATCAACGTTTTTAGATTGTTGCAACATCAATAAAATTCTTCCAATTGTAGTATTATTTAAACCACAATTATCTTCAATTTTTTCAATTGCTTTAGCTAAAATGTCTTCGTTAATTGTTGCAATTATAGATTTTTTAAGTAATTTTTTAGTATTAATTGACATTTCTTCTAAACTAATTTTCTTATTCTCATCAACATATTTTTTTAGATTCAATACTTCATTTTTATTTGATATATCAATTAATTTAATATTTCCATAACCTTCATTTTGTCTTTGACCAATATTATAACAATCTTTAGCTTGTATACCATTTTGAGATTCAAATACAAAAACACTTCCTGCTTTAAACGCTTCTAATTGCTCTTTTGGCATATTCCACAAAACATTATATCCTGATACTTTTTCATAATTAATAAATGCTCTTTCACATACAACATCACTTCCTAAAATGCTTTTTATTTTATTTATAAAATTATCTTTATTAGTAGTTGCAGAAGCATTTTCATTATCCATTATAATAGTATCTGATGTAAGAATTACAGCAAATTTTTTATATTGTTTACTAGGTTTTTCATCTTTTTCAACTTTTATATCTACAATTTCTAAAGCCCCATATTCTGCTGTTTTTGATTTTCCAACTCTTAAAATCTCACCTTTATTAATGTATTTAGTCAAAAGTTTTATCCATTTTGCTTTTCCAGTAATTGTTGACCAAAAATATTGTTTCTTTCCAATAGCTGTATATTGATAAAGTGTACCACCATCTTCTCCTTGTAAAACATGACCTATGCTTTTGTCTTTTGGTCTTTGGTGATGATAATTTTCAGACATTTCAACATCTGTTAAATAATCACTATCAAAAGTTACAAATTTATCTGTCATAGCTGATAATTGAATAACTGTTTCCTTTATATCAAACATTTTATTAAAAAATCTATTATCAGTATTTTTTACTTTTGCATAACTAAATGGTATTGGATAAAATTCTAATCCATTTGAATTTGAAATATAAGCATTTGAATATTTTACATCTCCATTTAGAAATAAATTTATATATTCTGATGAATTTTCAAAATCAACATTATTATCTTCTATATATTTTTTAGCTATACTTCCTAAAATGTTACTTCCTGGTATATAATTCTGTGAAATTTCAGCATTTTGTTTTGAAACCATAAGTTCTGAATTAGCTTTTAAAATTAATTTAACTTTAACATCTGTTTCATCATCAAAATCTATTGATATTGGTTTATCTGTAACATTTTGAGTATTATCTAATATCATTCTACATTTTACTTCCCCATAACCTCTAGTCCTATTCATACCAATATGTGTAAGTAATATAGCAGAATTTTTTAATATTTCCTCTATTTGTTCATCTTCTGTAATTTCAATTTTAGCTATAAATTCATTTCCTTTTCTTACTACTCTTGATGAACGAAAACATCCATCTTTACTTGCTCCTGTTTCATCATCAATTGCGTTTTGATATCTAGTATATGTAAAAGTTTCTATTATTTTTTGTCTTGCTATATATCGTTCATAATTTTCAGGCATATATTCTAATTCATTTATAATTGTTTCATAGTTTTCAATATAAGCATTTTCAATTTTTAATTTTCCTGGATTTCTTTCTCCTTCAGCACCAAAAATCTCATTAATGATTTCTGAAACATTTGAATTTTCTTGCCACTCCAAATATTCAGTTGTGATTTCTCTAAGTAATCCTTTTATTCTTTTTGCAGGTATATAAGGTATTCCATAGTTATCATAGCAAACATCATTATCAATAAAACTTCCCATACTCTCACCAGAAGAAGTACATAAATCACTTTTTAATTTTATAGATAAATTATAATTTCTTTTCACTATTGTTTACCTCCTTTTTATTTACTGCAAAAATATCTAGAAATTCTAACGCATCATAATATTCATCAATTCCAGCATTCTCTTTTGGTTTAAAACTGCGTTTTTTAATTAATCTCTTAAATATTGTTCTTAAACTAGCCTCACTCTTATAAGAATAATCTCTTAATTCCTTTGCTGTATTTCTTGCAATACTAGATACAGCATTCAAATTATCTTCAAAATTTGATAAACTAAATTTTCTTTGTTCATCTGTAAGTTCTTCTTCATTTTCGTAAATTCCATAAGGTCTAGTAATCAAATTCTTACCTTCAATATTTTTATAGTTCTTTTCTCTTAAATCATCAAGACTTCCAATATTTGAAGAATAGCAATATTGAAAATCAACAAAATTTCCTATTTTACCATTAATCATTCCCTCATTTTTTGCCCTCTTCTTAGCAGACTGGCAACAATCTTCTGCAATTTTATAAGCTTTATAAAAAGGAAAATGACTATGAACAATTGCTATTCCTGCACATGCACTAAATTGATATTTATTATTGTACATATATTTTGAACGAATCTCATATATATACTCTTTTACAATATCTAAACTTATACGTTCATTGCAAACAAAAGTAATATCATCACCTGCGCCAATAATTAATCTAAATGGTAATTCACCATCTTTAATTAAATTTTCAACTTTATGATTTTTACAAATTTCTGGAATTTTTTTAATAACTCCTTCAACAGCATCTTTTTCAAAAACTTGATGAATATTTTTAGAAATCTCTCTCATTGCTTTCGTAGCTTGTTCATAATTTGGTGCATTTCTCATAATCTCACCAATATTCATTCCCATACTATTTCCATCAATATGTACAATAGCAATTAATCCTTCATCTTTAGCAGTTCTCATTTTATCAAATTGTTTCATATATTTTTCTTCATTTTGGTCATTCTCATATTTTTTTAATTTTTGATATGCCTCAAAAGTAACTTTTTTAGTTCTTTCTTGCTCCTTAACTATTTTTGATAAAGGAAATCCTGTTATTCTATCATATTGAACTATTGGTAAAACTCCAGCAGGTTTTGTTAGTGGAGTTGTAGCTTTTACAGTAGCAAGCTTATCTTTTAAATTTTTCCAGTCATTTTGATAATCTCCTGTAACCTCAATATAAGCATAAGCAAGAGATAGTCCATAAGCTTTCTTAATTACATCTTTAGACATTGCAGTACTAACATCTCTACAAATTTTTTCGTTTCTAAATAAAACTACTAAATTTCCACCACCATAATATAAAACTTCAACTTTTATTTGATTATCATTATAAAATTTTAGTTCTAAATTTTCAGCATTTTCCCAATCAAGTATAATTTCAGTTTTATTAAAATTTTGATTTAAAACTGCAGTTTCAAATTCACTTTTTACTAAGTTTTTTACAATTAATGATGCTCCAATAATTTCCTTTAAAGAGTTAGTTCTAAATATGTAATCTTGTATACCTCTTACATCATAAATTGCAATAACTGGTTTTTCTGCACCTTCCAATTTATTACCCCCTTAACCATTATTTATTTCATTTCTTAATAAAGTAATAATTTTTTCTTGAATTAATTCATAAATATTACAAGCATTTTCAAAAATTTCATCTTTATTTGCAACATCTTTATTAGCTTTTAAATTCCATAAGTATTTTAATAAATATTTTATACTTTCATGTACTTCTTCAACACGAGATAATTCTGAATTAATTTTTATTTTAGAAATAAGCATATCTGCCTCTCTTCTTCTTTGCTTCTCCAATTCTGGATGTTTCATCATTATATTTTTACACATTTGAGAAAATGGAATTTCTCTATTATTACCATAATCTAAAACGGCTTTATTTTTATATTTTTCATAACTTTTTTCTATTACATCCTTCTTTATATCTGCTTCTCTATTATCAATAAATGTTTTTTTCAAAACAAATTTTGTTGAATGAGCTGCATCAATACGATATTGTCTAGTTGTATCTATTAATCTACTTTTAGCAATAATTTCACTAGAATTACTAATTAAAGCTTCTATAATTTCTACCAAAGAATATTCTGCTAAATGATTACCATTATATTTATAAATTAATATTTCTAATGCACCTTTGTTCTTATAAACACCTCCTCGGAATGTTTCATAATCAATTTTTGCCTTTTTAACTCTTTCTCTGAATTTTATATTGTCTCCTCCATTACATTTTGTAAATTGACTTATATCTATATCATTAGCCCATAAAATCATAGTTGAAATATTTTCAACAATCGGTGTACTAATAAGTAGCCAATCATTAAATTCATCTCGTTTTTCTTTTATTTTCATTACATTAAATTTTTCTATAATATTTTCAAAATCATTTTTGAAATCTTTATCTTGAATTCGAGAAGAAAATGGATATAATTCCAATTCATCATTTGAAAGCTTTTTAGCAGAATTTCTTGCTTGCTCAACATCCCCTATGTATCTATAATACAAGTTTTTAACATAATTAATAATTCTTGTATCATCAATAATATCCTTATTTATCATGACAGCATCATAAATTCCAGCAAAGTCATGTTTTTGAAAACTATCTTCTAAGCTTTTTAATAAAATTAATTTCTTAGTAGACTTCACTTCTCTTTCTTCAGTTCTTTCAGGTTTATGTTCTTCTTGTCTTTTTATTTCTTCTTCATTAAGAATTTTCAAATCTGCTTCACTTGAAATTACAGTATTTAAACGATTAGCACCACCTTTTGGTGTAACTGTTTGATACATTTTTACTTTAAGTTCCGGTCTAGTAATACCATATAAAAGTAAATCTGATTTCATTGCAGGTGTACCACTTGTTATATTAAAATAAATATTATATTCTGATTTATCAAGATTTTGTTCAATATTTGAAATTATGTCATTTATTTCAGAATAAAATGTACCATTTTCAAATACATTTGTTCTAGCAATAAGCTCAAATTTATTCTCATTACCCATTTTTAGTAAAACACTATATACAAAATCATCAATGTTTTCATCAGTAACATTTTCAATATGCTTTTCTAAAGCTACATTTGCAACTATTTTTTCTATTTCTCCATTTTCTGAATTAGCAGAATTATTAAAGTTTCTGCAAACATTTTCAACTTTTTCAATATTCTCTTTTGTATTTTCAATTACACCCTTTGGAAAAAAATTAATCTTAACATCATTTTGAATAGATTTGATAGCTTTAGAAAAAACTTGATTTTTTACTTCTGCAACTGCCATTTCAAGTGATAAATAAATATAAATTTCATCTACTTTTTCATTCTTTGATTTTAAATCACGTTGTAACCTTCTTAAAATAGAAAGTAAAGCTCCATCATTATATTGTTTTTCTCCATTATTTTCTCTAATTGTATATGGGTCATTGCTACTAACAAAAGTTAAAAGTATATTCTTCATTTCTAATTACATCCCTTTCTTAAATTCATATATTACTATTCAACATATTCATTTGCAATTTTTGCTAATTTTATTGCGTCCTCTTTTTCGTCAGCAGAAGCAATAAAACGTTCTTTATGACAAAAAGTTGCTGTATTTACATTTGTAATTTTTTGCAAGCTTTCTTTTCTTAAACCTGCCCATTCTTTAGGAAATTGTTTTCGAGTTTCTAATGTTTGAAAATCTTTTGGAACTGTTGAAATTGTATAACCACCCCTATTAGAAGGAAAAATAACAAAATTAATATTAGAGGCATTTTCAAGATTTGATTTAAGTAGAAATTCTTTCCATGGTAAAAAAGTATTTAATACCATAATTTGTGAATCTGAATTTTTTATTGCATTTTCTACACTTTCTTTTGCTTTATATTTTGAAATGGTATTTTTTATTGTATTATCAAATATAATTTTTGCAAATTTTAAAGCTTCTAAAAATTTATCATCACTATCAGTATTTTCATCCCAATTTACATTAAAATCTGATATTATATTTGCTATTGTAACTAATTTATAATTACTTCTAGGCATTTGACCATTATCTAAAGCATCTATGCATTGTATTAAATTATTATCAATTAATTCCCAAACATATTTAACATCTGATATGCCGATATTTTTCAAGAGCTTTCTCGCCGGTATTCTCTCCAAATCAAACCAGCAGATGCATATTTAATGCCATTCTCCCTTGTTTCAGCATTTGCTTGATGATGATCAAATTTACCTTCACCAACATCAAAAACAAATTGATTAGGAGAAATATTCGTTAATTCAGAAGTTCTGCATAAAATAATTTCATCATATACTTCTGATAAAATAATTGTTGAAAAAACCTCATCACAATGAAACTTACCATTATGAGTAATAAAATTGGCTTCTTCAATTTTTTTAGTTAAACTAATATTCATTTTTTTCTCCATTTCTTTTTTATTTTTTTGATTTATTTACCAAAAATCATGTTTATTATATCACACATTTTTTGTTTATAAAAGCTAAATTATAAAAAAAATTAACATTTTAGTCTGAATATATAAAAGTTACAAAAATATATGTTTTATTCGTTTTCCCAACCACGCACAGTCTGTAAAATTTTAAAATTCTGTAGAGCATAAAATTTAACAGACTGTAGCTAGTCGGTCCCCACGAAACAACTTCATAAAACATATATTTTCGTAATCTTAATTATTTTCATATAGCTTGAAAAAAGTTTTAATATATTTTTTTAGGTTATTCTCCCCATTTAAGAAAATGTAATTTGCTAACGCTAATAACATTTTCTAAAACGGTCCCCACAAACCATAACTAAAAAAATATATTAAAACTTTTAAAATTATATATGTTTTATTCGTTAACTTAAAATGTCGAAACTTAAATAACTAAAAACTTGAATGTATTACAAAAAATGATATAATAAAATAGATTTCAAAATAGGAGGTCATAATTTATATGAAAAGATTAACAATATCAATAATAATTATTATTATCTTATCTTTTAGTTTTGGATATTATTTTGGAACAAAAAATAAATCCTCAAACAATAATAATCAAAATTCTTTCACATATTTAATAGGTGAAGCAAAAAGTGAAAATTCTGAAGTAAATACTGTAAAAGTTATTTTTAGATTTGACAATAATGATATATGCGTTGAAAGTAGAATTGTTTATGATTTTGCTAATGAAGAACTCGCAAAAGTTAATTATGAAAAATGGAAAGAAGTTGAACTTGAAAATTTAATTATAAAAGATACAAAAGTTTCTTTTTCAAGTTTCGACCACTTGAATGGCGAAACAAAACAAAATGTTTTAAAATCTGAAAATTATACTTTTGATGAATATTGGTTTTAATGTAGTTTACGCATTTAAAATCTTTAAATTTTGGTGTTTTTAGAATATAGATTACGAAAATATATGTTTTATGAATGAGCTTCGTGGGGACCGACTAGCTACAATCTGTTAAATTTTTATTCTACAGAATTTTAAAATTTTACAGATTGTGCGCAGTTGGGATAATGAATAAAACATATATTTTCGTAATCTTAGTTATTTTCATATAGCTTGAAAAAAGTTTTAATATATTTTTTTGTTAACTTAAAATGTCGAAACTTAAATAAAAATCATATTGAATTTTTCTAAGCCGTATAATATAATGCAGTTATAATTTTACATAGAAATAGGAGGACTAAAAACTATGAATTATAAAATAATTGGAA
The DNA here is from genome assembly GCA_947632835.1 of uncultured Clostridia bacterium. GTDB lineage: Bacteria > Bacillota > Clostridia > TANB77 > CAG-508 > Scatovivens. The sequence continues at coordinate 13,660 of CANRQI010000009.1, forward strand.
ATACTGTTCCAGCAGTTGAATTTACATTAAATACAAATGAAAGTATATATACACAATCTGGAGCTATGGCTTGGAGAAGCAATGGCATAAAAATGGAAACTAACACTAAAGGTGGTCTAATGAAAGGCATTGGAAGAATGTTTTCAGGTGATTCATTATTTATGAATACTTTTACAGCTGAACGTGATAATCAAACCATTACATTCTCATCAACAGTTCCAGGAAATATTGTTCCTCTTGATTTAACTGGTACTTCTGGAATAATTGCTCAAAAAGGTGCATTTTTATGTGCCGAAGAAAGTGTGAATTTAAAAGTAACTCTAACTAAAAAATTTTCAACTGGTCTTTTTGGTGGAGAAGGTTTTATCTTGCAAGAAATGACTGGTTCTGGAAATGTATTTTTAGAAATCGATGGAGACCAAGTAATTAAAGAACTTGGTGCTGGAGAAACTATTTTAGTTGATACAGGTAATGTTGTTGCTTTTGAAAAAAGTGTTCAATATGAAATAGAATCTGTAAAAGGTATTAAAAATATTTTCTTCGGTGGTGAAGGTTTATTTTTAACAAGACTTGTTGGTCCAGGAAAAATTATTTTACAAACAATGAACTTTAATGATTTAGCTGGTAGAATTATTAATTTAATACCACCATCAAACAATTAATAAATAGATGAGGTGAGCTAATTTAAAACTCACCTCTTTTCTATTTCACTTTTTCTAATTCTATTGTAACAGGAGTTCCATAATAATATAAAACTACTTTTATCTTATCTGTTGAATCATATTTAGTCATACTAAATGTTTCATAAAAATTGCATTTATCACCAGCAATAAAATTACATTCGGCTTTTCTTCCAGGACTCATTGTACATTCAAACTTTTTGCCTTCTGAATTTTCTACAAAAGATACTTCTCTATTTTGGCTTTCAAAATTATTTGGTGATATAGCTATAGGTTCTCTGTCGTCCATATATTTATAAAATTTATCTCTAATTTTTGTAGCCTCTTCTATAGAAATTTTTCCACTTTCTACATCTTCATTAATTGTATACATTTTTTTCTTTTCCTCTTCTGTTAACGGATATTGAGGCTCTTTTATATTTGAAATTAATACACCAATTTCAAAAGAAGTTTCTGATACTTTGCATGAATAAACTTCAAAATCTTTATTATCACAACTAACCACTCTATAAGCTTCACTTGTTCTATTATACATTTTTTCTGGAACATCAATTTCTAAATTCCAGTCTCCAGTTACAATGATATCATTTTCATCATTTCCTGTTAATTTTACTTTATTAAACATAAAATTCAACTTTTTTGATTTAGGATATAAATCAGAATACATATTATAAGTAAAATTTACCATACCATTTTTACTATTAAAGTATGTAGGAAACCAACTTAATCCACTATTGCAAAATTTTTGATTAAATTCGTCTGAATCATACTCTAAATTAATTTTATTGCAATATTCTTTAACAACATCTTCTGTTGCACCATATATAATATTTTCCTCATCATCTATCACCAATAAGTTCATTAGTTCTATGTTATGTAATTCATCTAAATTAAATACATCTTTTAATTTATCATCAAATTTAAAACTAAATTCTAAATTTATATTTAAATCGTCCATCATAAAATCTTCTATTTTCATTTCAGCAACCATATTGTCTATTATTTTTTCAGCATTCTCAACTACTACATCTGATTTCGCATAATCCATTTCTGGATTTGAAATATATCCATTTTCGGCAGCAGATTGAATACCTTTATCTACCCCACCAAAATATTTTTTTATATTCTCAAAATGTGCACAAACTACTATACTAGAAACTAATACTAATCCCGTACAAGCAAGTGCAATAACTCTCTTTTTCATAGTATAAATCCTCCTATTATTAGGGGTATTTATATCATTTTCGAAATTAGATATTGCAACATTTAGTTTAAATTTTTCAAATACATTCACATTAATACCCCCTATCCTTCAAAACTTTTTTAAGTTTTTTTCTAATTCTAAATAATTTGGATTTAACTTTTGATTGAGAAATTTCAAATAAATTAGCAATATCCTTTATTTGTTTATCTTCATAGTAATATTCAATAAATATATCTTTATCAATTTTCTTCATCTTTTCTAACTCATCTAAAATTATTTTTTGTTTCTCATTTTCAGAAAAAAATATTTCTATATTAGTTAAATCCGCAAGTTGTTCTTGATAATCTTCAATATTATCTTCAAATTTTATATTTCTATTTTTCTTTTTTATTAAAATCCTTGTTATACCTGCTATATATGATGATATACTTTTATTAATATCCAACTTATTTTGATTTTTCCAAAGTGTTAAAAATACATCTAACAAAATTTCTTCTGTATCTTCACTTGAAAAATTTATATAAGAATTTTTAATTATAGTACATATATAGTTTGTATAATCTTCCATAACTTGCTCAATTTGCAGTTTTTCATCAATTATATATTCATATATTTTTTTCAATTTAGACCTAAACCCCTTATAAAGATATCTTCATTTATATATTACCATTTTTTGGATTTTGGTTGCATTTTTTATTTATTTTTTTCTTTTTTTATATACTCTATGCCATATTTATCTAATAAATCTATAGAAATTTTACCATTTTTCAATGCCCATTCTACAGTAGAGCTTTCTCCATCTTTAAAATAAACTTGTACGAATGCCGTTTTCTTGGTAGAAAAATAATATTCATAATTTTCATCTTCAAAAAATTTACATTCACCCTCCTCAGCTTTATATCTATCACTATTTTTCATCATTGTATAATCTAAAATTTTTGGTTCATCAATTTCTTCAATTTTCTCTAAAATGTCATCATTGTCTACTTTCAAAGCAAAATATGGATTATCAACATTAGCTTCTTTCATAAAAATTATAAATGTATCATTAAAATAGCAATACTTTGGTTCATTTCCAATTCCTAAATATTCTGTAACCATACTTGCACTACTAGATAAATTACAACCTTTCTCATTTAGTGAAAAATTAACATTTTGTGTAACATCAAAGATTATTAAACCGTTTGAATCTTTTATTTCCTTACCATATAATTCATCATAACTAATCATTCCATTAACCCTAACAAATGGAATTCTAATTTCATCATCTTCAGCAAACTCTCTATTTCCAGTATAAGAATTTGATTTATTTTTAATGTCTTGATAATATTCATCAAAAGATTTCTTATCATCTGTTCTATAAAGTATTATTTCATCTCCTTCTTTAGTTTTTAATTTTACTGCAAAATCATTACTTTCATTATTATAAAATAATATTTCAATGTTTTTATTTACCTCTTCTAAAGTAGAATTATTTATTCCAAAATATTTTATATAATTTTCGCCATCTCCGAAATTCCATTTATTATAATCATAACTAAAATTATCAAAAACTTCTAAAAAATTTAATTTCTTTTTCAAAGTTGTATCAATTTTATATCCATTTGTAGGAGTACGTTCTACTTTTATTTCATAGTCATTTTCATCTAACATTTTTTTAGAAAATTTACTTTCATTTAAATCATTTGCAATTTCAACATTTTCTATTAATTCAATTTTATCTTTACCAATTTTCTCTTCCAACTCTTTCCATGCTAAATCTAATGTTCCTACCCATAAATTATTAATTGTGTTTTCATCTAATGTACTCTGAAATGCTGGACGCATAGAAATATTATGATTTGTATTATATTTTTTTAACATAATTGTTGTAGCATAAACAACCCCTGACAATAAAACTATACATATAATTACTATTAAAACTTTTTTCATTTCACCATATCCTTTCTTTATCAACAATTTCTTTAATTGTTTCTTTCCACGGTGTATTAAATTTTTAGTATTTTGAAGGCTTTCTCCTAAAATTGATGATATTTCTTTATATGATAATTCTTCAATATTAGCAAGGTATACAGCATTTTTATATCTTTCATCTAAAAGTTCTATTGCTTCCATCAAATCTTTTTTGGTTTCTTCTTTTGTAATAATTTCTAACACATCTTTTTCAATTTGCTCAGAAGTATTAGTATAAATTTTATTTATTTCTGTTCTTCTATTTTCCACACTAATAAAATTTATGGCTTTACTTTTAGCTACTAGATAAATTAAATGTTTAAAACTATATTCCTCTTTCAATTTGTTTTGCATAATATATATAAATGTTTCTTGAGTTAAATCTTCTGCTCTATCATAATCCTTTACAATATTATAAATAAAATATTCAATTTTAGATTTGTATTTATTATACAAAAGTTCAAATGCTTCCTTATTTCCATTTAAATAATCACTATATAATTTTTTATCTAAATCCATTTCCCTCACCTTCATATATATATAACAATAACTTGAAAAAAAGTTTCAAAATTATTATATTATAATTTTGATTATAACATATATTTTTAATAATGATGTATAAGTTTCGTGTTTTTTCATATATAAAAGTTACAAAAATATATGTTTTATTCATTATCCCAACAACGCACAGTATGTAAAATTTAAAAATTTAACATACTGTAGCTAGTCGGTCCCCACGAAGCTCATTCATAAAACATATATTTTTTATAACATTAACATATTACCTAAAAAAACACGAAACTTAAAACAAAAAATCTTTTATTTTTCTTCAAATAATGATATTATATTATAAAATGTTTTAAGGAGGAAATATTCATGATAGATAGAGATGAAAACCCTATATTTCTTAATGATTTTTTAGATTATTCACTTACAATTTTAAATAAATCTCCTAATTCAGTAAAAGAATATAATTATGATATTGCTCATTTTCTTAAATTTATAATGTATAGGTTTAGAATTGTTAAAGTTCCAGAAGAGGAAATAAAATCAATTAAAATAGATAATATGGATTTAGACATAATTAAAAAAATTACTATAGAAGATATACATGCGTTTTTAGCTTATTTAAAAAATACATATAAAAGTAAATCAGCTACTTTAGCACGTAAAACTTCTACTATAAGAATCTTTTTCAATTATTTATGTAATAAATCTAAAAAAATACCAGTAAACCCAGCTCAAGATTTAGAAACTCCTAAATTAGATAGAAGGTTGCCAAAATATTTAACTTTAGAACAAAGTAAGAAACTATTAGAAGTCAGTTCAAACCCACAAACTTCTAATCACGGAAATCATGATAATTCTGTTAGAAATTATGCAATAATAACATTATTTTTAAATTGTGGTATGCGTTTATCAGAACTTGTAGGAATTAATATTAAAGATATAAATTTTGAAGACAAAAAATTAAACGTTGTTGGAAAGGGTAATAAAGAAAGAGCTATCTATCTTAATTCAGCTTGTATAAAAGCTATAAACAGTTACTTAGCAGTCAGACCACATAATGGAGTTAAAGATAAATCAAGAGATGCACTATTTCTTAGCGAACAGAAACAAAGAATTAGTAATCGAACTGTGCAATATATAGTGAAAGAAGAATTAAGATTTGCTGGAATTGATCCAAATAAATATTCTGTTCACAAACTTAGGCATACTGCTGCTACTCTTATGTATAAATATGGACAAGTTGATATTAGAGCATTACAAGAATTATTAGGTCATGAAAGTATTTCCACTACTGAGATTTATACTCATGTAGATAATGAACAAATTCGTAGTGCAGTTGAAAAAAATCCATTAGCTGATTTATAATATGTTTTATTCATTATCTCAACCACGCACAGTCTGTAAAATTTCTATTTCACAAGTTATAAAACTATATATGTTTTCACGCTTCTCCCTACTTCGTACAAAATATAGACTTTAAGACTTTGAAGCATAAAAGTCTTAAAGTTAATATTTTGTAACTTGCTGGTCCCCACGAATATCGCTTATCAAACATATATAGTTTTATAACTTTCTTAATATTCAAATTAAAAAAAGAAATTTACATATATTTTTTAAGTTATGGTTTGTGGGGAACATTTTAGAAACTATTATTAGACAATTTTATTATTGCATGAATAATACTTTCATCTTCATTTTTTATAACTACATAATGTGCATCATCTTCTATACCATAAAAACATTTTATAACGTCATTTTCCTTTATTTCTTTTTTATACATAACCTCTATGTTAGTTGCATTATGCATTACCTCGTATGGAAATAGCTGACTAGCAAAATCAATATAATTCAAATTATGTACATGTCTATTTACATCAATTAAATCTTTACTAATTTTTATTTGACAATTACTAATATAGCTACTTGGTTCACTCAATTTCTTTATTTCACCATCAAAAACTCTTTCCTTTTCGCTATCATAAGCTTTTATAAGATTTTCATCTATCTTAGTCATAGACATTTTATCAGTATCAAAACATACCCATTTAGAAGAAGCTATTGCAACTTTTTCACCTGCTTCATTATAAATTTCATATTCACGAATTGCATATATTTTTTTTATTTCACAAGACCATGTTTTAATTCTTAAAACTTCTGCATAATGTGGTCTTTTCAAAATTTTTACTTTCCATGCAATTAATACCCAACTTCTTTTCTTTTTTGGAATATCTAATAAACCATATCCAACTTTATTGGAATGAATTCCACCTGTATCTTCTAAATATTCTAATAAAGATTTTATTTTTAAATTGTTATTAAAATCTATATCAGCAAGTCCTACAAAAAAATTATGCTCTACATACATTTCTTTTAATCCTTTCTTTAAAAAATTTATTTAAGTTTCGGTGTTTTTTAGATAACATGTTAAGTTGCAAAAATGTATGTTTTATGAATGTGCTTCGTGGGGACCGGCTAGCTACAGTCTGTTAAATTTTATGTTCTACAGAATTTTAAAATTTTACAGACTGTACGTTGTTGGGATAATGAATAAAACATATATTTTTGTAACTTTTTATATTATAAAACACCGAAGCTAGAAAAATTTAATATGTTAAAATTTTATAAATCTTTACTATATAGTTAGTACATATATACAAATCTGAACATAAAATATACTATATATTATGTAAAGGGGGGAAAATTTTGGAACTCAAAAATAAAAATATAGGTTATGGTTTTACAGGTTCATTTTGTACTTTTAGAAAAAGTATAAATGAGCTTCAAAAACTTGTAAAATTAGAGGCAAATGTATATCCAATAATGTCCTATAACAGCTATAATTTAGATACTAAGTTTGGAAAAGCACAAGATTTTATTAATGAAATTGAAGAATTAACTAATAAAAAAATTATACATTCCATTCAAGAAGCAGAACCAATCGGTCCGAAAAATATGTTTGATATTTTAATTATCGCTCCATGTTCACGGAAATACAATTTCTAAATTAGCAAATGATATTATAGATGGTCCTATAACAATGGCTGTTAAATCACATCTAAGAAATGAAAAACCTGTTGTTTTAGGCATTTCAACAAATAATGCTCTTTCACGGAAATGCTGAAAACATTGGTAAATTACTTAACAGAAAGCATTATTACTTTGTTCCAATGAAACAAGACAATCATATTTTAAAACCTCGCTCTGTAGTATTTGATGCTAGTTATATTATTAAAACTTTAGAATTTGCATTAGATAAAGAACAAATTCAGCCAATTTTATTATGAATATATAGTTAACCGCAGATACTTTCAACTGCGGTTACATGTATATTTTTTGAAATCTTTCTCCTTATTTTTGATTATATTCCATATAGCATTTATAAATTATATTATCTTTTTCTTCTTCTGTTAATTCTCTTTGCAATGAATGAATTTGTAATTGCATTAAATTAACTGCTTTTTCTAAAGATTTATCTAATTTTTTTGTAGAAAATAAACGTTTATTTAAAAAGATTTCTTTTTGTATTTTTTCTTCCCTATTTGCAAAAACATAAATAGCAATTGCAAGTCCTAAAACTATTCCTAAAATAAAATAATGATATACTCCCATAATTTTCCTCCACAACTATTCATATATTAGTTCATTTATAATATAATAACATAAAATTTTTATATTGTCTATAATTAAAATTTCAGCATTTTTTATAAAAAATGTGCATAGTTACAAAAATATATGTTTTATGAATGAGTTTCGTGGGGACCGGCTAGCTACAGTCTGTTAAATTTTATGTTCTACAGAATTTTAAAATTTTACAGACTGTGCGTTGTTGGGATAATGAATAAAACATATATTTGTTGTAACTACACATTTAAATAAAAAATACTGAAATTTAATTCTCTTCAAAATTATTATTTTTACATACTTTTACTTGTATAATCCTTTTATTTTTGCATTTTTCTATTTTATAAGTAACTTTGTCTGTTTCAACTACCACTTTTTCTTTATCGTTTGGTATTCTTCCTAGTTCCTCTATTAGATAACCTGAAAGTGTATCATAATCACCTTCTGGAATAGTTATTTCTAATATTTTTTCTACTTCATAAATTGCAATATTTCCATTCATAACATAAGTATTTTCATCTATTTTCTCATATTTCTCATTTACAACATCATATTCGTCATAAATTTCTCCAACAATTTCTTCTAAAATATCTTCCATTGTAACTAACCCAGCAGTACCACCATATTCATCAATAACAATAGCTATTTGTTTTTTATTTAAACGTAATTCTTTAAATAACTCATTAACCATTTTAGTTTCTGGAACATAATATGCATCTTTAGCTAAACTTTTTATTTTTGCATTCCTATTTTTTTGAGATACCAAAATATCTTTTACATAAGCTACTCCTTTGATTTCATCAATAGTTTCATCATATACAGGAATTTTACTATATCTAAAATCTTTTTCTGATAATTCCTCTACAACTTCAGCTATTGAAGAATTTATATCTACTGCAAATATATCTGTTCTTGGAATCATAATTTCAGAAACAAACTTATCATCAAATTCAAATATATTATTTAGCATTTCTCTTTCTTCTTTTTCTATTGTTCCCTTTTCTTCACCTACATCTATCATCATTCTAATTTCTTCTTCTGTAACAGTTTCTTCTTCTCCACCATGTACTCCAAAAATTTTAGATACTATATTAGTTGAAAAAGTTAAAAATGCAACAAACGGTGCTGAAAGAATAGAAATTGCTCTAATAATTCCAATAGTTGCAAAAGCTATTTTTTCATAATGCTTCATTGCAAGTCTTTTTGGTACAAGCTCACCAAAAATTAATGTAAAATAAGATAATATTATTGTAATAATTATTATTGATATACTGTTCCAAACATTTAAACTTAATAAAGGTACTAAATCATGCAAAACTGGTGCTAAATGACTTGCAAAAGCTTCTGAAGCAAAAGCACTTGATAAGAACCCAGCTAAAGTAATTCCTATTTGTATTGTAGCTAAAAACTTACTCGGATCTTTTAACATATTTTGAATACTTTTTGCCTTCTTATTTCCTTCTTTTGCTTGTTTTTCTATTTTTGCATCATTTAATGATATAAAAGCAATTTCTGCCGACGCAAAAAACGCATTCAACAGTATTAATATAAGTAAAAGTAATATTCTAATTAACATTTTTATTCTCCTTTTATATATTCAACATCAGTATAACACATAATAATTTGTTTTTCTACATATTTTTCTCAATTAATCTAATTTTACAACTATAGTCATCATAAGCTGTTTTAAAATCTTTTTCGCTTATAATGTTATAACCTTTAAAATTATTTTCGTAAAATTTAGAATTTACAGGAGTTATAAGCCATATTCTTCCTTGACATTCTTCCAAAAAATCTGTTGTTATATAAGTTTGCATTTGAGGTCCAAAGGCGTTGTATGCTTCCTCTACTCCCCAATTTGCAAGATTGCAAAAATACTGCTTGTTATTTGGGAAATGTATATCAAAAACTGAACCTGTGCCAATACTTGGATATACAATAACATCTCCTTCTTTTATATTTTCTTTAACATATTTAATATGCTTCATATTATTTAAAGAATAGTTTTCACAAATTAATGAAAAATTATTAAAAATTCCAATTACTAAAACAAGCGCACATATTACCTTAGTAATTTTACCACCTTTTGAAAGTAAATAACTTATTGCAAAAAACATTAAACCAGTAACTACTATTAAATATCTATAATATAAAATATCTCTACCAAGAATTTTAGTCATTATTAATGCAGAAACTATCACTAATACATATACAAGTATTGCAAATATTGCTGGAGTATTTTCTTTAAATCCATGTTTTTTAATTAAATAAATTAAGTATACATAAATTGCAATTGACAAAACAAATCCAACATACATGCTTAATTTACCTGAAAAAGTAAAACCTAAAATTTGTATTAATGTTTTTGGAAATGTAATATTTATCCAAAATCCATTTTCGCTCATTGTGTTTAATTGTGAAATAAAATATGTTAGCCAAGGTAAATACAAGATTCCCTGTATAACTCCTAAAAATAATAATTTTATACAAGAGCTTTTGTTCTTATTTTTTATAAAATAAATTAATAAAATTAAATTTATAATTCCAGCAGACATCAATCCATAATAATGTAAATAAATACTTGCTAAACTTGATAATCCAAAAACTACCCAATAAACCAATTTATCCTTTTTCGATAACCTATAAGCATAAATTCCTAATATAGTTATAACGAGCATTGTTAACGCATACATTCTTATTTCGTTTGCATAAGTTACTGAAACTCCCGAAAAATATACAAAAAATGAAAATAATAAACCTGTTTTTTCTCCAAAATCTTTTCTTATATGTGTATAGCCTAATATTCCTAAAATAGACACACAAAGTGCGGAAAACAATCTATATATTAATATAGAAGAGGAATGAGTTAGTAAATAAAATAAATGCAAAACAAAATAATATAAAATAGGATGAACATCATGCCCTCCTATATTCCAAATTTCTTTAAAGCTATGTGTTGCCATAGCAACAGAATACGTTTCATCAAACCATAAATTGACGTGAAACACACTTAAATTTAAAAATATAATTCCAAAAATAATAATAAATATATGTAAATTCTTTTTATTCATAAATTACTCCCATATTTATATAAGAATTGTCCCCCAGTTCACATTCTGAGGGACATTTTTCTAATCTTCTTTTTTGAACATATCTTTTCCTACTCCGCATAAAGGGCAAACCCAATCCTCTGGTAAATCTTCAAATTTAACTCCTTCTTCAGCTTCATCATAAATATGTCCGCAAACTGTACATACATATTTTGCCATTTCTTTTTCCTCCTATATCTAAATTTTTTAAGCTTTCATTAATTCTTTTGCAAGTTTTCCAAGTTGTTTTACATTTTCCTCATTCATTTTTGATTTTATAGTAATTTTATTAGTACAAACTTTCATATTTTTCATTTCTTCTACAATTTTCAACATTGAATTTCCAGCAGATGGAGCCCATGTTCCATTTTCAATTATACCAACTTTTCTATGTTGATAGTTTTTTCCTTTTAATTCATTCAAAAAATGCTCCATTGGTGGAAAAACTCCTGCGTTATAACTAGAAGCAGCAAGAACAAGTTTACTGTATCTAAAGGCATTTTCAATAGCAATAGATATGTCTGATCTTGCTAAATCCATTAAAACTACATTTTCTTCACCATTTTCTTTTAAAATTTCTCCTAATTTCTTAGCAGAATCGGCTGTATTACCATGTATTGAAGCATAAGCTATAAAAACTCCTTCATCTTCTGGTTTATAACTACACCAAGTAGAATATTTTTCAATATAATATTCTATATCTTTATCTAAAATTGGACCATGTAATGGACATATTTTATTAATTTTTAAATGAGAAGCTTTTTTCAAAACATTTTGTACCTGAAGTCCATATTTCCCAACAATATTAAAATAATATCTTCTTGCTTCATCTATCCAATTTTCTTTAGTTTCTGGTAATCCAAATCTACCAAAAGCATCTGCTGAAAATAATATTCCTTCTGTATTTTCATAAGCAAATATTACTTCAGGCCAATGTACCATAGGGGCTGAAATAAATCTGAAAGTATGCTTTCCCATATCTATATATCCACCATCACCTATAACAATTTTCCTTTTTTCAAAATTTGGAATATCAAAAAATTGAGGTATAATATCAAAAGCTTTTTGAGTTGCAATAATTCTCATTTTAGGAAATTTCTTACATAATAATTCTATATTATATCCATGATCTGGTTCCAAATGAGTAATAATAAGATAATCTACCTTTTCACCATCTAAAGCTTCTTCTAAATTTTTTACCCATTGCTCAGTTCCTCTTTTATCAACTGTATCTAAAACAACGTTCATATCATCTTTTAAAAGATATGAATTATACGATACACCATTTGGAACAACATATTGACCTTCAAATAAATCTATATCTTTATCATTAACACCTATATAATAAATAGAATTAGCTATTTCATGTTTAGCCATAATTTAACCTCCTTTATGTCATAATTTACTGTTTGCTATTCTATCATAAATTTATTTTTATGACAATATAAATTTGTTTTTTTTAAGTTAACAAATTTTATTTAATTTTCAGTGATTTTTATGTAGCTAGCCGGTCCCAACGAAACTCATTCATAAAACATATATTTTTTATATTTGCAATATAGTAAAAAAATTAAATATTGCTTCACAAAATTGGTATCATTAAAGTTAATTACTTATTTTATTTTTATAATAAAATAAATAAAAATGATATTTTACTAGGAGATTAATTATGGATTTTGATAAAATAATTACTACTAGACGTTCTGCAAGACTATTTACTAATAAAGATGTTTCTAATGCAGAAATAGAAAAAATATTGCAAAGTGGCTGTTATGCTCCTTCTGCAAGAAATAGACAACCTTGGAAATTTTACATTTTAGACGATAATCAAAAAGAACATATTATGAATATGCTTTTTGAATGGGATAAACTTAATCCTAAAGAACGAACAAGCGTAAAAGGCACTGCAGAACAAATTAAAACGGCTAATAAAATGATTATGATTTACACCAATATTTACAAGTCAAAAGCTAAAAATGGAGATTATAAAAAAGCCGATTATCTTTCTCTCGGATGTGCTATTGAAAATATGAGTTTACAAGCTGTAAATCTCGGCCTAGGAAGTTGTATACTATGTGATACTTTATATATTGCAAATGAAATTGACGAATATTTAGGAATAAAAAATTTTGAACAGATATGTGGGTTCATTATTGGTAATCCAATATATAACTATCCACCAAAAGTCAAAAAGAAATTAGAAGATTTATTATTAAATTAAATACAAAACAGATGGTATTCGCCATCTGTCTTGCACTTGCAGAAAAATCATTTCTTATCACATTCACATCTGCTTGCCCATATTTCTTCAATCATTTTCTTTCGATATGAAACATCCCAGTTACAATAAAAATCCACATAAAATTTTATTAATCTTTCTTTACATTTTTCGCACGTTCTTGGATGTTGAGTAATATCTTTAGAAAAAGAATTTTCTCTCGTTCCCCACCAAGCAATCGTAAGTTTGTCTAAATATTTTTCGGGAATTCTATGAAGAAGCTCTACAAACTCCCAAGATGAAATCTGCTCATAAATTCCAATATCTTCCCAATGTTTTAACATAGTTTTTTTCTTAATATTTATTGGAAACAATACTGCATATGTATTTTTGGGCATATTTTCATAGATAAAATCAAGAGAATCCAAACAATCCTGAATCTGCTCCTCACGGGTTAAAAAAGGTGCACCCAAAAGTACATTTATTTGCAAACCAATTCCATATTTGTCGCATAGTTTGGTTACTTCAAGATATTGAGTTAAATCTATATCTTTATTATAGATATCTCTCACATCTTTATCTGCTGATTCAAAACCCAGTTCAAAATAAATATTTTGTTCATCACCTAAAATTCTTCTAATGTCTTGTATCTTCTTTTCTGTAATTGTATTATAGTGTGTTTCAATTGTAATTATTGGAATATCTTTATGGGAAACATAATGCAATATCTCAAGAAATAAATCATAAGGTATTTCCCTTTCTGAAAGAAATGAACCATTTGCCTCCAACTCTAGTTCAGCTATATCAAATTCCTTTAAATCTATCTTTTCAAGCTCAGGTTTAACCATTTCCAATGTCAAGTTATAGTCAAAACCATAGTTGCAAAAAGTACATGCGTTTTCACAACCACAAGATGTAAAAAGCAATTGGTAGTTTTTATTTTCTACTTTTACAAGCGAAACTATTGGAGTTCCATCTTCATGTTTTATGGTTTTCCGCATCTTCCAGATTTCACGAGTTAAATATTCATTCATCTCATATCCTCCTAGAATAATATAAATTGGTAATAAACTACATATTTATTTTATATTATTTAAAAAGAAAACAAGTAACTTTTTTAATATTAAAAAAATCACTTGTCATACTATTTTATTGGAATATATAATCTTAATTTATCGTTCTCTAAGTATTCCTCAATATCTGGTAAATCCTCTAACTCATATTCAAAATTTGGAATAATCGTTCTATATATTTTTGAACAAAATTTATACAACGAATTAGAATCTTTATAATCACACTCAAATACTATATAATTACTTGATTTCAATTTTAACTCTTTTGCATTTTCAAATCTTTCCTTTGATGCAATATAGTAAATAGCCTTATCTATACTGCATGTTTTATCATATTCAAGCAAACCATATTCACTTTTGCCTTTTATATATTTATAATTGCTTTTCCAAAATAACGGAGCCTCTTTATGACAATTCTTTATTGTTGTTTTCATAGGAATAGCATAAAAATTAAATTCAATGTCTTTTTCTATATGATAATGAAATTCATCTGTTATTTCTTCATTTATTAATTCATACTTTGAAAAAAATTTTATGTTATTCTTATTATCATTTATTTGACTTGGAAGAAATCCCATCATTGATTTAAAAGCTCTAGAAAAAGCTTGTGAAGACTCATAATTATATTTTAGTGCAATATCAATAATCTTTTCTTTTCCATCAATCAAATCCAAAGCAGACATACTTAGTCTTCTCTTTCTTATGTACTCAGCTACAGTATAATTTGTTACAAATAAAAATATTCTATGCATGGTATATTCATTAACACCAAGTATCTGAGAAAGCCTTTTATAACTAATTTCTTCACATAAATTATTTTCTATATATTCGATTAAATATTCAAATTTTTCACTACTCTTTTTATTCATAAACTTTCCCTTTTTAATAAATCATTATAACTTCCTTTATCAATAATTCTTCCATTTTCAACTACCATAATTCTATCACAATTAATAATTGTTGATAATCTATGAGCAATAATTAAAATTGTATATTCATCTTTTAAATTGCTAATTGCTTTTTGAATTTCAGACTGTGTTTCGTTATCCAAACTACTAGTTGCTTCATCAAATAATATAATTTTTGTTTTTTGTACAAAAGCTCTTGCAATTGCTAATCTCTGCTTTTGTCCACCAGATAAAACCACACCTGACTCTCCTACTATGGTGTCATATTTATTTGGTAAAGTTTCAATAAACTCATCTAAACAAGCTATTTTACATGCTTTTATCATTTCATCTTCTGTTAAATTTTCTTTTACAAGTTTTAGATTATCTCGAATACTTAAATTAAAAATATATGGATTTTGGCTAATAATAGTTATGTTTCCTCGTATTGAATCTTCATCTAATTCATTTATATCTTCATTCTCAATTAAAATCTTTCCTGATTTTACATCATACATTTTACATAATAGATTGAAAATTGTTGTTTTACCAGCACCGCTTTTTCCAACAAAACCTATCATTTCTCCACTATTAACTTTAAAACTAATATCATCTAAAACAAGATTTTCTTCATTATACCCAAATGAAACATTTTGAAATTCAAAATTACCATTTACTTTTTCTAAATGTTTATTGCCAAAATGTTCTTTTTTAAAAGTTTCATCTTCTAAAATACTAAAAACTCTATCACAAGAAATATTAAAATCTTTTGCAAGATCCAAAAATCCTGAAATTTGCTCCATAATAACTGTCATAATACCAGATTTATAGTTAAATAAAGCAATAGCAAGTGCAATAGAAATTGTATTATTCTTGACTAAATAAATCAGCAAAAGTACTAATCCTAACTCAAAAACTGCTCTTAATGTATCAATAATATAGGTATAAAACATATTAACCTTTGCCATATCAAATCTTTTCTGGTTTTGCTCTTCAACGTTTTTTCCCAATTTTGTCATAAAGCTGTTTTTTGCATTTAACATTTTTATATCTCGCTCACCTCTTACAAGTTCGCTTGTTAAACCAGAAACTTCTTCAGTTTTATTTCTAAATTCTATATCCTTTTTCCCTTTTTTCTTTGTTTTTTCATTATATAAAATAGTTAGAATAATTGATACAATTAAATAATACAAAAATACTTGTCTATTAATAATCAATGTTGCAAATAATGCACCAATATTTGCAAGTATATGTCTTAAATATTCTAAACCTCCCCAGCCAATAAAACTTGCCATTTTTTCTGTATCATTTATAATTCTTTGCACAAACATTCCAGACGAATTATTATCCATATCTTTTTGACATATTTTTAAAATTTCATTTCCTAGCTTTATTTGTAAATTTTTCATAGTATTTCTTGTAAAATATTGACTATTTCTTCTTGTAAAAAACATTGCTGCAAAACTAATATATGCTTGAACAGCAAAAATAGCTAATGAAATATAAATTAATTGTTGCCATAAACTAGATGTAAAATAAACTATTTGCTTTGCAGTAAATACTGGAACAATAATTCCAATTATAGTACTACTAAATACTGCCATAATCATGCCGATTAAATTTTTCTTATATTCTTTTCCATATTGATATACTTTCTTTATATTTTGTATTGTTTCTTTCATTATTACCTCATATACTATTATATTGATAAAATATTATAATTTTTTTATTATTTTATTTAATCCACATTTACACCCTTATTTAATAATTTATTACCTACGAAATAAACTATTAAAGTATATATTGCATATAAAACTATTCCCATAATCATTATACTTTTAAGGGCATTTGAACTAACCTCCATATTATTAAATACAGACATAATATCTGAGTTTAATAATCCTGCAATATAAATAATTACTATAGACATAATTGAAAATCCCATATACGTTCCAAAACCTATAGCTATAGATTTTTCAATCTTTAAATTATTAGATTTATGTCCTATTATAATTCCAAGTATTCCAGACATAGTTAAAAATAAAAATTCCAAAAATACAGTAATTACTAATATTATTATTAAGCTTAAAATAGAACAATTTAAGAAAATTGCTGATTCTTCCAAATTTTCTTTTATAGCTTCCAAAATGTTTTTATTTAAAAATACAATAGCCATGCAAAAAACTATTACTATAAATGATGTAAATAAAGTTATAGTTGCTGTTAATATCTTTGACAAAAATATTTTATTTTTGGTTACTGGAAGAGTATGAGTTAAATATGATTCATCTTTATAAATACTTTTTACAAATCCATCCCAATTTCTCTTAAAATAATTTATTAATATATTTATTATTAGCGCTATTGTAACACAATAACATATTTTATATACAATCATCCAAATTGAAGTTTGCTCAAAACCTTCAATAATTCTTGTAACTACCGCAAAGAAAAAAGCAAAAAAGTATATAACTATTAAATCTTTATATTGCCATTGCAAATCATATTTCAATAATTTCTTTAACATTTAAAATACCTCCTAAATATCTCATCTATTGATGAATTTTCTTTTGCTCTTAACTCATCTGCAGATGAAGTTAAAACAATATTTCCTTTATCTATAAAAATAACTTCATCTAATATTCTTTCAACATCACTTATTAAATGAGTTGAAATAATTACACTAGCCCCTTCATTAAAATTTGAAAGAATTGTATCTAATATATAATCTCTTGTTGCTGGATCAATTCCACCTAAAGGTTCATCTAAAATATAAAGTTCAGCATCTCTACTCATAACTAAAATTAATTGTAATTTTTCTTGCATTCCTTTTGACATCTTACCAACTCTATAATTTATATCTAAATCTAAATCTTTTAATAGCTTAATTGCCTTTTCTTTATTAAAATTTTCATAAAATTCTTCAAATAATTTCAAGATTTGAGATACTTTCATTTCCTTATCCAAATATGTTCTTTCAGGCAAATATGATATTATTTTTTTTGAATTGACACCTGGTTTTTCTCCATTAATCAATACTTCCCCACTTGTAGGAGTTAGTAAATCATTCATAAGTTTTATAAGAGTAGTTTTTCCCATTCCATTTTTTCCAAGTAAACCTATAATTTTTCCTTTTGGAAGGCTCAAATTTATATTGTTTAGAACTTGTTTATTATCAAATGCTTTGCACAAATTATTACATTTAACTAATTCCATTTTTACCTCCTAATTCTTGCAAGTATTTTATTGACTCATCATAAGATATACCTATATCATTCATACTATTAAGATAATTATTTACCTTTTCCTGTGCCAATTCTTTCTTTACTTTTTCAATTAGACTCTCATCTTCTGTAACATATTTTCCATTTGTTCTTTCTGTATAAATTAGTTTTTCATTTTCTAGTTCTACTAACGCTTTTTGCATTGTATTTGGATTAACCTTCATTGTAAGTGCTAGCTCTCTCACAGAAGGAATTTTTTGGCCCTTTTGAAATTTACCAGAAACTATTTGAATTCTTATTATTTCAACTAATTGAATATAAATTGGTCTTTCATTATCAAAAATATAATTCACAATTATCTCCTTTCTTTATTGTATTACTTGCATAATACAATAATACTACATTATTTTTATCTTGTCAAGACTTTTAGTATCGATATTTTTTTATTGCATAAAAAATCTACGAACATATATGTTCGCAGCCTTTTACATATTTAATTAACTTATTTGTGATTTATAAAAATCTCCAAACATAGCCATTATATCTAACATTTTGCTTAATTCCAATCCTAATTTAGTCATTCCATACTCTACTTTTGGAGGATTAATTTTATAATCTTTTCTATAAATAATTCCATCATTTTCAAGTTGTCTTAAATTGTCAGTTAATACCTTTTGAGATATTCCATCTAGCGATTTTAGTAATTCATTAAACCTCCAAGTTCTTTCCATCAAATTTCTTATTATTAATAATTTCCACTTATTTCCTATCAGACTAACTGTAGTAGCCACAGGACATTCAGGTAATTCATTTCTTTTTCTCATTTTCGTACCTCCAAATTTATTGGCATTATATCACATATTATAAAAATAGTACATAGTTACTTTAAAGTGCGTACTTGTTTTATATAACTTAATTTGATATAAATTAAACATAAAATAGTTTAAGGAGGAATATTAAAATGTCAAATTATATGAAGGTAAGTTTTGAAGATGCTCCAAGAGTTGAATTACATGAAAAATTAGGATTAACAGGTGCTGAAATTAGTTGTAATACACTTCCAGCAGGAAGCTCTGTACCTTTTGTTCATTCTCATAAACAAAATGAAGAAGTTTATTATATCTTATCTGGCTCAGGAAAGGCTGTTATTGATGGAAAAGAAGTAAATTTAATTCAAGGAGATTGGGTAAGAATTTCTCCAAAAGCAAAGCGCCAATTCTTCGCAGCTCAAGATAACCCAATTTCTTATATTTGCATTCAAGTAAAAGAGAACTCACTTGAAGGATTTACTCAAACTGATGCAATTATAAAATAAATAAAAAAATAAGTATATCAATATCGGTATGCTTATTTTTTTATTTATTTTATGTCCTATTATTCATGATTTACCGTCCATTCACCACTTTTTTTACTATTTTTTCTTTCTATTAGTCCTTTTTTTTGCATCTCTGACATATATGTTTTTACAGTTCTTAAAGATTTATTTATTTGAATTGCTAT
>CANRQI010000010.1 GCA_947632835.1 uncultured Clostridia bacterium
CCATTATCCATTAAAAAAAGTGCACATCCGAACCCTACTCCCGCCTGCTTCAAATCATGATAATCAAATCTATCTGGATAATATGTATTATCACAGATAATTCCATCTTTATTCATGTTTGCAAGCATTATCATGTACAACATCGATATTACAAATTCTGGAACTCTCTGTTCCTTAGCTGCAGTTTTCAATGTGTACTTACTATCCTTTAACCGTATATCTTTTCTTTTTAATTCTAACATAACTTACCCCCTTTAAAAAAAGTTATCTTATGACTTTAATAATATAGCACATTATTAATATTTTTTCAACAATTATCATTTTTATAAAACATATATTTTTCGTAACTTTTGGATATTATAAACCAAAGCTTATACCTATAGCATCATTTACCCTTTCCATAAGTGCTTCATTACTTATATGTCCTATTTTTTCTTTTAATCTACTCTTATCTATTGTTCTAATTTGCTCTGCTAAAACTACTGATTCTGATTTTAACCCTATTTCTGTTGAACCTATTTCAATATGTGTAGGAAGTTTAGCTTTTCCAGTCTGTGAAGTAATTGCAGCTGCTATTACTGTTGGACTATATTTATTTCCAGTATCGTTTTGTATAATTAAAACTGGTCTAATTCCTCCCTGCTCTGAACCTACAACAGGACTCAAATCCGCATAAAACATATCTCCTCTTTTTATTACCATAATATTCACTCCTAATTATTACATATTTAAATAGAATTATTGAAATATATTTAAGCTACATAATTTCTATATTTGTATATTCTATGCAAACTATAACCTGCTTGTCACTATTTTTTATTATAAGTTTTTTTGGATAGCCAGTGTTTTTGTCTATATATAATTCTTTGTATTTTATGTATTTATTAGAATTTTTTAACTCCATTTTAACAACTATTTCTTCATTTTCTTCAAATTTTTTTACGTTTTCACTACTTTCCTTGTATTCTTTTCCAAAAGTTCTTAAAAATAAATAATCATTCGTTACTTCTTTATAATCTTCATATATTTTTTCTAATTTCAATTTTGTATTTTTTATATATAATTTATTTTCTTTTATTTCAATTAATAAACCTTCTATATCACCGCTACTAATTACTTTTTGGTAACTATAATTATCTTTTTCCTCTTGCTTTAGCTTATATATATGCTCATTTTTATTGCTATAAACAGTAACTTTCATTTCTGCATTATAATTCACATTCTCACTTAAGATACTTTCAATAATTTCTTCTTGATTTTTACTAATTATATTATTACCATTTATAAAATTTTTATAATAAAAAATTGCAAAAATTAAAATTAAAAACAAAATTAAAAATATGTATTTCTTCTTCAAAATAAAAACCTCCCATATAAATTATGAAAGATTTCTATAGTTTATTAATTTAATTCAAAAATATCATAAAAACTTTGCCTTGAAGATATAGTATTTATTTTTTCTTTAAAAATATGTGCATTCGGCATTCCTTTTACATACCAAGCTAAGAACTTTCTTATTTCTCTTGTAGCAGTATATTCGCCCTTATCTTCTAATAATAATTCAAAATGTTCTTTTAAAACTTGTATTTTTTCTTCATTCGAAATCATTTCAAGTTTTTCTCCTGTTTTCAAAAAATGAATAATTCTCTTAAATATCCATGGATTTCCGAAGACTCGCCCTTCCTATCATTATTCCATCACATCCAGTTTCATCAAACATTTTTTTTGCATCTTCTTCGCAAAGTATATCTCCATTTCCAATTACTGGAATATTTACAGATTCCTTCACTTCTCTTACTGCTGAAATATCAGATTTTCCAGTATAAAATTCATTTCTTGTTCTTCCATGAACTACTATTGCAGAAATTCCTGCTTCTTCTGCTATTTTTGCAATTTCTTTAGAAACTATATGTTCATTATCCCAGCCTTTTCTAATTTTTAAAGTAACTGGTTTAGTAGACTTTTTTACAACCTCTTCTAATATTTTTTTAGCTAATTCTAAATTTAGTAGAAGTTTACTACCATCACCATTTTTTACAACTTTTGGAGCAGGACATCCCATATTCACATCTAATATATCAGTTATTTTACTCACAAATTCAGCTGCTATTCCCATGGATTCAACTTCACTTCCAAAAATTTGCATAGAAATCGGATGTTCATTTTTACTTTCAAGCATCTTTAAAGTTTTTTCATCTTTATAACAAATTGCTTTACTACTAACCATTTCATTACATACTAAACCAGGATTTCCATATTTTTTTGTAATTAAACGAAATGGCAAGTCTGTAACACCTGCCATTGGAGCGAGTATAATATTATTTTCTAATTCTACATTTCCTATTTTCAACTTTTTTAAATACATTTCTTCTTCCTTTTAATTACCATACATATTATATCTGCTATTATAATTTAATCCTTTTTTTCTTCTTGAACTGATATTTAACAATAAACCTATACAAATAAAGTTAGTTATAAGTGAACTTCCACCATAACTTACAAATGGTAGTGGAACACCTGTAATTGGAAGTAAACCTATTGTCATTCCAATATTTTCTATCATGTGAAAAAATAATATGCCTGCGATTCCTATTGCAATATAAGAACCTATACTATCTTCTGCATTTTTCGCAATACCAATAGCTTTGGTAACTAATATAACATAGAGCACTGCTATTGTACTTGTTGCAACAAATCCCATTTCTTCACCAATAACAGAATAAATAAAATCTGTAGTTTTTGGATATAAATATCCGAAGTTGTGTTTGATTTCCTTTTAATAACCCCATTCCTAAAAATTGTCCTGCACCAATAGCAAGCTTTGATTGAATTATATTATATCCATCTCCCCTTGGATCACTTTCTGGATTTAAAAATATTTCAATTCTTGCTTTTGCATGTTTAGGCAAATTTTTATAAACAAACGGTGAAGCTATTGCAACTACTAAAATTGCTAATATTATATACTTTCGATCTATTCCTGAAACAAATAGCATAAATAACATTGCAAAAACATAAGATAATGCTGTTCCAAAATCTGGTTGTATTATTATAAGTCCTAAAGGAATAGCCCAAAAGAAAAAATATACTATTAATTTCCATGGTTTATTAATTTCTTTTTTTCCTTTTAACTGTAATTGATATAATACTAATGCTAAAAACATTATTACTACTATTTTTCCGAGTTCAGATGGCTGAAAAGATAAAAATTCTTCTATTTGATACCAGCTTCTAGCACCACTTATAGGTTTTGTAAATAATACTCCAACCAGTAATCCCATAAAAATTATGTATAATACTGGTGAAAATTTAACTATCAGCCTATAATCTATTACGTAAACTAAAACAATAAAAGGAATACTTATAAAAAACCATTGTAATTGTTTTTTAAATTCATCAAGTTGTGTTGATTGAGTCGCTGAATAAAGTGCTACTAAACCAATTGCCAAAAGTAACAAACTTATTATTAAAACAACCCAGTCTGTATTTTTTAATCTTTTCTCTTTCATTAAAAAATTTATTCCTTTCTCATTTCTATTAAATTACTTTTTATGTAATACAGAAAGTTAGTTTTATTTATTTTTTCTACCTTTTCTTGATTTATTAGATTTCCTTCTTCCATTTCTTCTATTTGATTTTATATTTTTAGGTGATTTTACATTCTTATCATTTGAATTGTTTTCACTCTGTTCTAAATTTTTTAACTGTTTTTCCTCCTCTTCAGCTGCTTTTAACAAATCATCAAAAGTAACATCATCATCGTCGTCATAATCATCATAATCTTCTTGTTCACTCATTTTTAAACTAGATTCAAAATCTATTTTACTCTCACTTATTTCAGTTTCAGACTCATCTTCATTTTCCTCATCTGCTATTTCTTCTGCTGTTATCTCATCTTTGTTTTCTTCTACTTCTGCTATTGCTTCTTCTTTGTTTTCTCCTACCTCTGCTGTTGCTTCTTCCTTATTTCCTTCTATTTCTGCCGTTGCTTCTTCCTTGTTTCCTTCTATTTCTGCCGTTGATTCTTCTCTATTTTCTTCTATTTCTGCCATTGCTTCTTCTTTGTTTTCTTCTACTTCTGTCGTTGCTTCTTCTCTATTTTCTTCTACTTCTGTCACTGCTTCTTCTCTATTTTCCTCTACTTCTGCTATTGCTTCCTCTTTATTTTCTTCTATTATTTTTTCACTTTCTGCTTCTTTTGATAAATTACTATTATCAAATTCTTGAACATTTAAAGCTCTTTCACTTCCTTCTTTTAACACTTCACATTTTATATCATTTCTAATATTTAAAATAGGAATATTAGCATATAATGATGGAGCTCCCATAGTACCATCATCATTTTCTTTATTTGTAAGTCTAACATCTATCTGAGATTCATCTACAATAATATATTTCTTTATTACATCTAATATTTCTTGTTTCATAAGCTCTAAAAAATCTGCTGAAACATTAGCTCTATCTTGCATTAATACAAGATGCAATCTTTCTTTTGCAGCATCTTTTGAAGATGTTGTTTCTATCAAAAGTTCTTTTGGTTCATTTTTTATTATTTTCTTAAAAAAACTACCTATATTCTCAAACATTTTCTACCTCCACTAAAATTTATTTAATTGCTTCTTTTAAATAATCTTTTTAATTTAGCAAAGAGTCCCTTCTCCTTTCCAGGAACAGTAACCTCTATATTTTCTCCTAAAATTCTTTTTGAAATTTCTAAATAAGCTTTTCCTGAAGGCGCTTTTTTATTAGAGATTACGGGTTCACCTTTATTTGTTTGAGTAATAATATATTCATCATCTGGAACCACACCAATTAAATCAATAGATAATAAATCTACAATATCATCAACATCCATCATTTCCCCTTTTTTTACCATTGATGGACGTAATCTATTAACTATTAATTCTGGATTTTTCACATCAGATGACTCCAATAATCCAATAATTCTGTCTGCATCTCTAATTGCAGATATTTCAGCTGTTGTAACAACTAACGCACGTGTTGCACCTGCAATTGCATTTTTAAATCCTTGTTCAATTCCTGCTGGACAGTCTATTAAAACATAATCAAATTCTTCTTTTAGTCTACTAATTAAATTTCTCATTTGTTCTTCATCTACTGCTGTTTTATCCCTAGTTTGAGCAGCTGGAAGTAAGAAAAGTTCTTTAAATCTTTTATCTTTAATTAAAGCTTGTCTTAATTTGCATTTTTCTTCTATTACATCAACTAAATCATAAACTATTCTATTTTCTAATCCCATAACAACATCTAAATTTCTAAGTCCAATATCAGTATCTACTAATGCCACTTTTTTTCCAGCTAATGCTAATGCTGAGCCTAGATTTGCTGTCGTAGTTGTTTTACCAACTCCTCCTTTTCCTGATGTTATAACGATAACTTCTCCCATTACTAGATTTCCTCCTTAAAATACTGTCTATTTTATCTCTTTTGAAGAATTTATTTATTTCCTTCATAATTGCTTAATCTAAATTACCTTAATATAATATATTTTTTTTACATAAAAGTCAATGAAAGTTCACATTTTTTTGTAATATTTTTGTAATAAATTATAAATATATTTTTTTATAAATTCATAAACCCTAAGGAAATCTTAATTATTCTAAATGTTACAAATATTACATAACATAATAAACTAAATTTTTTATTCATTTTCAAATTTTGAAAAATCTGGTTCTGCCACATCTGAATCAGAAGTTTTATCATTTTCAAATTTACATTTATATAAATGAAATTTTGAATCTCTTACTCCTATTGGTAAATATGTTTCTTTATCTATATAAATTTCATAACCTTCTTGTAACTCATTAAAAGTTACTGCTAAACATTTTTCATTTTCAAACTCATATGGTATAACACTTTTTATTTTTAAATTTGAAATATCCATAGCAATTCCTACATCAAAGCAAGCATCATACCATGAAAAACTCCATTCCGTACTAACATAGAAACTATATTTCTTTTGATTTTCATCATCTTCATTTTTAAGAATTTGTTTCACAATCTTTCCATCCGTATAAGTTTCACTTAATAATTCATCTTTAGATTTTATTGTTCTTATTTTGTTTCCATTTTTTCCATATTCTTCCAATAACATTCCATCATCTTTTTCAAAATATAAGTGATAATTTCTATTTTTAAAAAAGGCATTAATATTAGATTTGAATTTTTTAATATTATATGTACTTTTAAGTATTAAAAATATATTAATTACAATAACTACCACTAAAATTAATATTAATATAATACTAAATTTTTTTATACATTTTTTCATACCAAATTCACTCCTTTCTTTCAACATATTTTTTAATTATCTATCTTATGTATCTCAAGTCCAGTAGTATCTGGTGGTTCTACCATTTTGTCATTCACACAATTATTATAATAAGTATAAAGCTTTGTATTTTCTTTTGTAGATTTTATTAAAAGTCCTGTTTCTTTTTCAAACCAATATGTTCCATTTTCATAAGAAATAGCATAACATTCTATATTTTCAACATCTTCAGTTCTTATTTTCATAAAAACTGACTTTTTTAATTCTTTTAAAAAACTTTCTTTATAAATAGAAGCTGTATAAATATTACTATCATTTGGGAAAAAGTCATATTCATTTAAACTTTGTCTACTACTATTATCATCATCAATTACTTTACTTAATCTATAGTATTTACCATCTTTTTTATACTCATATATTTTCATATATTGTTCTCTTTCAGAATCATCCATAAAGAAAACCGTTTGTATATGTAAATATTTTTTATCTTTAACTAAATTTATTTCTTTACCAATATAATCTCCCGTTATAAATGTTTTTATCATCATATAATTTTCTTTATTAATTTTAGAATCGCCTAATTTATATAATTTTGATAAAATTATATAATTGCGCAAAATTGAAATTGCAAATGTTAATATAATTATAACTATTAATATAACTAAGAATTTTAAAATTTTCATTTTGAAATTGATTTTTTTAATATAATTTACTTCTTTATCATTTTTTTCTGTAATGTTATTTGTTTTTATATCTTTTTTCATATCTTCTAATATTTTTTTACAATCTTCACAATCTATTAAATGTTCTTCAATAAATTTATTTGTTTCACTATTTGTAAGATTTTCAATATAATTTGGCAATAAATCCTGAATAATTTTACAATTTTTCTTATTCATATTAATCCACCTCCTTTAATTTTTGCTTTCCCCTATAAAATGTAACCCTAGCCCAATTTTCCGTTTTGTTTAAAATTATTCCAATTTCTTTAAAACTAAGTTCTCCAGTAATTCTTAAATAAATTACTTCACGAGTCTGCTTGTCTAATTTTTGCATTCTCCTATATAATTCCATTTTATTATCAGTTAAAATAATATAATCTTCTAAATTATCAGCAGTCGTAAAATTTATAAGATTTACATTTTCAATATTTTTAAACTTATTGCGTTTTTTGAATTCATCATACCATAAATTCTTAGCAATCTGACATAACCAAACTGATAGCTTACAATCACCTTTAAACCTATTTATACTTTTAACAGCTCTATAAAAAGTTTCTTGTGTAAGTTCTTCAGAGGTATCACTATCATGAGTTAAACAAAGTAAATACTTATATACTAT
Source organism: uncultured Clostridia bacterium (assembly GCA_947632835.1). Taxonomy (GTDB): domain Bacteria; phylum Bacillota; class Clostridia; order TANB77; family CAG-508; genus Scatovivens. The sequence goes on from CANRQI010000010.1 coordinate 7,634, forward strand.
TTTAAAATATTCTTTATATATTTCTTCAATATCATGCATTTATAACCTCCTATCTCTGATTTTAATATATATCTATATGACTTTTTTTTACAAGTTTCGTTACAAATTATTTTAAAAATATATTAAAACTTCTTGAAACGTATGTATATTTATTATAACTAAAAAAGTATAAGGAATAATTAATTACTAACTCATTTAATTTGCCATTTTGTTTTTAATATAGTATAATTAGTGTATCATATGATGTTAAAAAATAACATTAAAGGAGTGTGATTTTAGTATGAAAAAGAAAATATCTTTAATAATTCTTATAGTTTTGTTAATAATTGTATCATTATTAATTGCTAACTTTATAAGAAATTATAATATAATAAAAAATATTACAGAATATAGTTCCTCTATGAATGATAATATATCAAATTACTACTTAAAAATAAATAATTCATCTTCAAATGATGATAACTCAAAATTTACAAATGAATATTACTATAAAGATAAAATTTTACTACAAAAAACTACTTTTATGGGTGAAAATTCAAGTATTTGGTATAATTTTAATACAGGAGAAATTGAAAATATTAAAAATGATACTATAAATACTGACGAAACAAGTAATAATAATATTTCAAAAGCTTATAATCAAAATATAGATATATACAAAAATGTACTATTTTCACATAATATTAAAGACATTATATTAAACTATGCTTTAAAACCAATATCTTTAAAAGATAATTGCTATAAAATAGTAATAAAAGATTCAAATACAACAAATGAATACTATATTAATAAAGACTCTAAATTAATAGAAAAATTAATAATAAAAAATGAAAATGAAACTACAGAAAACGATTATGAATTAAAACTAAATTGTGTAACTGATGAAGATGTAAAAAAACCAATTTAATTTACATACAAAATCACTAGGAAATGTATTTTTCTGGTGATTTTTAATTTTTAACATAAACTACAAAAATATATGTTTTATGAAGTTGTTTCGTGGGGACCAGCTAGCTACAGTTTGTTAAATTTTATGTTCTACAGAATTTTAAAATTTTACAAACTGTGCGTATGTTGGGATAACGAATAAAACATATATTTTTTACTTTCAATTAGTTAAAAAAAGTTTTAATATATTTTTAAAATTATTCTCCCCATTTAAGAAAATGTAATTCACTAACGTTTATAACATTTTCTAAAACGGTCCCCACAAACCATAACTTAAAAAATATATTAAAACTTTTTGAAATGTATATTACTTATAACTAAAAAAGTATAAGAATAAAAGAAAAACTACATTGACATTAACTACCAAATATTCTATAATGTTAATGATATTTAAGGGAAATATAAAAGGCTTTTATCCCTAGAAAGGAATGGTTTAAACATGAATGATTTAATAGAAATTAGATGGCATGGTAGAGGTGGTCAAGGTGCTAAAACAGCTTCTTTATTATTAGCTGATGCAGCATTTAACACTGGAAAATATATTCAAGGCTTTCCTGAATATGGTCCAGAAAGGATGGGTGCACCTATTGTTGCCTATAATCGTATTAGTAATAATCCTATTACTATTCATAGTAATATTTATGAACCAGACTTTGTCGTTGTTGTAGACGACACATTACTTGATTGCGTAGATGTTACAGCTGGTTTAAAAACATCTGGTGCAATAGTTATTAATTCTACAAAAGATAATGAAACTATCAAAAAATCTTTAAAAAACTACTCTGGATCAATTTACAAAATTGATGCAAGAAAAATATCAATAGAAGCTCTTGGAAAATATTTTCCAAACACTCCTATGCTTGCAGCTATTGTAAAAGTTGGAAATATTATGACAGAGGAAGCATTTTTAAATGATATGATAGGTTCTTTTAAACATAAATTTGCTAAAAAGCCTGAAGTTATTGACGGAAATATGAAGGCTTTGGAATTAGCTTTAAAAGAAATTGAAAAAGTACAATAATTTTTTTAAGGAGGAAAATTTACTATGATAGATCCTACTACTCCAATTGATGATTTAACTATTGGTGGAAATATTTACACAGCTGGAAATGCAAAAGAATTTAAAACTGGTGATTGGCGTTCAGAAAAACCAATTTATAAAACTGATCTTTGCAAACAATGTGGTTTATGTTTTAATGTTTGCCCAGATGATGCTATTCCAGTAAATAAAGAATTAAAAAGAGAAGATTTTAATTATGATGCTTGTAAAGGTTGTGGCGTTTGTGCTAAAGTTTGCCCTTTCAAAGCAATTGTTATGGAATAATTTTAAAAAAAGGAGAAAAATAAATGAGTATTAGAGAAAGATTAAGCGGTAATGAAGCAGCCGCAATAGCTATGAAACAAATCAATCCTGATGTAGTTGCAGCCTTCCCTATTACACCTTCAACAGAAATACCTCAATACTTTTCTAGCTTCGTTAATAACGGACAAGTGGATACAGAATTTGTTGCTGTTGAAAGTGAACATAGTGCAATGAGTGCTTGTATTGGTGCTCAAGCTGCTGGAGGTAGAGCAATGACAGCTACTTCTGCTAATGGATTATCTCTTATGTGGGAAATGATTTATATTGCTTCAAGTTTACGTTTACCTATTGTTATGTCTTTAGTAAACAGGGCTGTATCAGGGCCTTTAAACATTCATAATGACCATTCAGATGCTATGGGCGTTAGAGATAGCGGATGGATTCAATTATTTTCAGAAAATAATCAAGAAGCTTATGATAACTTAATTATGGCACATAGAATTGCAGAACATAAAGATGTTTTACTTCCACTTATGGTATGTCAAGATGGTTTTATTACATCACATTCTATTGAAAATATCGAATTAATTGAAGATGATAAAGTTAAAGAATTTGTTGGAAAATACAAACCAGAACATTATCTATTAAATGATAAAGAACCTATTGCTATTGGTCCTTTAGATTTACAAGCATACCTATTCGAACATAAAAAACAACAAGCTGATGCTATGAAAAATGCTAAAAAAGTTATTTTAGAAGTATCAAAAGAATTTGAAAAAATGACTGGTAGAAAATATGGATTCTTTGAAGAATATAAATTAGATGATGCAGAACTAGCAATTGTTTGTATGAATTCAACTGCTGGAACAACTAAAGCTGCAGTAGATGAATTAAGAGCACAAGGAATAAAAGCAGGACTTCTAAAAGTAAGAGTATTTAGACCATTCCCTGCTGAAGAAATTGCTGAAGCATTAAAAAATGTTAAAGCAATAGCAATTCTTGATAAAGCTGATTCATTAAATGGTGCTGGTGGTGCATTATTTGAAGATGTAACTTCTGGAATGTATACAAGTAACATTCATGTACCTGCCGTAAATTATATTTATGGAATTGGCGGTAGAGATACTACTGTATCAGATTTAAAATCAGTTTACAATGATTTAGCAGAAATTGTAAAAACTAATAATATCGAAAATCCTTATAGATATCTTGGCGTAAGGGAGGGAAAATAAATGGCATATAATCACAAAGATGTTGCAGCAAATAGACCTTCTAGACTAACTGCTGGTCATAGAATGTGTGCAGGATGTGGAGCTCCTGCTGTTGCAAGAATGATTTTAAAAGCAGTAAAACCAGAAGATCATGCTGTTATTGCTAATGCAACTGGATGTATGGAAGTTTCAACATTCATTTATCCATATACAGCTTGGACGGATTCATTTATTCATACAGCATTTGAATCTGCTGGTGCTACCCTATCTGGAGTTGAAGCAGCTTATAAATCTATGAAAGCTACTGGCAAATTACCTGCTGATAAAACTACTAAATTTATCGCATTTGGTGGAGATGGTGGAACTTATGATATAGGTTTACAAAGTTTATCTGGAGCTATGGAAAGAGGTCATGATATGGTTTATGTTTGCTATGATAACGGAGCTTACATGAACACAGGTATTCAACGTTCTTCTGCTACTCCAAAATATGCTGACACAACAACAACTCCAGCTGGAACAAAAATTCCTGGAAAAATGCAATCTAGAAAAGATTTAGCTAAAATTATGGCTGGTCATAATTTACCATATATTGGTCAATCAGCTGCAATTGGAAATTTCAAAGATTTATATGAAAAAGCTGAAAAAGCAATATATACTGAAGGGCCTTGTTTCTTGAATGTTTTAGCTCCATGCCCTAGAGGTTGGGGATATAACACAGCTGATTTAATGGACATTAATAAACTAGCTGTTGAAACTTGCTATTGGCCTTTATATGAAGTTGTAGATGGTGTTTATAAAATAACATATAAACCTGCTAAAAAACTTCCTATTGAAGAATTTTTGAAACCACAAAAAAGATTTAAGCATTTATTCAAACCAGGAAATGAATGGATGATTGAAGACTTCCAAAAAGAAGTAGACAGTAGATGGCAAGAACTTTTAGATTTAGAAGAAATGACAAATAAAAAAAATTAAAAATATAATGGAAAGCCCAAAATTTAATGGCTTTCCTTTTTCATATTAATTATATGTAAATCTTAAAATCGCAATTAATAACATTGTCAAGCTTAATATATTCAATAATATAAAGAAAAACACTATTCCAACTATAACTGTTGAAATTATATTATTAACTGATAATGTAACAAGAATTGCTATTAAACTTATTAATACACTACCAATTACACTAAATAGTACTGCTATTCCATTTTTACACAATATAGTTCTAGTTAAACCATTATCTGATGCTCCTAAAATTGTTAATACAAGAAAGGAAACAAGCGCTAATACAAATGCAAAAATAATAGCTGGCATTATATTAGTTATTATTCCATTAAAAAATAGTAATGTAAATATAAGTGAAATAATAATACTAATTGTTGCAATTGATAAATAATTACATAGTTCTTCTCTCATACAATATTCATTCCTTTCTTAAAAATAGCTTATATAATATTATATGGAGAAAAGAAAAAAATGTTAAAAATACTCTCTATAAAAATATATAGAGAGTAAATTTTTATTTTATCTTTGTAATTTCACCAATTTCAAGAGTAGATTCTGCTGAAATTGATAATTTTACTTCATAAATGCTATCCTCTTCTTGATTAGTTACATATACTGTTTCATTATCATTCAATGGAACTTCTTTATTTTCAGGAGATTTTTTTGCATTATCTGCTGTGCAGAATTTATAATTTGACATATTTTCCTCTAATCTTTGTAAAGTACAGCAATCTCTGAATTCTAATTCCAAATTATCTAATTTTTCAGTATAATAAAATAATGTTTGTGAAAAAGAAAATGCTGAACTTATTTCTTCCTTCATATTAGATATTATTGTTTCTTCAGAAGCCTTCTGTGCCTTTTTCAATAATTGATTAGCAGAATTATCATTTATTAATGTTATATATATTAAATAATAATTTTTATTTGATTTTAAATAATAAAATGTAGCTCCTTTATCTTTAGCAAGATCTTTATCATCTTCAGTTTTTATATTGTATTCTATACTACAAGAATATACATTTTCAAATTCATTTTCTTCATTTGAAATACTTGTTACTTCAATTTTCATATTTTGAAAATATTCTTCAACTTCTTTGAATATTTTTTTTGCATTTTGTATATTATTTGGAAAATCATTTATATATTCTTCAGTTATTTCAAGTTTTTCCATTAAATCAGAATATTTTTCTACATCTGCTGAACCATTACGAAGTTCCTGCATAAAATCATATAATTCTGAAAATGTAACTCCCTCATCATTCACTTTTTGATATGAAATATATGCCATTACACCATCAACATCTACATTATCATCATAAAATTTATCCATTTCATGATTATTAATTGAATCTACAATTTTTTCGGCAAAATCCTCATGAGAATAAAACTTCTTCCATGTTAATTTTATAACAACAAATACTAAAATAGAAATAATAATTGCTAAAATAACTACTATTTTCAATATTTTTAATAATTTTTTCTTCATTTTTTATCTCCTGTAAAATTTTAAAAAAGCAATTACATTATATATTTAAGTTTTGACATTTTTTGTAATGATTAAAAAGTTACTAAAATATAAATTTTATTGCTTTTTATTTTTATTGTTGAATTGCCTTTGCTTTTACTACAACTCTTTTACTACCATCATTTGTACATGTAATTATAGTAACTTCTGTATCGCCATTTGTATTTTGTGATGTACAATTTGTATCTGATGGATCAACAACATATTTATTATATACAGAATACTTAACCACTTTATTAGTTAAATCTGTAACCTCAATTATATCTCCATTATTTAGATTTGGAACTTTACTAAAAAATTTACTATTTCTATAATTATGACCAACTATACAAAAGTTTCCTACTTTATTAGGCTCTGAACCCCAAAAATAACAAGGAGATATTTTTAATAATTCATCTGACCATGTATTTATAACACCATATCTACAATTTATAGATGGAATATTAACTTGTGCTATATAATAATATTCTTTACCACTTGGTGTTTTATATGTATTTCTTTGTATATTCTGTTCAACTTGTTGCACCTCTTGTCTCTCTTCTTCTTCCTCGTCAGGAACTGTACTTGAGATAACAACTTCTGGTGTATCTTCTTCATTTAAAATAACTATTGTAGCATTATCTTCAAATTTAATTGTTGTGTCATCAACAAGATCACTATTAAAGCTTAAACTTGAAAGAACTTCTTGTGCCTGTTCTTCATTTTTATTTTTATCATACTCAGCATATATATAATATGAAGATAAAATGAAAACTAAAAAAACAGATATAAAGAAATCTATTTTGTACATTCTTTTCTTTCTTTTTAATTCTGGAGTAACATAAAGTTTTTCCGTAATTAATATTTGATTCATTCTATCCTCCTCTCATTTATATAAACTATCATAATTATAACATTTAATTAGCATAAAATCAATAGAAAAAGCTGAATTTATAGCTATTTACACAAAAAAATTTATAATTATTCTCTTAATTTTTTCCATTCTTTTTCTGCTTTTTTTATTTTTTCACTTGTTTTTGCAATTTCTTTATTTATTTCTTCCTTCGTTTTCTTCATTAAATTATCATCATCTAATATTCTTTTTTTCTCAAAACTATCTGAACTCTTTATATTTAAAATTATATCATCATTTTCATTAATTAATTCTAAATATTTATTTTTTATTTTAGTTAAAGTTTTTACATCACCAATTATAAAATTAGATTCTGATTTAAAATGTTCACAAATTGTTTGTAACTTAGACATAATAGTTAAATCAAGTTCTCTATATGATTTCTCTAAAAGCTCATATAATTGATTTTCCATTCTAGTATTATTTGAATTAATTAATGGGCTCAATTTTTTTATTAAAGTTTTATAAAGTATATTTATTAATTTTACGAACTCAGAATTAGCTGAATCTTCAAATTCATCATCAAAACTATAAATTAAATCTTCTTGCATTTCTTTAAAATCTTCTTCTAATTCTCCAAACTCAGCATCTAACATATTTTCAAGTTCTTTATCGCTTATTTTTTGTTTTGATTTTTTCATTTCTTTATATATTTCGATTTTTCTATTTATTTTCAATAATTTTAGATTTTCCATAAAAGCATCATTTTCCAATAAACCAATTTTTACTAAATAATTATTTTCAATTTCTGGAATAACGTGATATGCTAACCAATCTCTTTCCATAAGTTTTTCTGCTAATTCGTCTTTTAATTTATTAACTTCTAAAATTAAATTTGCATATTCTGGATCTAATGTAATATTTTCTGACATAAAAGTTCCTTTCATAAAATATATTTCAGACTTTTAAATTATATCACCTTTTTATTATATTTACAATAATTATTTTTTGTGTTAAAATATAGTATAATTTTAAAAAGTTGGAGGATAAATGAATTTAATACAAGAAACAAAATTTATAATGAATAAATATAATATTAGTGCAAATAAATCACTTGGTCAAAATTTCTTAATAAATGAAAATATTGTAGATAATATTATAAAAAGTAGTAATATTTCAAAAAATGATTTGATTATCGAAATTGGTCCAGGACTTGGAACTTTAACCTCTCAATTATTAGAAAATGCAGGTAAAGTTATTGCTATCGAATTTGACAATAAAATGTTAACCATTTTAAACGAACGTTTTAAATTATATAATAATCTTACACTTATTAATAATGATGTTTTGAAAGTAGACCTTAATAAATTAATAAATGAAAACTTAAATGAAAATATTACAAATTGCAAAGTAGTTGCAAATCTTCCATATTATATTACAACACCAATTATCACAAAACTACTTGGAGATAAATTACCTTTAAAAAGTATTACTGTAATGGTTCAAAAAGAAGTTGCTGAAAGACTTACAGCTATACCAGGGCAAAAAAATACTGGAAGTATCACATATATAATATATTATTTTTCAAATGCAAAAATAATTTTAGATGTTCCTAAAAACTGTTTTATTCCTGCACCAGATGTAAATTCTTCAGTTATAAATTTAGAAATTTTAGATACTCCCAGAGTAAAAATAGATAATGAAAAACTATTTTTTGACATAATAAAATCAGGATTTTCTCAAAAAAGAAAAACCATCTTAAATAATTTGGTAAATTCTAAAATAATAAGTTCAAAAGAAAAAGCAGAACAACTACTTTCAAATATTGGTATAGATTCAAATATTCGTGCTGAAAAACTTTCTCTTGAAAACTTTGCTAAAATTTATGAAGAAATACAAAAATAAGAAAGTAATAAGATTTTTTAACTATACATCATAAATATCTACTTGACAATTTTTTATTCTTATTACTTCTTCATTTTCATCAGGTAAACCATTAAAATACCAGTTAGCAGATCTTAAAAAGAATCCATGTGAGCAAATTAATATATTTTCATATTTACCTTTATATTTTTTTATAATATCATCTAAAAATTCAAATACTCTTTTAGTATATGTTTTACAATCTTCACCATTTTCAACGGGAACATTTTTAGTATAATATCTAATTTCATTAAAAATATCATTTGAATTTTGCATTCCTTCATATATTCCCAAATTTCTTTCTATAGCACGTTCATCTTCTATAATAGGAACATTTCTATCTTCATTTATGATATTAGCTGTTTCTTTTGCACGAATAAGTGGAGATGTAATTATAATATCAAATGGAGTGTCCTTTAGTTTTTCCTTTGTTTCTTTCGCTTGTTCAATTCCTATTTCATTTAATGGAATATCAACTTGACCTGCTGCTTTATTTAAAGTATTCCACTCTGTTTTTCCATGTCTTATTAAAATTATTTTCATAATTATTAAAATCCCTTTCTATAAAAATGCAAAATTTTTAATTATTAGATTTGCCCAGCAGTTGCTGGGCAAACCTTTAAGAAACCGACGTGTTGATACTATTACTGGCCCCGTGAATATAATCCGTATTTTCACAACCCGTAACCTTTACTGCTATTATCTTTCCTACCTCATCAGATGAAAAAGCATAGTAAGGTGTTATTCTTACCTTAGCTTCCATCTTCTTTAACTCTTCACCCATATCCATATAAAACATGTCTATTTTCTTTGCTTCATTAAACTCTTGCATAATATAAAGCTCGTCAGAAGCTAAAGCATTTTTGATAGCCATTTCTATACGATTATGTGAAGTTTTATGCAAAAACAAAACTCCTTCGCCCCAAGAACTATCTCCGGATTTTTTCAAAACCAGTTTTCGTTTGCTCTTAGGCAAATTTGCTATTTCCATTACATTGGAAATTCCATTTGGCAATCCCAATTCCAAATGCTCCTCCTCACCTATAATCCATGTAGGAGGAATCAATTTTCTTAAATCCAAATATTCTTGCTTTCCTAAGTTTTTTTCAAAATATTTAGTATATCGCTTATCCCACAAAAACGCCATTACTGCCTTCTCCTCAAATTGTGGTGTAAGTGATGGAATAAAGTTTACTGGTTCAGTAACTAACCTTTCCACGCCTTTATCTATCTTATATTCAGAAAGATAAAATGCTCGGTACACATTCTGTGTAATTACTTCATTTTCAGTAATTTCTTTCAAATTCCAATTAAATATATTTTCTGCTAAATATTTTAATTGTCCTTGAAAAGCCTTTACTTTGTTACTATAAAAAATCGTTCCATTTTGAGGAACATTTGCTAAAATATATTTTTCTAGTGTTTCTGCTTGTACCAAAGTTTCAATTCCCGATGCTAAATAACTTTTATTTAAAGCATCAGCTAATGCTAACCCAAAAATCGATGTTTCAATTTCACATAATTTAAAGTTACCACTTTTATCAATGATAAAATCTGGTCTTAAAAAAAGATAATGTGGACACTTACAATCTAAAAAATTTTTTTTACCCCTATCTAATATCTCTTTCACAACTGCGTCCGTTTTGTATAAATTCATCACGAGAAGCATATACATACAAATTAAATTTCCGCTTCTTTTCAATTCCTCAGCTTGAAGTGAATTTAACTTAAATGTATTTGGAGATACTCTAAATGGTAAACCTGATTTCCGATATTCTTCCTTTCTTATATTGTATAAAGAATACCGTTCATTTAATTTATAAATGTTCTCATAAACGTTACTCATCATATCGCCTCTTTCTTATAATAAAAGTATATTGCGTGTTTCTTAGAGTGTATAGTAGCACAAAATTGTTGAATTGTCAATTTTTTTGGCTTATTTTCGTTGAAGTTTACATATTATAGCAATCATTTTTTAAAAGTTTTAATATATTTTTTTAGCTATTCTCCCCATTTAAGAAAATGTAATTCACTAAAGTTCATAACATTTTCTAAAACTTAACTTATCTTTTTTTCTTTTATTTCTTGTAGTGCTATAGCTAATTGATCTGGACATGATGTATTTTTATATCCACAAGGTATTCCCTTTAATCTTTTTATAGCTTCATCTATCTTCATTCCAGCAATTAATCTCGAAACACCAACTGTATTTCCAGCACATCCTCCAATAATTTTTACTGACTTTATTATGTCATTCTCTATATCTATTATCATTTCTTGTGAACAAACTCCAACTGGTTTATATTTATATTCCATTTCCTACCTCCTAAAAATATTATTTTCATTTTATCAAAAATTATTTGCTGAACATATCTTTTACTATTGGATAACTATTCATAAGCAAATTATACTTTACACTTTCAGGTAAGTTTTCATCATACATTGCATTTGAAATTGGTATTGTATAACTTGAAAATTTTGGCATAAAACATCTGGTTTTAACTATATAATTTATAAGACAATCATCTTCATTTAATTTTACTTCATGACGTAACAAAAATTTCTTCATCATTTCCGTATATTCTGCATGAAAATAATTAAAAACCTTAACATACTCCTTTCGATTTGCAAGTTCTTTTATTTCTCTTTCTACTAACATTTATAACTCCTACTTTTGTATATTTTTTATTTCATATATAATTCATTATCTTTAGAATCTATGGTAATTTTGGTATTAGGCATTATCTCTCTATTTAAAATTTTTCTTGCAACTAATGTTTCCAATTTCTTTTGAACGAATCTTTTAAGTGGTCTTGCTCCATAAACCTCATCATATCCATTATCTATCAAATAGTTTTTGGCTTCATCTGTTAAATCTAATTTTATATGTTTATCTTCCAATCTATTTTCTAAATCTTTTATTAATAAATCTAAAATAGCTGATATTTCTGTCTTTTTAAGAGGTTTGTAAAATACAATTTCATCCAAACGATTTAAAAATTCTGGTCTAAAACTTTGCTTCAATAATTTTTCCACATTTTCTTTAGCTTCAGCAGAAATTTCTCCATCTTTTGTAATTCCTTCTAATATATAATCCGAACCTAAATTTGAAGTTAAAATTATTATTGTATTTTTAAAATCTACTGTTCTTCCTGTAGAATCAGTAACTCTTCCATCATCTAAAATTTGTAACAATACATTAAATACATCAGGATGGGCTTTTTCTATTTCATCAAACAAAACAACTGAATATGGCTTTCTTCTAACTGCTTCAGTAAGTTGTCCACCTTCTTCATATCCAACATATCCTGGAGGAGCTCCAATTAATCTAGACACTGAAAATTTTTCCATATATTCTGACATATCTATTCTTATAATATTATGTTCATCATCAAATAAACTTTCTGCTAAAGATTTAGCAAGTTCCGTTTTTCCAACACCTGTAGGTCCTAAAAACATAAATGAACCAATTGGTCTCTTTGGATCTCCTATTCCAGCTCTTGAACGCATTATTGCTTCTGTAACCTTTTCTACAGCTTCATTTTGACCTATAACTCTTTTATGAAGTATTTCATCTAAATGAAGTATTTTTTCTCTCTCACCCTCCATCAATTTTGTAACAGGTATACCTGTCCATCTTGAAATAATTTTAGCAATCTCATCTTCAGTTACTTTATTTCTTAATAATCCATCCTCTTTACTTTTTTCTGAAATTTCCTCTTCTTTTTCTAATTTCTTCTGAAGTTCTGGTAGTTTACCATATTTCAACTCAGCAGCTTTATTTAATTCATAATTTCTTTCAGCATTCTCGATTTGTGCATTTACCTTTTCTATATCTTCACGCAATTTTTGAACTTTACCTATTGCTTGTTTTTCATTTTCCCATTTTGCTTTCATTGTGTCAAATTTAGTTTTTAATTCTGATTTTTCTTTTAAAATATCTTTTAATCTTTCTGCTGAAATTTCATCATTTTCTTTACTTAATGCTGTTTCTTCTATTTCCAATTGCATAATTTTTCTAGATACCTCATCAAGTTCAGTAGGCATTGATTGCATTTCAGTTTTTATCATTGAACAAGCTTCATCTATTAAATCTATTGCTTTATCTGGTAAAAATCTATCAGAAATATATCTATGAGATAAAGTAGCAGCTGCTATTAAACTATTATCTGATATTTTTACTCCATGATAAACTTCATATCTTTCTTTCAATCCTCTTAATATTGAAATTGTATCTTCAACTGTAGGTTCATCTACCATAACTGGTTGAAAACGTCTTTCTAATGCTTGATCTTTTTCAATATACTGTCTATATTCATTTAATGTTGTTGCACCTATACAATGAAGTTCTCCTCTAGCAAGCATTGGTTTCAAAAGATTTCCTGCATCCATTGCTCCATCTGTTTTTCCAGCTCCTACAATAGTATGAAGTTCATCTATAAATAAAATAATTCTTCCTTCACTCTTTTTTATTTCTTGCAAAACTGCTTTTAATCTTTCCTCAAATTCTCCTCTATATTTTGCACCTGCAACTAAAGCTCCCATATCCAATGAAAATATTGTACATTCTTTTAAACCTTCTGGAACATCTCCTCTTACAATTCTTAAAGCTAATCCTTCAGCAATTGCAGTTTTACCAACACCTGGTTCGCCTATTAAACATGGATTATTTTTAGTTTTTCTTGATAAAATCCTAATAACATTTCTTATTTCAGTATCTCTACCAATTACAGGATCTAACTTTTGTGCTTTAGCCATAGCAACTAAATCTTGTCCATATTTTTCAAGAACATTGTAAGTAGTTTCAGGATTATCAGAGGTTACTCTAGTATTTCCTCTAATACTTGCTAATGCTTTTAAAAATGAATTTTTGTTAATATTAAAAGTTTGAAATAACCCTTTAATATCTCTATTTCCATTTTCAAACATAGAAATCATTATATGTTCTACTGAAACATATTCATCTTTCATATTTTCTGCAATAGTTTCACTATTTGCAAGAAGAATATCTACATCTTGAGAAACATAGATTCCATTCGCTGGTCTTGCTGAACCTGTTATTTTAGGTTTATTTTCTACTTTTTTTCTAACTTCATCTTCAAAATTTTCTGAAATTTTCATCTTTTTCAATAACTCTTTTATTAAACTATCTTTACCTTCTAAAAGAGCTAATAATATATGTTCTTGTTCTACTTGAGCATTTTGATTTTTGATTGCTATATCTTGTGCATTTTGTATAGTTTCCAAAGATTTCTGTGTAAATTTCTGAACATTCATAAAAAAACCCCCTTATTTCTAAATTGGTTTTATTTAATAAAACACTTCAAAAGCACAAATTTGCATGCACTTTTTCTTTTTGCAAATTATATTATAATACTTAATTTTAGCAAAGTCAATAAGAGAGTGCTATTTTAATTTCAAAATATATTCAGTTATAAAAAATATGTGTTTTATTCATTATCCCAACTACGCACAGTATGTAAAATTTAAAAAATTAACATACTGTAGCTAGTCGGTCCCCACGAAGCTCATTCATAAAACAATATTTTTTATAACTTAATATATCAAAAACACAAAAAATTAAAGAAAGTGTTATTAAATTTTTTCATCAAATTTCTTCACATTATTTAAACCTTCTGGTATTTTTAATTTTTTCTTTGGTATCTTAAAAGTTATTTTTGTATTTTCATCAATCTCCATTATAACCTTTTCATCTTTAAGTTCTTTAATCTTACTTTTCATTTGTTTTATCTCCTTTTAAAAAAATCACATATTGCCATTATAATATAAAAGGAAATTTGTTGCAAGTATTTTATAAATATTTTTGCATGTTTATTGTAATGCAATTGGAATATCTATAATAAACCTTATTCTCAATTTTTCAATACCTGTTTCTTCATCTGTTATAACTAAAAAATAACTCTTATCTCTATTATATTCCATATTCTTAAATACAAATTTTTCCCTAAAACATCTATCTTTTACTTCCATATTAGAATAATTGGCTATAATAATGCACTCATTAGAAATTTTATTTTCATTCTCATCTTCAAAATATAATAAATATCTACATGGTAAATTATTTTCATCAATATTATTATCTTGTTGAAATTCCAAATATGTAATTGCATTTGTTATTCTTGTTGTAAGTCCTGTATATGATATTCCAACCTTTTTTGTTTCTTCAGATGTCCTTGTTGATTTAAAATCTATAACTGGAATAATTACTTCTTGTGGTAATACACCACCATGTATATATTTAGAATCAGAACCTTTTTTTGAAAAAATATTATAACCTTTTGGAATATTTACATACCCACTATTTTCTCCAAATATATAATCTAAACTAATTGATATAACTCCCTCTTCACTAGACTTTTGGTCTGAATATTCATATCTTCTTTTTTCTTTAATTGCATTCAAATCTTTAGACGTTTTTTGATGCTCCTCTATTTTCTCTCTCCTATAAAAAAATCCATGGTCTGCTGTAATATAACAATTAACACCACCAAAAGTAGTATGCAAATCTCTAATTAATTTTTCCAATTCATCTATTGCTTTTTGACATGATTCAAATACATTATTTTCATCATGCTCCCCACTTTTATCTATAACATCATGATAAATATATATTAATTTTTTACCTGCAAATTCTTTTTTCCATTCAGACTTCATCATTTCATATAATTTATCATATTGTATAACCATAGACTCAGGAACAGCTTTCTTTAAAATTTTTTCTCTATTTTCTTTTCGAGCTGAATTTACTCCATCTACTAAAATATTATCACTCTTATTTTCTTTATATTTTAAATCTCTTTCTAATTTTTTATTTGGTAATAATGATGCCATTCCAAGCCCTGTATATGATGGAACTAATCCTAACATATAATTTATATCAGATTTTGTTCCAAATATTTTTAGTTTATCATTTAACTCCTTTGCACACTCATATCTAAAAGCATCTGATATAATTACAAATATTCGAGAACTACGTACTCCTTCAATGTGATTTTTTATATATTTATCAAAAAAATTATTTTGTAATATTAATTTATTAGAATCATATCTATTCAAGTTTTCTATAATATCACACCATTTTTGTGATAAATCATACATATATTTATTTATATAATGATTTTCGATTTTCTCTCTTAGTTTCATAAAAACATCTTTATCATTAATCTTATCAAAGAAAAAATAAATTTTTCTATATAAAGTATCTATTAAAAATATTTTCTTGCTATATAAATCTACAAATTTTTCTATTTCATAAGTTTTTATTAAACTACTGATTTTATCAACTTCTTTTAAATAATTATTTGCCATATTTAAAAAATTATATTCATTACAAAATTTCTCATACCAATATTTGCTTTCTCTTGAAAAAATTAATTTTTCATAACTATTATATTCTTTTCCATCATTTTCCAATTCATTAGTAATGTAAGAAATAATATTTTCATCAATTGTTTTAAAAGCATCAGAATATTTATATTCATCTAATTCTAAAGTACTTAAAAGCTTCTTTATTTCAAGTTCTTCTATTAAATTATTAGAAATTAATTCAAAATATTTTTTTGTAGATTTATCTCTCATTAAATTATTTACAAAAACTTGAATATTCGTCATTTTATTAGTTAAAATATATTTTTGATATTTTTTAATTTTATTTATATCTTTTAAACTAGAAGCAAAATATGTAAATATTAAGGAATTAAATAAGCTTTCAAAATTTTCTTTTTCTTTTATTTCTGTTCCAAAATATTTATTTAATAAATCAATAATAAATTCTACATTTCCAAATTTCAATAATTTTTCATATTTTTTTAAATCATCATAATAACATTTTATAATATTTTTTAATATATCATCTACATTTACAGATTTAATACCCAATAAAATAGCAGTAATAATATAATCTATATTTTCTGGATTTTTCTCTTTTATATCAAATTTAATAAAAGCTTCTCTCCTAGTTTTATCTTTAAAAAAAGATTCATTATTTTTTACTACTTGTCTACAAGCATCAGAAAGTCCTAAATCAATTAATATCATAGTTACTTTATCTGGATTAAACAATAAATCAGCATTTGCTGTTTCTAAATCCAATAGCTCATTACTTACATTCTTATTTTTTTCAAATGGTAGATAAATAACTATATTTTTATTTAATTCTTCTTTTTCAATATGATACCTAATCCATAAACTATTATTATCATATTTTATAATTTCAGTATTTTCTATTTTCAATTCATTAATAGAATCACTATAAGAATGTTCAGGGTCATACCAAAATATAATCTTTCTGTTTCTGCATCTTCCAGTAGTAGATGTAAAATTAGAATTTATTATTGATATTAATAAATTTTTCACACTTTCTTCCATATATTACTTTTCCTTCTTCTTTTTAATTATATCTTTACTATTTGCAAGTACACTTGTTTCTTTCATTGTTTTAGGATTTTTTACGGTAAATTTACTGTAATTTACTAATACACCATCATCTAAATCAATATTAATTTTTTCATCTGCTATATATGCAATTTTTTCATCATACTCATTTGTTTCTTCTAATTTTGCAGAATAATCTAATTGCTTCTTAGTTAAACTTTTTTTCTCTATAATTGATATATCCTGTGATAATTTCTCATTAATTTCAATTAATTGTTTTTCATAAATATTTTGTATTCTATGTAAATAATCTAATCTAATTTTTGCAACTGTTCCTTCATTATATCTATGAATATAAATTAAACATTTAAAACCATTTTTCTTTCCACTATCAAATAACCAATATATCGGTCTTTTTTGATATATTTTTATATGATTATTATAAAAATCATTAATAAAATATCTTCTAATTGTATCTTCTGAATTCTCTCCATTTCTTCTTCCTAAAGTTTCAGCTATATAATCTAAATTTTCATATAATGTTGCTTTTCCATAAACAATTTCTATAAATTTTTTAAATTTTATAACTATGTCATTAGTAAAAAAACTTTCTTCCATAATTGGAATTATATTATCTAAATCAACTTCAAAAGTTTTATATCTAGATTTTTCAAATTCTCCCCCTGCAAAAATCAATCCATCTTCATCTAGCGAATATCTGCCAAACATACACCCTACTGCATAACTAATTAAAGATTTAATTTCTCTTTCTCTATTAGCTTTTCTTACAGTTACATCTTTTTCTTCAATGTCTGGTTTTAGCTCATTTTGCAATCCATACATATCAATAAATATTTTATTCAATTCCTCTTCATTTTGTTTTAATAAATTAAATTTTTCATCACAAACACATTTCCAAGATTCAAAAATATCTTCTATTTTAGCATTACCTTTAGGTTTATATTCTACTAAAGGATGTTTTCTAAATTCCCAACTTGTTTCAAATGAATCCCAATCCTCTTTAGAAATACAAATATTATTATCAACAAGTTTATTGATTTTTTCAAGTTTTTTTTCATAATTTAAAACAGGGACATTAGAAATATCACCTATAGTCAAACTTAAAGTTGGATTAAACCCATTAATATATAATTTTGCTACTTTAGAATTTAATAATCCTAAAATTAAATTATATTCTGCATCATTTTTTAAAAATATTGCAGGTCCCACACAGTTAAACGTACAATATTCTGGTAACAATCTAAATGAATTATTAAGTCCACTTAATAATGTCCATGTTATACCCTTTTTAAACCATAAATATTTTGGTGTAATTCTGGCTACTTTATTTTTTTTATAAAAATTTCGTGCTTTATCAGACCAATCAATAACAGTATCTAAATTTCCAAACCACTTTCTATATTCTCCACCTTTTGCATGAATATTCCATCTTTTATCTGGAGAAATATTATTTTTATTTACCTCCCATATATTTCGTAAATATTTATCATTATCCCCTGTTTTATTCTGACCATCACTAATTATTTTTTCTCCTATTTTTTTACCAATTGATAAATTATTTATAAATTTATCAGACATCCAATATGTAAAAGTATTATTAGGAATTTTTTTAAATCTTTCTTTATTTACACTTACAATATTATTTACTAAACAATCACTAAAGCTTTCTTTTAGATTTTCACTATCATATTCTTGTAAATTTATAAACATAAAATTATTATTTGTTGTATCTTTACTTAAAATAAAAGATGTTATTATTACAGCAGCATCCATAAAAGCTTTACTAGATAAATGCAATAAACTATTAATATTATAATTTATTAACTTTAATCTTAAATTTTTATATGAAGAAATAAACATCCATGTATTTGGTGTCATCATTCCGATTTTTCCAGTATTTTTGCAAAGTTCAATACATTTTAAAATAAAACTCGAATATGTATCATACTTTCCATCTTGATAATAAGTTGCTAAATAATCTCTAAGTGCATCACTTAGCCCTTTACTTCCAATATATGGAGGATTTGTAACAACAATATCATATTTATTATTCAGTATTTTTGTAATCGTTAACAAAGGAATATATTTTTCTTTAATATCAACTATTTTCTCTAAATCAAATAATTCTACTTGTCTATTAGTTACATTTTCAATTACATTAAAAACTTTTTCGTAATCCCTATTTTCTATGAATAATAAAGAACCAATTTCTTTTGCATTTTGAAAAATATTATATAAATAACTTATAGTTTCATTTACATCACTTTCTTCTTCATCTCTTAAAATATCCAAATCACTTTTATTCATTTTAGATGATTCTTGAATACTTATTACATTTAAACTTCGCACTATATTTTTATTAAATATATCTTTATCATATTCTCTAGCCTTTAATAATAGTGATAAAATTGATAATTGTCCAGCTCTATCATCTATATCTAATCCATATAAATTATTTTTTAATATTAATTCTGCTATATCTTTTTTACTATATCCATAAGATTCATATATTTGAAATAATACTTCAAACATATAAACTAATATATGTCCACTACCACAGCATGGATCTATACATTTTATTTCTTCTGGATTTATTTTTTCTTTTATTTGTAATTTTTCAGATTTTATATAATATTTCCATTTATCTATTAATTTTTTATCTCCACCATGTTCTATCCAATACTTTCCTAATGAATTTTCAACCATATACTTTACAATCCAATCAGGTGTAAATAACTGGGTAGCTGCTGGAATAGAATATTTATTAATTTTTATATTTTTCTTTAAATTCTCAAACACAATATCTTTTTTTTCGCTTATATAATATTGATAAAGCCACCCTATTATTTCAACTTGGTTAAAATTATCTATTGGTACATCTTTTAATAATTTAGTTATATAACCTGATTCATTTAATAAATTATCTGGTATTAAAACATCTATATAATCATTAATTCCACCAAACACTTGTGGTATAACATTTCTTAATTTTTTACATACTAATAAAAGTATATATTCAAATCTTTTATTAATATCTTGAATATTTACATAATGTTCTTTATTAAATTCTATATCTAATTCAGAATTTAATAAATTTGAAATTTTCATAATTTCAGGATCAGGCATATTATCTTTTGAAGATAACACTCTTATTCCCAAACTTTGATTATTCTTTGTCAAAGGTATTAAATCATGTATTTCCATATATCTAATTGCAATTATCCTATTAAACCATGTATATGCAGACTCTTCAATAACTCGATTTAACGTAACCTCCTTAATTCTTGCTATTAAAAGCTGTCTATTATTATATTCTTCTTTATTAAATACTAATCTATGATTATTATTAATTAATATATAATTTTCACCATTTTGTTCTAATTCAAATTCTTCATCAATATACAATGTTTTAATTTTATTAGATATTTTTTCCATTAATTCTTGTCTTGATTCAATTGCAAATTTTCTTAATATATTTTTATCCATTTTTTTATTATTTTTAACTCCTATTTAATGGTTAAATTATTATTTTTTTCAAATTCCTTTAATAATTTTTCTTTTAATTCTTCAATATATTTATCAATATCCTCTCTCGAATTAATTTCATAAGAACGATTCATAAGTAAATCTGTTCTAATTGTTTTCCTTGATTTTTTATTGATTTCAAGTGCCTTTTCTTCATCATTATTAGCTTCATTTTTCTTTTTTTCTAATGAATTTATAAAATTCTCTCTTAATTGTTCTAGCCTTGTTTTTTGTGCAAAAATGTCTTTTGATTCAATTGATTTATTTAATAAATCAATTGTATTTTTACAGCTTTCAATATATTCTTTTCCAAATATATCTTCTCTAATGCCAGCTCGTTCTAGTTCTCCTTTAAAATATTCAATATTCTTTTCTGCCATCTCTATAATAGGCTTAGATTGCTCCTCATATATATTAGTTAATAAATCTATTAATTCACTTCTTAATATAGATAAATTAGGAATATCACTATATGGCTCTTCTGCTTTTAATATTTCTCTGATACGATTTGCAACATCTTTCAATTCTTGAGATTCAATTAAATATCCTTCATTATTATCATAAATAATCATTGTATTTCTTGCATTGTCGAAAAGATTTTTTTGAGAATTTCTAAAAAATTCTTTTATAGCTTCAAGTTTAGTAGATATTTCTGTAAATTCTTCTTTTTTATTTGAAATTTCTAAGAAAAATTCTTCTGTATTTCTTATTTGCTTAATACTATCAAATAATTCAATTGCTTTTTCAACTATTTCTTGTCCTGGATATTGATATTTTTTTATATTTTTATAATTTCCCAATATATCTTTTAATTCTTCTATACCATTTGACAAACACTTTTCTTTAAAGCTTTTTACTAAACCATCTTCATCATCAGGAAGATTAATTTCATTAAATGAATTTCTTGCAATAATTTTTAAATCATTAATATATTTTAAATCAATTTTCTTTCTTATTTTTACAACAGTTCTATCATAATAGTCTTTTTTCAAAATTTTATTTAAAGTTTCCTCAGAAGTAACACTCTGCATTTCATTACTATAATATAAAGATACAACTTCATCTTTTATTAAACGTGTTAAAATATATAAAATATCATCTTCTAAAAATCCATACGGTGCTTTACTAAAATCCTGCAATAAAGATTTAATTGTAACTGTTAGATTAAATATATTTTTTTCTTCAATATAATCTTTCATGCAATCTAATGCTTTTTGATTTTCAAATTCAATTTCTTGCATTCTCATTTGTTTATTAGTACTCCATAGTTCTCTTATATCTTGAGCACTATAATTTTTCTTAATATATGAAAATTTAGTATAAATATTATTTATTAGTATTTCTAAAGCTTCATTCATTCTGCCTTTAGCATCTTTAGATTTTATACCATCTTGTCTATCTCCACTAATAATAATTGTTGATTTATTTAAAATTTCTCTAATATTATCTCTTATTCTTTTTTCAGTAAATTCTGCTTCTCTTCCTTTTGCTCTCAATATCTCCTCTATTTGTGGAGTTTGCATCACACCACTCTTGCTTATTCTGTAATCTTCAAATTGAAGGTAACTTTCTATTTCACTATAAGTTAATAAAGTAAGCTCTAGTTTTACATAAACAAACTTATTTTCTATTCCTGATTTAAAAATAATTTCTCTATCATCAATTTCTTTTTGAGTAACTATAACTTTTATACCTATTTCATATTCTTGAGTTGATTTAACATTATCTACATATTTTGTAAGTGGAAAATTTCTTCCTTTATATGTAAATTTATTATCTGTATAAATATAACCATAAATAATTTTATTTAAGTAATTTGTTATTCTATTTGAATCTATTACTATTTGCTTAATTTCCCTATTAATTTCCTGTTCTTCATCTGTCAAAAATTTATATTCTTCATTATTTCTCTGAATTAAAGTTTGAGTTTCAAGCCTTTTTAAAGAATCTGTTATTTCTTTTTTTATAGAAAGCTTTTCATCATTAATATTAGAAACATATAATGCTGATAAGTTATCAATATTCCCCTTTAATGAATCAATATTTTTTAGCATAAATAACATTTTTAATACTTTTATATCAATGTCTTGTAATATACCATCTTTAACAAGATTTTTGGCTTCATTTATTACATTTTTTACTTGATGCTCTAAAAATTCTTCAATAGTATCATAAAAAGCATAAAATGGTATTAATGTATTAATTTCTTCATCAGCATATCTTTTTGCCGTTCCTTTAAATGCTCCTATCAAAGAACGTTCTCCACTTGATAGATGTTTTCCAGCATATCCATGAGTTCTAATATCTGTAAATACTTTTTGTATAAGCCTAAATTGATATGGTATAAAGGGATATGTTTCAGCAAAATCTTCTCTATTTCCATATAACTTTTGATATGAATCATTTTTAAATTGCAATAAATTTTTAATAATTGATTCATTTTTATCATAAATAGCCTCTAAATAATCTTCAAATTCTGGC
Organism: uncultured Clostridia bacterium; assembly: GCA_947632835.1. Classification (GTDB taxonomy): domain Bacteria; phylum Bacillota; class Clostridia; order TANB77; family CAG-508; genus Scatovivens. The sequence goes on from CANRQI010000010.1 coordinate 30,808, forward strand.
TTTTTAGATAAAATTCTTTTTTTAATTACTTCATCAATATCTGAAGAAGATAAACTTAATTTAGTATCAAATCTACCCTGAATTTTAGAAAAATCATCACCTGCTACTTTTATAACATCATCAATTGCTTCTTGTGAAGTAACTATAATCCATGCTTTTCCGCCACACTCAAGCCCTAAATCCTCTGTAATAGTTTGTAGATTCAACATTAAACTTCTATCATCACCAATATATTGACCAATTTCATCAACTAAAAATACCACGTGGTGATTATTTCCTTTTGAAGCTATATAGTCTCTTACTCTTTCAGCAAATTTTTCAATAGATAAATCATATCTTTCTTCTGATTTATCAAACCAATTTTCAGCTTCTTCTTTTGATTTCTCCATAGTTTTAGAATAACTATTGACTATTTCATCTCTTCTAAAATAAAAATCATTTCGTGATGTTAACCAATCATCTCCACACTCATCTTTAAAATTGTCTTTAAATTCTTCGTACTTTCCTTCTTTTATAAGAAATCTTTCTAACTCGGCAACATGAGGAATTGTAGAAAGCCCCATTTTTTCATTAAATACTTTTTCAAAAACAGACAAAATTTTATCTTTACCTTCAACTGAATCTAAAGATGCCTTTGAATCTATATTAAATAAAATTACATCTGTTGAAATATTTCCTGCTTTTTTTATATTTGCTAATAAATTAATATCTGGAATTTTATCATCAAAATAATCTACAGCATGTTTTCCATCAACTTCTTTATTTTCTAACAAATAAGAAATAATTTTTAAAAAATGAGATTTACCAGAACCAAAAAAACCAGAAATCCATACACCCATTTTTTCAGTTCTATTATCAATGCTTGAATTGTAACTATTAAAAAAATTATTAAAATGTTTTAATAATTCATCTGTAACAACATATTCTTCTAATTCTTGCTTTATGTAACTCTCATCATCAACTTTAATAACACCTTGTATCTCTCTATCAATATCTTTAGTATAAATTTCTCTTAACTTACTCATACTAATTTTTCCCTTCTTATTTCCTATTTACTAATTGAAAAGCTCTATAATAATTATCATTTTCTAATATATTAAATAATCTAAAACTTTGTCCATCATATCTTCCTGGATATAGCATTATTAAAGGATTAGATGTTATTATACTATGTAAATTATTAAGAATTGTATGCCCTCTAACAATTCCATAACATTTTCCAAGTCCTGTTATAAAAATAATCGTACTTGTATCTTTGGGCATATTATTTTTAATATACTTCACTATCAAATCGCTATTCGAACTAATTGCTAGAGTTTTTTGTATTACTGAATTTACATATTTTGTACCTTTTTTCTTTTCATATTCAAAAGTTTTTTCTAAAAAACCCTTTTCTTTAAGAATATTTATTATAATATCATATATATCAAATACTTTTATGTTATCATTTTTCACCAACAAATAATTATATAAATAATCTCTTACAATATATTCATCTTCAGGATCATAATCAAATACTCTAAAATTAATTTCATTTCCAAGTCCAGTAGATTCAACAATTTTTCCTGAATTAATCTTATCAGTCATCTGTTGTAGTCTAGTATTTATATTACTCATAATGTTCCTCCTATCGCTATTGCATATTCTTGGTCTCCATTTTTTTTGATTTGATTAATAAGTTTTTCTTTTAATAATGATTTTTCAACCTTAAATCTATTTTTTTCTTTTAATACCAATCCTGCATCTTGCAAAATTTTCATAATTACTTGTTTTAATTTCATAGCTGTACTATCACTCAATTCCCTTAAAGTTTGACTACAAATACATTTTTCTTCATACCAATTATCTATTTCAAATTTTTCTATATAATCTTTTCTCATAAATAATTTATATTTATAAACTTCTAACATAAAATCTCTAACTAATTTATCAGTTTTCATTATTGCATATAATAAAATATATTTACTATTATCAATATCTGAATATACAAAATCATTCATTAAATCTTCGTCCATCACACTTAATCTTCTAAAAATTGGAGCATTAACTCTCTTAACACTCCCTATTTTTTTATGATGTACTAAATTTTCTTCTATATTTCTTTTTTTCAGTTCTATTGGATTTTCTCCATTTAATATATACTCAGCTATTATTTTTGTTTCTGTATATAAAAATGGTTCTGCAGTTAATTTGGCACTATAATCTTCCATGCAAAATCCGTTCCTTTCTTACTTTACTCAAAAGCAAATATAGTAAGATTTTATCACAATATACGCTAAAAGTCTATATGAAATTTCTTTATGTTTCGGTGTTTTTGATAATACATAAAAGTTACCAAAATATATGTTTTATTCATTATCCCAACTGCGCACAGTATGTAAAATTTAAAAATTTAACATACTGTAGCTAGTCG
>CANRQI010000011.1 GCA_947632835.1 uncultured Clostridia bacterium
ATACTTTCTGCATATATTTTCAAATCTCTTTCGCATAAAGCTTCAAAATATAATCCCATTGTTTCTAAATCATTTATTAATTTTTCTGGAGTAATATGCAAAATCGCACATCCTAGTGAAGGATCTACAAAATGTCTCTTTATATTTTTTTCAATATGTATTGTGCAATTTTTGACCATTTTACTGTACATTTTTTGACTATTTTGCTGTGCAAATTTTGACTGCATGTACATTTCATTACTATGAATTATTTAACTTATCATTCTTTTTTAAATAAACTCTTTATAATCTTAAATATTTTTTGGTACCATTTTTCTTCTTTCATTACAATCATACTAGTTTGTTCAGCAGTTTGTTTTTCTTCAATAATATTCTGACTTTTATTTTTAAACATTTCATCTGGATTATATTTTTCTCTTGTTTCTTCTTCTATGGCTTTTTGTACTTCTTGTAATTCTCTAGCATCTTTTTCTTGTAATCTTCTTTTCTCATCTTGAGGACATAGAAAATCTCTATATATCAAACCCAATATTATTATTGTTTCATTTTTCAATTTTTGTTTTTCCAATGGCTCTTGTATATTAGGATTATATTCTTTATTTCTTTCATCTTCTAACATTTCCTTAAATTTACTAGGAATCTTATTAGATAATTCCTCTGGCATCATTTTAATTATTTCATTTACTTCAGAAAAAGCATCTATATATTCTTGTTTCAAATGAATTACCTACCTTTCATTTGTATCTTTGTGTATTTTATCTATGTTAGTTCTTTCTTTAATTTTATTAGTAATTGCTTTTAATATATCTGCTTTCATTTTTAAAAATTTACTTTTTGAATTTTGTGAAACTTTATCTATTGCACCATACCAACTTTTAAACCTATTTTCCCACATATTGTTTTTTTGTATTTTATTTTCTCTTATAATTTCTCCAAACTCATTTATTCTAGCTCCACTATTATCTACTACCTCTTGTGTTTCTTGTTTTTCTGCCATTGTTTTTTCATCAAATTCAGTTAATCCATCTTCTTTAAAATCTGGTACGGTTTCTTTTTGTTCTTCACTTTGATACATCTCATCTATATTTTGTGATATTTTTCCAAAAATCATATCTCTTCTTGCAACATCTGCAAAAGTTCTTAATATATCCTCTTTAGAATATTCTGGATTTTCTTTTGTTTTCATAAATTGTTCATAAAATTCTTGAAAATGATTATCTATAAATTCTTTTGAAAATTGGCTATATATTTGCTCTAATTCTTTATTTCCTGCACAACATTTCCATAATACATTCCTACATAAATCTCGTTTTGATTTTTCTGTCATTGGTTCAAATCCATGTTCTGCTCTATACTTACTAATATCTCTTTCAATTAAAGGTAATCCTCTTTCATCTGCTACCTTTTTTGCTCTTTCATAATCATTTGCTAATTCGTGCTCTCCATAACTTACATAATAAGCTCCTTCTATATCATATTCATCAACAACAATTTCTGAATAAATAGGTGCTTTTTCATAATTTAACATTTCCCCATTTTTTTCAATAGTTTGCTTTATACAAAGATCTTCTATTTCTTGTGGTAACATAAGAGGTGGTTTAATATTGAATAAATTTTCTTCATCATCTCTTGTATTAAGTGTATATGTATCTTTATAACTTGCACAAACAATATGCTTAGGTTTTATTATTAGTCCGTAATTAGCACTTCCATATCTTCCCATTTCATTGTTAGTCATAAGTGATGTAGACATATATTTGTTTCTGAAATCACCCTCTAATTCTCCTTTTGTTAAATTATGGATAACCCATCTATACTGACCATTTTCAACATCATCTACGCTTGTTAAATAATCAATCCATATATTAGTAGCATGTTCATTATATAATTCTATTCTTTCTTGAATACCTTTAATATCTGTTTTTTCTGCACTCAATAACATTCTTAATTCTTCTTGTACTTTTTGTAGTTCTTCTTTTGCCTCTGATGGTACATTAATTTTATATTTTTCTATTCCATCAATAGAATTTATTACTGTATTTGCAATATTTCTTAAATCTCTACATTCATAATATTTGTTGCCTAATTCTCTTAATTCAAATGCAATCTGCATATTAGAAAAAATTTCATCTAATTCCATATTGTTATATGCGCCATCATAAAATCCATATTGCTCAAATTGTTCTGGCTTTGGAATTTTATCATATTTTAAGAATGTTTCTTCAATTTGTTCCTTAAATTCACTATTTTCTTTTGGCTCTAGCATAGTTCTTGTTCTATACGCATCATTCATAATTTCTGAAAAAACTTTTATTGCTAATTCTTCTGTTAGTTGTCCTTTTTCCTCTAATAATGCAATATCATTTTCATAACCATATATACCTACTAACTGTTTTAAATACTTTTGTATTCTTCTTTTATTTTGCTCATCTATTGTGATTTTTTCCATATATAAAAATTTCCTTATTTTTAATATAATTATACAATTATATTAAACCATATTAGAAAAATTTTTTCAAGCTTCGGTATTTTAATTACGAAAAGTATATATTTTATGAATGAGCTTCGTGGGAACCGACTAGCTACAGTTTGTTAAATTTTGTATAATAAAAAGTCCGGTTTTAACCGGACTTTTTATTATACAAAACCGGACTATACCGGACTATCTTTTAAACTTATATTTATTTCCTTCTACATTTTCTATCATATTATTTGTTAATAATAATGATATTATTTCAGATGCTCTAGAATTTTGTACATGAAAAAATTTTTTTACTTCTTCTCTTGTGAACATATTGCTATATTGAAACTTTGTAAAAAATAATTTCATTTCTGATAATGTTTTTGCTCTAACTTTATCTCCTAAATTTTTATATAATTTTATTAAAAAATAATCTTCATCTGATACAATATTTCCATTTTGTCCGGTTATTACCGGATTATTTATTGTCAAAACCGGACTATAACCTTTATTCGGAAAAATTACAGTAAATGATGACTCATCTGATAAAAATTTTGGTTTTTCTATAAAGTCATTATAACTTTCTATTATACGACTAAGTCCACTGCCTCTTCTATCCATATAATGAAGCCTACTAAATACATCTGATATAATCGTATTTCTTCTCATAGATGGAACTTTACCAATTTCTAAATTTTGAATTTGAGTTCCATCTATCATTCCTCCTGGAGAAACAATTTCAAGTCTATCATCATACATATCAATATGTATTTCTGAACCTAATATTTGATAGTCTCTATGAATTAAAGCATTTACAATTGCTTCTCTTCTTGCAGTTATTGGATAATCTTCGTATTCTACTCTATCCATTCCTTTTATCTTCCAACTATTTTTTGAATTATTTTTTATAAATGTATCTGTATTTTCTAACAAGCTTATTAAACTTCCAGTATACTCTTTATCATCCAATGCATCTTCCTTAATTGAACCTTTGGTTAATCCATTCCATCTTGTACACACAACTTTTGATTGACTAAGAGCTCCTTGATCGCTCAATAATACTCCTCCATTAGTTAATTTTTTATTTTTGTCTGCTAATCCTAAAGATATATAATCTCTATCCTCGTTAAATTTCTTTCCTGTTTTATCCTTTATTGTAGCAATTAATAGTGTAAAACTTAAATCACCAACATTATATTCACTTGGTAATGAATCAAATGTTATATTTTTCCCTTTTAATATTAAATTTTGTAATATATGTGCTGGTGCTGATATACTTTGATTTCCAGATCTTATAAAAGCTTCTTTTCTTCCATCTGCCACATAAAAATATGGCGTAATTGGTCCATCTCCAATTTCTAATTCAATAAAATCTTTTCCATCTTCTTTAAAATAATTCAATTCATATCTTGGTAAAGGTTCAATTCTAGCATTAATAAGTTCTGATATTTTTTCTGTTGCTTTTACTACATCTGTTATTCCTTTTTCTTCACGAGTTTTATCATCTACTCCAAATAAAATTATCCCACCTTTTGTATTTGCAAACGCTGACACAGATTTTAACCAGCTCTTGGGTTTTTCTTTTTCTAAATCAACTTTAAAATCTATATTAGTAGTTTCTACTTTTTTGTAATCTTCTAATCTCACTTATTTCCTCCTTAATTACTTTAACTATTATATCATATGTATTTAAGAGTATCAATATTTTCAAAGTTTAAGTTTTTACATATAAATTACGAAAAGTATATATTTTATGAATGAGCTTCGTGGGGACCGACTAGCTACAGTATGTTAAATTTTTAATTTTACATACTGTGCGTAGTTGGGATAATGAATAAAATATATACTTTTTGTAAATTAAAATATCTTTAAAAAAATACCAAAATTTAATTTTTTAAAGAGTATCAATATTTTCATAACTTAATATAATCAAAAAATGGTGCTAACAATAATACTCATGTGTATACTGCCCACCATTTTCTCTTATTCCATTTTGATATGCTTTTATATAACCTGGATTAAATTTACAATTTTCAAAACCTGGCCAAAATAATTTTATAATTTTATTTTCTCTATCCACTAAATTATTTTCTAATTCTTGCATCGAAATATATTTTTTATCATTATCTCCTGCCTCAGAAATTACTGCCCAACTTTGTGAAATACTATCTATTTTACATTCTTCACTATTAATACTACCAAGAACCTCTCCATTATCTGTAAATGCTCTTTTATACCATCTTCCATCCCAACCTTTAGTATTCAAATTTCTCTTTAGTTCTTCTTTTATTGTAGTATATTTTTCTAAATTTTCTTTATCTGATTTATATTCAAAAATTTTTACAAATTTGTTTAAAACATCATACAAGAAAAATCCAAGCCACACACTCTCACCTTCGCCATTTGGACCAATATTACTAAAACCATCATTCCAATCCCCTGAGCCTATTTTAGGAAAGCCATTTTTACCGAAATTACAAGCTCTCTCTATTGCTCTTATACAATGCTTATAAATACTTTCTTTAACATCTGTTTTATAAAATTGACTATATATTTCTTGCTCATCATGTTCTAACTCTCTACCACTTAAATATTCTACCTCTTCATCTAAAATAGAATAATCACTTGTAACATTAATATATTCAAATACCGCATAAGGAAGCCATAAAAAGTCATCAGAAAATTTAGTTCTAGAACCCTTCTTAGTTTCTTCATGCCACCAATGCAAAACATCACCTTCTAAAAATTGATGCATACTACATTTTATAATTTGCTCTTTTAGAAATTCAATATCAATATATTTCATTCCTAAACAATCCTGCAATTGATCTCTAAATCCATAAGCTCCTCCAGATTGATAGAATGCTGTTCTCGCCCATAATCTGCACACTATAGTCTGATAAACTATCCAACCATTAATCAAAATATTTAAACTATTATCAGGTGTTTTTATATTTAATACATTCGTAATATTTAACCACTTTTTACTGACACCATCTAACTTGGTGTCAAGTACTTTGGTGTCATTTATATTGACACCTTCTTTCTCGACATCAGAAATATTATTTTCTTGGCCAACTGCTATATTAAAATATTTTTCTTCATAGGGATTTAATTCTATTTCAAATTCAAGCCCTACACAATTTCCAATCCCATTTTTATTTTCAAAATTTTCACAAAATAAACTATCTGGAGCTTGAATGTCTCCATTACCAAAAAATATCTTTTTATTTTTAGTAAATCCTTTTATTTCTAAATTTGAAGTTATATAAGCAATTTTTTTAAATTCTTCTGTTCCTAAAATATTTTTAAGCAATATCATATTTTTATGTTTTTTTATATAAACTGCCCCATTAGTTCTAATTTCATCTTCTCCTAAAACTGTTTTTAAATATACCAATACTTTTAATTTCTTTTCCTCTGATGTTGTATTTTTCAATCTAATTTTATTTACAGTCATACTACTATCATTCGGAACAAATATATCTGTTTCCTGTAAAATTCCATCACTCACATTTTGATATTTCGCATACCCAAAACCATAAGTTACATAATAATAATTTTTATTTGGTAAAACACCGCTATTTAAAGTCCACACCCTATTATTATTTAAATCTCTAACATATATAATTTGCGATGGAATATTAGATACAGTATCATTGTTCCAAGCAGTTATTCTGTTCAATCTACTATTTTTATTCCAAATAACATCACACATATTTTCCGTTACAACTGTTCCAAACATTTTATTTGCTATTACATTGCTCCAAACTGTAGGTAATTTATTTTCAAAATTAGTAGCAAACTTATATTCCCTACCATCTTGAGAAAATCCACCATACTCATTAAAAAATAATAATTCTTCATTTCTTTTTTCTATAATTTCTTCTTCAGTATTTATATTTTTATTTAACACTTTAGATTTATCTTTTTTCTGCTCTTTAATAAAATGAGCAATACCACCTTTTTCAGCATTTATTAAAACTTTTGATTTTATATCTAACACTTCTAAATCTTCTTTTTCTATTTCATTAGCATTTAAAATAAAAATTCCAGATTTTATATCTTTTAAATAATTAATTTGTTTGTCTAATATTATTCCATCAATGCTATCTTTAACAAACCTTTCATAAACATTATCTTCCTCATTTATTATAACTAAATCTACATAAATTTTTTTAATTCTATAAAATAAATATGCCTCTATTATTTCTTGCAAATTTTCTATGCTTGATAAATCTTTTATTTTTACTAAAATTATTGGAATATCACCAGAAATACCAAATTTCCATAAACTATTTATTTCATAATTTTTATTTATATCTATTTCAATGTCTTTACTAACTTCAGGAATTAAAATATAATTTAATAAATCTTGAAATAAATTTGCTTGTTTAGAATTAATTTGCAAATACTTTAATTCCTCTTCTGTTCTAGCTTTTGAGATTTCGAATATTTTTAATATTTCATCCTCCACCTTACATTCATTCAAATTATTAATTGCTTCTTCTTTATTTTCTGAAATACTAAGTAGAAAATTAATATTAACCTTTTCCCCAGCTGGTAATTTTAAAACCTGTTTCATTGCTAATACCTTATTTATTGCATAATTCAAATTATTGCTAAAATTTCTTGCATCTCTAATAGCAGATGGTTCTCCAAAATTTGCTCTTCCTAAATACTTTTCTTTATCAATTTCAAAACCTGTATCCACAATTTGTCCCTTTTCTGTGTATAAACTTGTAGCCAAATACATAAATTTTGTTAAATCTCTATTTCTTCTTTCAATTATAATGTCATTTTCTTTCCTCTCATATTTTAAAAACATACTGCTAAATGCTGGATGAGCATATTCTGTTTCAGGATTTGTTAAACTAGGTACAAAATCGAAAGACACATCTAGTACCTCTTCTGAACTTCCCATGTTTTCTATTTCTAATCTTCTAATTTCTACAGGTTTATTTGGATTTACCGTTATAGACATAGTTAGTTTCAAGCTACCTTCTTGCACTATAAACTTAGCTTTATCTTGTGTAAATATAACTTTTGGATTTTTATTAATATCAATTATTCTTTTTGTTTTTAAATTTTTAACATAAAAAAACATACCTTGTTTTATTTCATATCCTGGTTTATATTTATTAATAAATACATCTTTATACTCACTATATCCTTCACCTGTATCATCTATAATAACTTTATAATCTTCATTAGAAATTACATTATAATTTTTTCTTGTTTTATCTATATTCTCAAATGTTTTTTGAATATATCCAGAATCTTGTAAAACTTTCGGTCTTTCAGGTCTTTCCTTCTTCTCCTTAGTAATAATCATATCTTTTGGCATTCTTTCTTGAAGTAAAATCTCTACTGCCTCAATTTCAGGATTATTATTAAATCTTTTTTGAAGGATATTGTTATTTAATACATTATTAATTGAATTTAAAATTAAACCTTGATGATGTGCCATATATGTTTTTACAACTGCATGAGTTTCCCCCTCCTTCAATCTATTTGATGTATAATCAATAGACTCAAAAAATCCGTATTCTCCATAAGCACCTGCTTTTTTCAATTCTTCTATATTTTTAAGTGCAGACATCTCACCATCTTGCAAAGCCAAAAAAGTACTGTATGGTGAAATTACTAAATCATATTCTAAACCTCTTTTTAAACCAAGCCATGGTATTCCAAATGCTTTATATTGATAATTATTATTCAAATCTTTTAAATTATATGCCGATTCCGAAATTCCCCACGGAACACCTAATCTCTTACAATATTCTTTTTGACTCAAAATTGCAAATTTACAAGACTCATCTATCAGACTTCCTTTATATCTTTTCAAATTCAAATTTGGCATTAAATACTCAAATGCCGTACCAGTCCATGAAATAAGACCTTTATAGTCTTTAAAAATTGTTATTGTTCTACTCAAAGCATTCCAATGTTTTACAGGAATTTGCCTTTTAGCTATTGCAACTAAACTTGCTTGTCTTGCTTCTGAGGCTAAAAAATCATAATATGAATCTGTTAAAGAATTTTCCTCTAAATTAAAACCTATTGAAAGCAATTTATCTTTTTCACTATATAATTCCGAAAAATCTGCATCTATAATTAATTTATTTACATCTTCATATAACATTGGAACTTCGTCTTTGTTTATGTGTTCATTTAAAAAATCTTTTAATATATATAAATATCCTACAAAATTTCCACTATCTACTGTTGAAACATACATTGGTTTTAACGGTTCTAATGTATCTGTTCTATACCAATTATATAAATGACCATTCCATTTTGATAAAATTTTTACAGTATTTAATAATTTTTTTATTAAATCTTTTGCTTTTTCAAAATTTATAAATTTTAAATCATAAGCAGAAATTATTGACAAAAATTCTAATCCAATATTTGTAGATGAAGTTCTCCTAACTATTTTTTCTTTTCTATCTTCTTGATAATTATCACAAATTAAATAATTATTTTTTTCATTAATATGATTTTCAAAAAATTTCCATGTTCTTAATGCAATTTCTGATAAATTTTCTTTATCTTTTTTATTTATTTCTATTTTTTCATTTTTTTCTTGACTAATATAAAACGCTACGGAAGGAGCAATTAGCCAAATTATTCCTAAAATTTTCAAAAAAATATTTCCAAAAATAATTAATAAAATTCCAAGAAAAATATTAATTATCATTTCTTTATATACACTCAAAATATCATTTTTTGTTTTTATATCTCCATCTTCGGCAGTAACCCATTCTAAAAGCCTCACTTTTTTTGTCATTCGGTAAAAACTACGAATCATAGCATCCAAATTTTCATACGCTTCGTAGGGTAAGAAAAAAATCTCTAAAATAATTTTATAAAAACTTAAAGCCATTCCATTTATATCTTTAGAAAATTTTTTATGTGAATAAATTGCTCCATAAATATTACTCTCTTTAAAAATTATAAAATTTATTATATCAAGCAAGTACATAATTATAACGGAAACTATTGATATCCCTAGAAAAATTCCACTTACAAATAAATTTTTTGTAAATAAACTAATTAAAATTCCAATAATTCCAAATATTTTTATCATACTTCTTCTAAGATTATCAAAAATTTTAAACTTAGATATTTCGTTTAATTTTTTATTGAAAAGCCATTTAAAAATTTGAAAATCTCCACGAACCCATCTATGATTTCTTTTTATATAAGAGATATATTTAGAAGGATAACCATCTAATAACATAACATCTGTAATTAAACCACAACGCAAATAATTTCCTTCTAAAAGGTCATGACTAAGCACAGTATTTTCTGGAATTTCATTCTGCAACACTTCATTATAAACATCAATATCATAAATTCCTTTACCAGTAAAAATTCCTTCTTTAAAATAATCTTGATAAATATCTGATATAGCATTTGTATAAAAATCAATTCCACCACTTACACTATATAACTCAACAAATTTACTTTTTTTAGCCAAGCTTAAATCAAGACCAATTCGTGGTTGCATAATTCCATATCCAGAAACCACTTTTCCTTCCTCTATAACAGGAATATTTAAAATATGACTCATTGCTCCAATTAATTTTCCAGCCGAATTCAATGACAAATTTGTGTCTGAATCTAAAGTTATAATATACTTAAATCTAGGCAATTTATCTTTTTCATTTTCTATACTATTAACTGCAAAGTTATTCCCTATAATTCCTCTAATATACTCATTAAATGTAACTAAAAGTCCTCTTTTTCTTTCCCAACCAATAAATTTCCCTTCTCCATCATTCCATGTTCTATTTCTATATAAAAAATGAAATCTTTTAAAGCCATCTTTTTTGTACTTTTCATTTAATCTTTTAGTTTCTAAAATTCCAGTTTCTTGCACCTCATTATCAAAATCTGTATTTTTATAATTTTCCTCCGTAACATCTCCTAAAAGTGCAAAATATAAATTATCATAAGGATTTGCTAAATAATATACTTCTAATTTATGAATCATTTCTTGCACTTTTTCTTTGGTTTTTAATATTGTTGGAATTACCACAAATGTTGTTTTTTCTTTAGGAATTTCATTTTCAAAATTCATTTTAGGAATAATAACAGGGGATTTTAATTTACTCATAAAATAATTTAATATTCTAATAACAATTTCTGAAATTGGTATCCATAAAATTAAAAAAGATATAATCCATAAAATGACACTTGAACTACTTAAATATATTAATAAAGAAATAATAAAATCTAAATATAAACTTATACTAACAAAACTAGCTGTATATAATCTAGCTTTATATTTTAAATTTTTGTTTCTTATTTTTTTACCAGTTAAAACAGACTTTAATTCCTCTAATCCCTCATCTATTAAGTAATATCCTACATGTGCTTTTTTTCTTTTTAAAATTCCTTCAGAATTTTCATATCTCTTAGCTAATTCTAAAGTTTTTTCTGCAATATATACTTCTGAAATTTTAGTTTTTTTAGAAAGCTTTTCTATAACAGATTTATAATAACTTTTGGTTTCCTGCTCCATTTCTTCATAAATACCTATAGGATCTTTATTTAAAATTTCCTCTGCACCATTCATTTCCCCAAGCAATTCCGTAAAATTTATTCTACTAATATCTTTTAAACTTTTTATGCAATTTCCCATAGTTATTTTCAAATCTGCTATATATAAATGCTCTTTTTGTATTACTTCAGAAATTGTAAGCCCCATTTTCAAAACTTGTTCTTCTAATATTTCTTGATATGTCCCTGCAAGTTTTCCATATTTCTTTAATCTATATGACATATATTCTATAAAAGGATATTTAAGTTCATTTTCAAAACTACTATTATAATTAAATTTATTTATAAAAACTCTTTCTTTTACGTCCTTTTGCTCTACTAATCTCTCTATTATTTCTTCAACTTTAAATCTTTGAATTTGTGAAGAAAAAATTCGTTCACATATTTCTCTAATATGATTTATTATTGCAATTTTCAAAAACACTCCAATATTCGCAATTTCTTCGATACTAAGCATTTTATTTTTTTGATATGCTTCTAAACAACTATATACTGTTTCACTATCTATTCTGCAATCTGTATATGAAACAATTTCAGATGCCAAAACATAACTCCTTGCAAAACCTTCATATTTTCCAGAAGCTATCCCAATCATTTTAGAATATTTTTTTAAACTCAATTCTTTTCTAATTGTTTTTACTATTTCTTCAACAATGTAAAAGTTATCTAAAATCCACTCTCCTGCCGAATGAATTTTAATTCCCAATTTTATATGTTCATTTAATATTCTATATGTTTCAAGAATGAATTTATAATTTTCGTTTAAACTAGGTATAGGATATGTGTTTTTATCAGAATTAATTTTTATGTTATGTTGAGTAGCTATTTTTTCCATGTACTTCATTAATTGACTTTTATCTAGTAGAACTCCTGAAATATTTAAAGTTTTAAAAATCATTTTTATTCCCCTTTTCATAATCCTTGTTTTTCATTATTTTTGTCGCTTATTAGCTTTTTTATTCATTTAAGAATATATTTTTAGTTTTAGAATAAATATTAAATAATAATTTCTGAAAGGATAGAATTTTTATGATTATTTTAAATAAAAAAAGAATAATATTCTTTATTTCAGTTCTAATGATTTCATTTGCATCAATCGCATTTAATGAAAAAAATAACATGTCAAAAACAATTGAAACTTCTAGCACACCTGTATCTGGTCATATAGTAATATTAGATGCCGGACATGGTAAACCTGATCGGAGGAGCTTCATCTGATACTGGTGTTACAGAAGAAGAAATCAATTTAAAAATTGTTTTGAAATTACAAGAGTTATTAGAACAAAGTGGCACTACTGTAATTTTAACTAGGTCTGACGAAAATGGAATTTACGATTTAGATAAAAAAACTATAAGAAGTAAAAAAGTATCAGATATGAAAAATAGAGTTGAAATTGCAAATACCTCTGATGCAGAAGCTTTTATTTCTATTCACTTAAATAAAATCCCTCAAAACCAATATTATGGGTGGCAAAGTTTTTATCAGTCAGATAATGAAAAAAGCAAACAATTAGCTACAGATATTCAAAACAATTTAAACTATACAATCCAAAAACAAAATAAAAGAGAAATATCAGCGCTTTCTGGAAAATATATTATGGACAATGTAAAAATTCCTACAGTTACAATAGAATGTGGATTTCTATCAAACGCACAAGAAGCAAGTGATTTACAAAACGATAGCTATCAAGACACTATTGCATGGGGAATTTATGGTGGAATAATGGACTATTTTAATACATAACTTAGATTTTCAGCATAGTTTAAAAAAAGTTTTAATATATTTTTTTAGTTATTCTCCCCATTTAAGAAAATGTAATTCACTAAAGTTCATAACATTTTCTAAAACGGTCCCCACAAACCATAACTTTAAAAATATATTAAAACTTTTAAGCTTAAATTAAAGTTATGAAAAAAATATAGTTTAAAAAAAGTTTTAATATATTTTTTTTAGTTATTCTCCCAATTTAAGAAAATGTAATTCACTAAAGTTCATAACATTTTCTAAAACAGTCCCCACAAACCATAACTTAAAAAATATATTAAAACTTTTAAGCTTAAATTAAAGTTATGAAAAAAATATAGTTTAAAAAAAGTTTTAATATATTTTTTTTAGTTATTCTCCCAATTTAAGAAAATGTAATTCACTAAAGTTTATAACATTTTCTAAAACAGTCCCCACAAACCATAACTTAAAAAATATATTAAAACTTTTAAGCTTAAATTTATTTTGTATTAAAATCTTCAAGAATAGTCTTCATCATTTCTTTTGTTTCATCTTCATCTGCTAAGAAAAATGAAATTTTATTTATCATACTTGTAGTACCTGGAATTTGCTCCATAACCAAAGTGTCAGCATTAAATACTGCTAATTGTGGCACATACGCTATCATTTCTTTTGTAGAAAAATCTGTTATTAAATTACTCGAAACAGTATTTATAATATCTTTTATTTTTGGCACATTACTCAAAGTTAAAGTTTGCTTTGCAGTAGCTTTCATAAACTCTCTTTGTGTTCTCATTCTTCCAAAGTCGTTATCACCATAATCAGATGAATATGAAGTTCCATTTTTATTATGTCTAAATCTTAATAATTGCTCTGCTTTATCTCCATCAATAGTTTGTAAACCTTTAGATAAATGTATATGTAAATTTTGAGTAGGATCATCATAATTCATATTAATTGGAACATCAAACTCTACTCCACCAATTAAATCTACAATTTGCACTAACATACTTGTTTTAACAACTATATAATCATCTATTCCAACTCCTGTTAAATTTTCAACAGCTGATATAGTTTCTTCTACACCTTTATTACTATATTGTGCATTTATCTTATCAACTGCCTTTGCTTTGGATTTACTCTTTCCAACAAATGTATCTCTTGGAATAGAAACTAAAAATGCCTTTGCAGTATCTGGATTATATCCAGCAAGCATTATTGTATCAGTTAATTCTGTTTTAATATCTTCACTTACTCCCATTATCAAAACATACTTAGTTTCAACTCCACCTAAGGTTTCCGAAACCATACTTGCTATAGCTTTTTTTATATCTCCATCATATTTTGCTTGACTAATACCATAAACAACTCCACATAGTATTGCAAATATGACTAAAATCAAAATCAATAACTTCTTTAATATTTTTAATATGATAAACACCCCTTTTGCTTTATATATATAATCAATTACTTTCAAATTAATATTATTATATATATCAATAAATTAGAGTAATGTCAAGTTTTTAACTTTTTGGTTTCTGTGGTTTTTATTTATAAAAGTTATGAAAAATATATGTTTTATTCATTATCTCAACTACGCACAGTCTGTAAAATTTCAAAATTCTTAGAACACAGACTGTAGCTAGTCGGTCCCCACGAAGCTCATTCATAAAACATATATTTTTTTAACTTAACATATTATCTAAAAATACCAAAACCTAAATTTTAATTTTTTGAATTTCAACATTTTCATAAAATCAAACACCATAAAAAAAGCTAAAATTTAAGACATACACTATTAAAGTATATGTCTTTATAATTTTTATGGTGTTGTTTTTAATTTTATATTAGAAACATTTCCACTAGATGTTACATCATAAAGTATTGTAACTCCTGTTTTTGCTCCCGTTTTAGTAATTGTAATTTCATTACCATCTTTAGTTGCTGAAGCCATTGTTCCAGTAAAACTATAATCTAGTGTTTCTAATTCATCTTTTATTTTACTAGCTACATACGCAGCTACTGTTCCAGTTGGTGCACTAGCTGTATACATATTAGAATAATATTCAGATGTTATTGAAGCAACTGCTAACTTAAATGATTCCAATGCATCTGCTTCATTTGTTTTTGTTCCAGCATCTTTTGCTCTTGTCATTATTCCGTTATCTCCAACTACTAATGAAATTGACACACCTGCTAAAATTAACAATACTATAATTGTAATTACCAGTGCCACAAGTGTTATACCTTTATTTGACTTCATCATCTTTTTCCTTCGTATAATAT
The DNA here is from genome assembly GCA_947632835.1 of uncultured Clostridia bacterium. Taxonomy (GTDB): domain Bacteria; phylum Bacillota; class Clostridia; order TANB77; family CAG-508; genus Scatovivens. The sequence continues at coordinate 15,045 of CANRQI010000011.1, forward strand.
AATTACAAATTATACTTACCTTTCTCCATTAAAAACTTATCATTTGGCTTAATGGTACCGTCAATTTTATTATAACATTACGTATTTTTTTGTTCAAGCAAAAATTAATTTTTTTATTTTATTCTTGAATAACCTTATTTTAATTTTTATTATAAAATAAAAAAAGATGAAATTGTTATTATTTTTTACAATTCATCTTTTAAATATTTGAAAATTTATAATTTTTACTAAACTGTTTCTAAGAGTAAAACATTAATCTGTTCCTGGTTCTGGTTCTGGAGTTGGAGTAGTAGTTGGAGCTACTGTTGTTATATTTGTAATACTATCATTTTCTGTTGATACTGTATAATAAATTGTAACCGTTCCTTTTCCCTTTGTTACTGTACAATGTTGATTTCCAGCATCTTTTTTAAAATCACTAATTGTACAATCACTTGCTTGTAAATCTGTTGTTATATGTTTATAAACATATTCTACTAATGTATCTTCATCCTCATCCAATTTTTCACCTCCATAAACCTTAGCTGTATATTCTGTTGTAAGAGAGGCTACTGATAACTTAAATGACTCTAGTGCATCTGCTTCATTTGTTTTCGTTCCAGCATCTTTCGCTCTTGTCATTATTCCATTATCTCCAACTACCAATGAAATTGATACTCCTGCTAAAATTAATAATACTATAATTGTGATTACTAATGCAACAAGTGTAATACCTTTGTTTGATTTCATAATACTAATCATTCCTTTCTTCTTTTGTTAAGTCATTAAAACTATTATTCTCCTCCAGTTCCAGGAGTTGGAGTAGTTGGAGCTACTGTTGTTATATTTGTAATACTATCATTTTTTTCTGACACTGTATAGTAAATTGTAACTGTTCCTTTTCCTTTTGTTACTTTACAATTATTGCTTCCATCAGTAATTGAAAATTCACTAATTGTACAATCACTTGCTTTTAGATCATCTGAAATATGTTTATTAATATATTCTACTAATGTATCTTCCCCCTCTTCTAAATCTTCACCTCCATAAACCTTAGCTGTATATTCTGTTGTAAGAGAGGCCACTGATAACTTAAATGACTCTAGTGCATCTGCTTCATTTGTTTTCGTTCCAGCGTCTTTTGCTCTAGTCATAATTCCATTATCTCCAACTACTAATGAAATTGACACACCTGCCAAAATTAGTAATACTATGATTGTAATTACCAACGCTACAAGTGTAATACCTTTGTTTGATTTCATAATATTAATCATTCCTTTCTTCTTTTGTTGTAACAATCTAAAACTTAACTTTAAAATTTTTTTCTATTATTTCTATTTAAGTAATTAATCTCCTGGTGTTGCAGTTGGAGCTACTGTTGTTATGTTTGTAATACTATCATTTGTTGTTGATATTGTATAATATATTGTAACTTTTCCTTTACCTTTTGTTACTGTACAACTTTTATCTCCATCTTCACTTGAAAAACCTTCAATAGTGCAATCACTTGCTTTTAGATCATCTGAGATATGTTTACCAATATATTTTACTAACGTTTCTTCACCTGTTTTTAATTCTTCGCCTCCATAAAGTTTTGCTGTATACTCTGTTGTAAGAGAGGCTACTGATAATTTGAATGACTCTAGTGCGTCTGCTTCATTTGTTTTTGTTCCAGCATCTTTTGCTCTTGTCATTATTCCATTATCTCCAACTACTAATGAAATTGATACACCTGCTAAAATCAGTAATACTATGATTGTAATTACTAATGCCACAAGTGTAATACCTTTGTTCGATTTCATAATATTAATCATTCCTTTCTTCTTTTGTTGTAATAAATTTAAAACTTAATTTTAAAATTTTTCTATTACTAAATATTAACCTTCTGGAACTGGAGTTGATTTTGGTTCTACTGTTGTTATGTTTGTAATACTATCTTTCTCTGTTGATACTGTATAGTAAATTGTAACTTTTCCTTTACCTTTTGTTACTGTACAACTTTGATTTCCATCTTCACTTAAAAAATCTTCAACAGTACAATCACTTGCTTTTAAATCGTCTGATATATGTTTATAAACATAATCTACTAATGTATCTTCATCATCTTCTAATTCTTCGCCTCCATAAAGTTTTGCTGTATACTCTGTTGTAAGAGAAGCTACTGATAATTTGAATGACTCTAATGCATCTGCTTCATTTGTTTTTGTTCCAGCGTCTTTTGCTCTTGTCATTATTCCGTTATCTCCTACAACTAATGAAATTGAAACTCCTGCTAAAATTAACAATACTATAATTGTTATAACTAAAGCTACAAGTGTGATACCTTTGTTCGATTTCATAATATTAATCATTCCTTTCCTCTTTTGTTATATTAAATATAAACTTAACCTTAAAATTATTTATTTCTCTCTAAATGATTATTCTCCTGGATCTGGATTTACTGTTGTTATATTTGTAATACTATCATTAGTTGTTGATATTGTATAATAAACTGTAACTGTACCTTTTCCTTTTTTTACAGTACAACTTTGATTTCCATTACTTTTTTCAAAACCTTCAACAGTACAATCACTTGCTTTTAAATCATCTTCTATATTTGCAGCAATATAATCTACTAAAGTTTTTTCATCATCTTCTAATTTCTCACCTCCATAAAGTTTTGCTGTATATTCTGTTGTAAGAGAGGCTACTGACAATTTGAATGACTCTAGTGCATCTGCTTCATTTGTTTTTGTTCCGGCATCTTTCGCTCTAGTCATGATTCCGTTATCTCCAACTACCAATGAAATTGATACACCTGCTAAAATTAGTAACACTATAATTGTAATTACTAGTGCCACAAGTGTTATACCTTTATTTGACTTCATCATATTTTTTCCTTCGTATAATATAATTACAAATTATACTTACCTTTCTCCATTAAAAACTTATTATTTGGCTTAATGGTACCGTCAATTTTATTATAACATTACGTATTTTTTTGTTCAAGTAAAAAATTAATTTTTTTATTTTCAATTTTTACCTTTTTTCAAATACCATATTAAGTAAAACATATATTTTAATTTTTGATAATCTTAAGTTACAAAAAATATATGTTTTATGAATGAGTTTCGTGGGGACCAACTAGCTACAGTATGTTAAATTTTTAATTTTACATACTGTGCGTTGTTGGGATAATGAATAAAACATATATTTTTCGTAACTTTAATTTAAGCTAAAAAGTTTTAATATATTTTTAATTATGATTTGTGAGAACCGTTTTAGAAAATGTTATAAACGTTAGTGAATTACATTTTCTTAAATTGGAAGAATAACTTAAAAAATATATTAAAACTTTTTTAAACTATATTTAAAGTAAACTATATTGAAAACAAAAAAATTTATTTTCATATTTATTTTAATATGCTATAATATAATAATCAACAATAAGGAGGTATAAGTTGGAAGAAGAAAAATATATGGATTTAGTTAAAGAACATATAGAACTTGACAAAATTTTAGCTAGTACAAAGCCTGAATATCATCAAGAAATAAAAAAGCTTTTACAGGCAAAAAAAGAAATCTTTAAAACTAACGGTTTATTTGCCGACTTCAAATTAAATAAAATAAATAAAAAAATAGAAAAATTTAAAAATTTAAGTCAAAAATAATTATTTTACATACTAAACTAATCATGCTATATGTACAAAATGTACCAAATATACAAAATATGCACAAAGATTTTCATAAACGAAAATCCCTGTGCAATTTAATCAAATCAGCTAAAAATATTTTATTTTAAAATTTTCTACGATTTATTACATAAGCACTTCCCATTATTGTTTTAGCTCTATGCTTAACCTGAGCACTAACCTCTCCAATTTCAAGTGGCGTTTTAAAATTATTATTATCTACTTCTACCACACCTATTGATAAACTTACTATTGGAAATTCTTCTATTATTCCTCTTCTATTTGCAACCTCTACAAATCCACGCTCAATATCATCATCACTATAATATTTATGCACTTCTGAATCAAAATCAAAAATTGTAGAACTACATAATTTATCATAATCACATTTTTCAACAATTGCAACAAAATCGTCCCCACCAATATGCCCTATAAAATTATTGCTATTTGGTAACTCATGTATGTTCTTAACAATTGTTCTAGCTGTAAACTTTATAATTTCATCTCCATTCGAGAATCCATACACGTCATTGTATGCTTTGAAATTGTCTAAATCAAAGTAAATTACAGCAAATTCTTCTTTTGCTAATAATCTTTTTTTCATTTCCGCTTGAATTTGTACATTTCCTGGTAAACCAGTTAATGGACTAACTCGTCTATTAGTAGTAATGAAATCTATCATATTTCTTACTGTACACCAAAAATAATCTTCATTAATTGGCTTTAAAATGTAGTATTGTACAGACATTTTAAGTATTTCTAATCTATACTCATGATCCATTATTGATGACATCACAATAATTGGTGTTATACTATTATCCTCATTTTCTCTAATTCTCTTACAAATTTCAACTGCTGATAATTCTGTATTGTCATCTTCAATAATTATCATTGTTGGAATACTTTTAATAGCTTGATCTAAATTTTCTGACGTAACACTAACAAAACTATATTCATCTTCATCCTTAAATAATTTTTTTAATTGCTCAATTAAAATTGATTTATCATCAATAATATAAATCTCATGTACCATCAAAATTCTCCTTTGTTTTTACATTAATTTTATACTTTTTAATCTACTCTATCTGTATTTTCTACATTACCTGAATTTCCACCTTGACCATTTGGGTTAGTACATTCTCCATAAAAATCAGCCACTACATTATCTACACTTGTAACTTTTAAATCTATTAAATTGTAACCTGGATCTAATGGAACAATAAATTCAATTTCATTAGAAATGTTGCTTTCTTCAAATGTTTGTTCAAATGGTTTTCCATTTAATATATAATATATTTTCTTAATTCCATTTTCATGTTTTACAGTAAATGAAAGTGTAGAATCATTATCTATTAATGAATAATATATCTCTGGTTTTGTAACTCCTAATAAAGATTTTGTTTCTGTTTTTGTGTTATGTTTATCACTTGCATCAACTGCTATAACTGTAACTGTATTTTTTCCAATTGGTATATCTATTTCTTCTGATATTTCTTTTTGTCCATCTTCTTCAGCTTTTATTGTAACTTCTTCATCATCTTGCCATCTATATGTTATATATGCCATAGCTGTTTCATCTGTTGCTGTAATCAATAATTTTTTGTCTTCTGTAACTGTTAAAGTAATATTTGGTGTTATTATGTCTGCTCCTTCAACTGATTCAAAAGTAAAGTCTTTATCTGTTTCATGTCCTTCTACATCTGTTACTCTAATTTTTAATTTATTAGTTCCTGAAGGTAAATCAATTAATTTAGTAAATTCTGTTTTATTTTCTCCATCTATTGTTAAATCTGTTTCTGTATTCCAATTATATGTTACTTTGCTTATTTCAACCTCACTTGTAATGTTAATTTCAACTTGTTTTTTACTTTCATCAATTTCAGCACTAATTTCAGCATCTGTTGTACTCACAACTGGAATATTGCTTTTATCACTATCTTTTTTATTTTTTACAATACTAAATAAACCACTTCCTATTAAAAAAACTGCAAAAATCATCAAAAATATTGCTAAAAATCTAATTATTCTATCGGCTATTTGTCCACCTGTTTTTTTTTCTTTATTATTCTTTTCAGTTCCATACTCTAAAATTTGATTCATTCTTATAATCACCTCTTACGCATATTCACATAAAAATTATATCACATTGCAATTTTATTGTAAATCTTTTTCAATCAAAAAAATAAGATAGTTACAACAACTATCCTATTTTTTTACTTTTATAAAACATATTTTTTGATTAATACTATACCAGTACCTAAAATTGCTAATACAACTGATGTTAATACTATGTATGGTCTTTCACCTAAACCTGTTATAATACTTACATAAACTGGTGCATCATCATAATCATCTTCAGTTGGTACAGCATTTTTTGGTGTTGAATCTACATCTGGTGATCCATATGGATTCCAATGTTCAGTAATTTCAGCAACATTTAAGAATTCACCCATATTTTGCTCACTTCTATCCCATGTTAAAATTACTGAAACTGTTGCAGATTGTCCTGGTTGTAATAAAGTTTTAGCAAGCGCATTTGTTGTAATTACACGTTCTGAAGCTTGTTCCCAATCTGGATTGTCTGCTTTATTAAATGATAGTCCTTGTGGTATATAATCTGTAACTTCTGTTGCAAATCCTTCTACTTCGCCTTCATTTTTAACTGTTATATTATAAACAAATTTTATTGCTGTTGTAGAAAGTTTCTTTCTATTTACATCAACTTTTATTGTTTCTCCTTTAGCTACATTTAATTCTGTTGTTTTTCCATCAACTGTAACTAATGCTTTAGATAAGTCTTTTTCTAATGATAGATCGAAATATTCTACATAAACTTGCTCTTTGTCTATATCATCTTCATTTGGATCTCCATTACCAGGTGTTGAATCTATATCTGGAATGTCATTTCCATCTTTATCTGTAGTTTTTGTAATTTCTGCTATATTTACCAATGTTCTTTCTGAAGTTGTTACTGTTTTATTTATCAATGATTCATCTATTTTAAATACTAATTCTACATCTTTGAAGCTTGGGTTTGTACCACTAACTCCTGCATCTTTGTTAAATGCTGGTATTAAATTATTTTCTGATTTTGTTTTTGATAAATAGTTTGTTTTTACTGAAACAGCTTGACTTGCATCTTTTGTTTCATTTCCAGATTTATCATACATTTTCCATTCGTATTTAACATTTGTTTCATTATCTGGAACAAATACTAAACCTTTTGGTATATCATCTCCAACTTCATCTGCATATCCATCAACTTCGCCTTCATTATACACTCTTATCGTGTATTTTATTAAATCTCCATTATGGATTTTTAAAGCATCTGTTGGGTGATTATATTGTAATTTTCCATCACTTCCCATTACAACTGATGGTACTCGATTTGTAACTTCACTATCATTTAAACCTGTAATAAATTTTTGTAAAGCTAAATCAAAGTCTTTCTTTTCTTGTTTTACTACATCATAGTCATCATCATCTTCATTTCCAGTTCCATATTTATCTGGATCTATATCATCTTTTGGTGTTGAATCTCTATCTTTATCAACTGGATTTTTATCTTTGTCTTTTTCAGCTGTTATAGCTGCAATATTTTTAAGTGTTATATCATCCTCAGCTACTACTATACATGCAATTTGTACATCTTTATATTTTAATTCTTTTCCATTAAATGCATCTATCAAATTATCATTACTTTCTGATGAAAGTGATTTATTTGTAACTTTTGCTTTACCTAACACTACGTTTACATTTTCTAAACTATTTACTCCATTGAAATCTGAAATTTTTACATTTTTTGTTCCATTTTTTATTGTAGATATTTTAACCTTTTTAGCATCTTCAGAAGTACTCCATTCACGGTTTACACCATATCCCTCTAAAAATCCTAAACCTTCTGGTATATAATCTGTTATTTCTTCTGCATATCCTGCAATATCTCCTTCATTATATACTCTTAATGTAAATGTTACTATATCTCCTGCTTCTACTGATACAGGGTCTTTGCTCATATCATATTTTGCATCATTTGATTCATTGTTCAATGGTGTAACATCTACTTTTGGTTCTCTTGCTAAGTTTTCATTATTTACTTTTGAAATGAATTTTTTCAAATTCAAATCAAATTCTAAATCTTCCTCTTTTTCAACATAAACTTGTTCTTTATCTATATCATCCTCATTTGGATTTCCATTATCTGGAGTTGAATCTATATCTGGAATGTCATTTCCATCTTTATCTGTATTTTTAGTTATCTCAGCTATATTTATTAATGCTTTTCCTAAATTTTCTTCACTCAAGTTTTCATCTATTCTAAATACTAATTTTACATCTTTAAAGCTTGGATTACTATCACTAATATCTTTATTTTTATCAAAAGCTGGTATTAAATTGTTTTCTGAGTTTTCCTTTGATAAATATTGAGTTCTTACCTCTACAGCTTCAGACACATTCTCAGTTTCTTTTCCTGAATTATCATACATTTTCCATCCATACTCTAAATTTGTATCATTATCAGGAATAAATATTAAACCTTCTGGAATGTTATCTGCTATTTCTGCAGCATATCCGTCTATATCTCCCTCATTATATACTCTAATTGTATATGTAATTAAATCTCCTCTATTAACTTTTAATGCTTCTTTAGGATGATTATATTCAATATTTCCATCATTTCCCTTTGTAACTGATGGCTCTCTATTTTTAATTGTATCTTCATTTACACCTGTTATAAATTTTTGTAAAGCTAAATCAAAGTTTTCCTTTGATGTTTTTACTACATCATAATCATCATCATCTTCATTTCCAGTTCCATAGTTATCTGGATCTATATCATCTCTTGGTGTTGAATCTCTATTTTCTGAGCCTCTATCTGTATCAATTTTATTTTTATTTTCGTCAGTTTCGCCTGTTATAGCTGCTATATTTTTAAGTGTAACTTCATCTTCAGCAACTACTATACATGCAATTTCAACATCCTTATAATGTAAACTATTTCCATCAAATGCTTCAATTAAATTATCTTTGTTATCAGATGAAAAAGCATTTGTTGTTAATTTTGTTTTTCCTAATACAACATTTACTTCGTCTAAATCAGTTACGTCTGTAAAATCATCAAGACTCACATTATTTTTTCCATTTTTGATTGTAGATAATTTTACTATTGTTGCATCATCACTTTTATTCCATTTCGTATTTGAACCATAATTTTCAATAAATCCTAGACCTTCTGGTATATAATCTGTTATTTCTTCTGCATATCCTGAAATATCTCCTTCATTATATACCCTCAATGTAAATGTTATTACATCTCCTGTTTCTACATTGATTGGACTTTTGTTTGTAACATAATCTGCGTCATCTGCTCCATTATTTAATGGTGTAATATCTGGTTTTGGTTCTTTTGTTGATATTTTATCTTTATTAATTTTTGAAATAAATTTTTTCAAATTCAAATCAAATAAATCTTTTCTAATAATAAGTTTGTCAAAGTCATCATCATCTTCGATACCTTTATAGAAATAATTTGAATCACTTAAATCACTTGGATTTGAATCATTACCTTTATAATCTTCAGTTACTTGACTTGGTGTTATTGTACCCTCTTGCGAATCTCTATCATTTCCATCATCTACTTTTATTTCAGCTATGTTAGTTAAAATTTTTCCAGTTTCAAAATCTCCTGTAACTTTACACTCTAATTGAATTTTTATGAAAGATAAAGTTTTACTAGTTTTGTCAAATGCAGGTATTGTTTCATTTTTCAAAAAGTCTGTTGTTATTTCTCCATTTTCATCTTGCCAATCAGCTTTTTGATTTACCGTACTTTCTTTACTAGAAATCATTTCTAAACCATCTGGTAAATAATCAACTAGTTTGCTTACTTTTGCTGGTAATTCACCTTCATTATATATTCTAAATTCATATACAATTTTATCACCCTTTTTTACAGTTACAGATGCTTTAGAATGTTTATATTCTGCTGTTTTTTCAGTTCCGTTTGCTAGTTTATCTAAACTTTCACTAGAAACTACTGGTTCTTTACCTGTTGTTGCTATTCCATTTACAGAAACTATGTATTTTCTTAAAGCTAAATCATATTCTTTTTGATCTACTCTTCCACTAGTTTCTTCTGAAACATGTTCTCCTGGTTTTGATAATATTAAAACAAGTGGTTGTAAATCTCCTACTTCACTTTCTTCTTTATCCCATAAGCTTATTTTTCTTTCTTCATCTGTAGTATAACTTAATGTTAATTTTATATTTGTTATTGTATTACCTTCTATTGGAATATACACATAAAAATTCTTTCCTAATATTTTATCAAGTTCTTTATCTACTTCAGAACCATCTACATAAATTTTATAATCAGATAAAGTACCACCTTCAGAAGTTAAAGTTACTTGTAAATCACTTGGTACTGTATTTCCTGAATTTATTTTAAATGGTCCTACTTTATAATATTCTCCATCAACTGCTGAAACTGCAGTTGTATTTTTATCTATATGTGGATATGTTTTATTTGTTATTTCAGTTTTTTCAGTTGCTTGTCTAGCAGATGTTATTAAATAATTATATAATTCTTGCATATATTCTTGTCTAATATGATCCATATCAGTAGTTCCAGTTGTAAAACCTGGAATATCACCTACTAAATTATTTAGAGTAACTGTTGCAAATGAATCATATATTGCTTTACGATATTGATTTGTTGAACCACCTAATTCTTGGCTGTTTGTAAAATACCAAACTGCCCATTGTTGAACAACATCAATATCATCATCTGTTAATTTTTCTTTTATTGTATCAATAGTTGTAGGAGGAATAGTTTCTCCTTGTTCTTCAATATATTTAGCAAATGCTTTTTTCAAAAATTCATCTTTGTATTCCTTATGGTTTAATAAGTATATATTATTAAACAAATAAACCAATGCTCTATGATGTGCTTCACTTACTCCTAATGAATTTGCCCATGATTTAACTTCTGTATCTGAGTAATTAGTAAAATCATTTGCAACCTTTCTATAATTATAACCACTATTTGCAAGTGAAAGTGATTTTTCTGCATTTACACAATAAAATACATCTAAAAAAGATGCATCACCTGCTTGTGTAACTTTTAATACATCATGATCTCCTATTTTATAAGAACATCCCCCTTGACGAGCTGGTATTGATTCTATAGTTGCCTTTGTACTGCTTTCTGTTAAAGCTGTTACAGCTAGAGCTTTTGAACAAAATGGCATTAATAATATAAATACGCATAACCAGACAATTAATGCTCTCATGATTTTTTTAACCATCATTAATTTGTACCTTCCTTTTATTAATATTATTTTTTATTCATTCGTAACTCTTTTGTAACTTATTTGCAATTCATTTGTAACTATAAATTTCTACAATATTCCATTATAAACTAATACTATTATAATACAATATGTTCATAAAATCAAGTGTTTTCAGCATAAATAAACAAAAAGATAGCTAAAATTAGCTATCTTTTGTTTTAAAATTTATATTTTAGTTAGATAAAACATATTTTTTAATTAATATTATACCTGTACCTAAAATCAATAAAACTGCTGATGTTAATACTATATATGGTCTTCCAGTTAAACCTGTTACTATACCAACATAAACTGGTGCATTGTCATAATCGTCCTCAGTTGGTACTTGATTATTTGGTGTTGAATCAACATCTGGTGAACCGTATGGGTTCCAATGTTCAGTAATTTCTGCAACATTTACAAATTCACCCATATTTTGTTCACTTCTTTCCCATGTTAATGTAACTGGAACTGTTGTAGATTGTCCTGGTTGTAATAAAGTTTTAGCAAGTGCATTTGTTGTAATTACACGACCTGAAACTTGACTCCAATTTGGATTATCTGCTGGATCAAAAGATAAACCTTCTGGTATATAATCTGTAACCTCTGTTGCATATCCTTCAATCTCGCCTTCATTTCTAACTATTATATCATAAACAAATTTTATAGTTGTTGTAGAAAGTTTCTTTCTATTTACATCAACTTTTATTGTTTCTCCTTTAGCTACATTTAGTTCTGTTGTTTTTCCGTCAACTGTAACTAATGCTTTTGTTAAATCTTTTTCTAATGCTAAATCAAAATATTCTACATAAACTTGTTCTTTGTCTATATCATCTTCATTTTGATTTCCATTACCAGGAGTTGAATCTATATCTGGAATGTCATTTCCATCTCTATCTGTATTTTTACTTATTTCTGCTATGTTAATTAATGTTCTCTCAGAAGTTGTTACTGTTTTATTTATTAATGTTTCATCCATTCTAAATACTAATTCTACATCTTTATGACTTGGATTACTATCACTAACTCCTGCATCTTTATTAAATGCTGGTATCAAATTATTTTCTGATTTTGCTTTTGATAAATAGTCCGTTTTTACTGAAACAGCTTGTTTTGCATCATTTGTTTCATTTCCAGAAGCGTCATACATTTTCCATCCATATTTTTGGTTTGTTTCATTATCTGGAACAAATACTAAACCTTTTGGTATATTATCTGTAACTTCTGCAGCATAGCCGTCTACTTGTCCTTCATTATACACTCTTATCGTGTATTTTATTAAATCTCCATTATGTACTTTTACTGAATCTTTTTGATGATTATATTGTAATTTTCCATCACTTCCCATTACAACTGATGGTGCTCTATTTGCAACTTCGCTATCATTTACACCTGTAATGAATTTTCTTAAAGATAAATCAAAATCTTTTTTATCTGTTTTTACAACATCATAGTCATCATCATCTTCGTTTCCAGTTCCATAATTATCTGGATTTATATCATCTTTTGGTGTTGAATCTCTGTCCTCTGAACCTCTATCTGTATCAACAGGATTCTTGTTTTCATCTTTTTCAGCTGTTATAGCTGCTATATTTTTAAGTGTAATTTCATCTTCTGTAACTACTATACATGAAATTTGTATATCTTTATATTCTAATCTACTTCCATTAAATGCAGGTATCAAATTTGAATCTGTTAACTCTGAAGAAAGTGCTTTAGATGTAACTTTTGTTTTTCCTAAAATAACTTCTACATTTTCTAAGCTTTCTACATCTTTAAAATCTTCAAGTTTTACATTGTTCATTCCGTCTTTTATAGTTGATAATTTAACTGAATTTTTCTCATTTTCTGAAATAGACCAGTAATTATCATAATTTGTTTTATAACCTTCTAAAAATCCTAAACCTTCTGGTATATAATCTGTTATTTGTTCTGCATATCCTGATGTATCACCTTCATTATAAACTCTTAATGTAAATGTAACTATGTCTCCTGTTTTTACATTTACTGGTGTTTTTGTTGTTGAATAAGTTGCATCATCTGCTCCATTATTTAATGGTTCAACATTAACAGATGGCTCTCTTGATAAAGTTTCATTATTTACTTTTGAAATAAATTTCTTTAAGTTTAAATCAAATAAATCTCCTTCTATAATAACTTTTTCAAAATCATCATCATCTTCTAAACCTTCATAGTGATAATTTCCATCACCTAAATTTCCTCCATTGTTATGGTTTGGATTTCCTGAATAATTATCATTAATAGAATCTTGACTAAATGAATGTTCATGTGAATCTCTATCAAATCCATCATCTGTAACGATTTCTGCAACATTTGTTAAAGTTTTTCCAGTTTTTAAATTTCCTGTAACTTCACATTCTAATTGAATTTTACCATAAGATATTTCCAATCTTTCTTTATTAAATGCTGGAATTTCTGTATTAGCTAAATATGAACTTACTGCTTTATTATCTTCTACTGTCCAATTATATTTTGAATTAACATCACTATCTTTTTTATCAACTACTGTTAAACCTTCTGGCAAATAATCTACAATTTCACTAACTTTAGCATTTATATCGCCTTCATTGTAAATTCTAAATTCATATACAATTTTATCACCTTTTTTAACCTCTAAAGCTTTTTTAGGATGTCTATATTCAAGTGTATCTATAGAGCCATCTGCTAATGCTTTTAAATTTTCAGTAGTAGGATTTTTTGGTGCTCTATCTTCAACTGTTTCTCCATTTATTGAAACTACATATTTTCTTAAAGCTAAATCATATATTTTTTGATCTATTTTTCCAACTGCTTCCTCTGAAACTTCTTCTGCTGGTTCAGGTATAATTAAAACAACTGGTTGTAAATCTGGTTTTTCTTGTTCTTGACTTTCATCTTTATCCCATAAACTAATATCTCTTCCACCTAATTTAGTATAAGAAAGTTTTAATGATACTTTTGTTATTGTATTATTTTCTACAGGAATATAAATATAATATTCTTCATCAAATATCTCATCAATTTTTTTATTTGATTTTTCTTCACCTACATAAATTTCATAATTTGATATTTCTTCACCCTTTTGATTAGTTAAAGTTAATTTTAAATCTGTTGGTGTTGTATTTCCTTTATTAACTTTAAATGGTCCTACTTTATAATGAGTATTATCAACAATTTCAGATGTAACATTATTTCCTTTTTCTATTGATGGATATGTTCTTTCTGCTGGACTAGGTGAATCTGTTGATTGTCTTGCAAATTTTATTAAATAGTTAAATAATTCTTTCATATACTCTTCTCTGATTTTATCTGTCATATCTTCTGGTGAACCAAATCCTGGTACTTCACTAACTGCTGAGCAAATTTTAACGGAACTTAATGTATTATAACATTCTTTATGATATTTATCCTCACCTTCAGCAATACTAACAACATTATTAGAATCCTCATCATCTCCAATATCGTTGTGAGCTATTTCAGTACCATTTGTAAAATACCAAATTGCCCATTGTTGAACAACATCAATATCATCATCTGTTAATTTTGATTTTATTGTTTCTATTGTTGTAGGAGGGGTAGTTTCTTCCTCTTTTTTCAAATATTCATCAAATGCCTTTGTTAAGAATTCATCTTTATATTCAGGTTGATTTAATAAATATACATTATTAAGCAAATTAACTAATGCTGTATGAGTTTGCTTAGTTAATCCCAAAGTTGTAGCCCATTTAGTAACTTCATTATCTTCATAATCTGTAAAATCATTTGCAACTTTTTTATAATGGTAACCATTACTTGAAATAGAAAATGATTTTTCAGCATTTACACAATAAAAAACATCTTCAACAAGTGAATTTTTTGATTGTGTAATTTTTAACACATCATGATCACCAATTTTATATGAATAGCCACAACTACGCATTGCTATTGTTTCTAAAACTGCAGTAGTGCTTTGCTTCGTTAAAGCAGTTGCCAAAACTTCCGAACAAAATGGCATTAATAATGTGATTATACACAACCAAACAAGCAAAACTTTACTGATTCTTTTACAAGTCATAATTTGTACCTTCCTTTACTTTATACTTATTTTTATTAACAAAAATTATAAATTTATATCTACTTTTTACTTTGTATTTTTCATATTTTCAGCATTTTATCGGCTTCTTTTACACCTTCAAACATAATATTAACCGATATTATCATTATAGTACAATTTCAACACAAAATCAAGCTTTTGTATTTTATTTTGACATTTTTTTATAGGTAGTAAATTGTAAAAGTAAAATAAAATTTGTATATAAATTAATATATTTAAGTTATACACTATCCTAAATGTAAGAG
>CANRQI010000012.1 GCA_947632835.1 uncultured Clostridia bacterium
TTATGGTTTGTGGGGACCGTTTTAGAAAATGTTATAAACGTTAGTGAATTACATTTTCTTAAATGGGGAGAATAACTGAAAAAATATATTAAAACTTTTTATTAAACTTATTATCAAAACTAATTATTCAAACTTTTTATTAAAACTTTTTATTAAACTAATTATTAAAAATTATAAAATCCTTTTCATAATTTAATAACCAAAAAAATAAGATTTGAACTAAATTTATAATTCAAATCTTATTTTTATTTATGATAGTTTCATCAATTTTTTAGTATTTATCAACTACTTATTAGATAAAACTTTCTTTCTAATAATAACAATACCTATTGCTAATATTACTGTAGCTACTAATGCAACTGAAACTAATTGAATTGTTCTTCTTACACCACTTTCCAAACCATTTGGAGGTGATAATGTAATTCTTTCTGTTGCATCTGTATCTGGTTCTTTTCCTGCCTCTGCATACTCACCAATTGGCTCTCCTTCTTCGTCTTGTGCAAATGTATCAGCATTACCAGTTACAGATCTGTAGTCTCTTCTACCTACACTATTTTCATATTTTACAATCTCAGCAATGTTATCTACATCACTACCATCACTTTCTGAAGAATAATATCTTGAAGATTGAACAGCTATTGTAGCAATTGATTTTTCATAAGCTTCAGCTTCTTTCTTAGCTTTTTCTTCATCACTTAATTTAGGATCAATTACTGTACTACTAAATGGATATAATTTCTTAACGAATCCAGGGTTTGTTCCCATTCCCTCGTCTGGATTATCCTTTTCCTCAGTAGCTTCTGTAGCCTCTGGTGATTCTTCAGTTTCAACTTCATCTTCAGGACCACCATTATCTATAGATAATATAATATTATTCTTTGTTTCAGTGATATATTCTCTATAATCTTTATTAATTATAGTAAATCTTTCACCTTCACTTAATGTAAATTCGCCAGTTTCTTCATTATATCTATCTTTTGCTGTTACTGGGATTTTACCTTCTTCATCTTTCGTAATCAAGTTGCCTTCTTCATCTACTACCTTAACAACTTCAGGATCTACTAACTTATTATCTAATAAATACTGAATTTGTGTAGTAGCCCAGCTTTGATCTTTAGTATTGTTATCTGTAACAATAAAGTCAATATCTGAGTCGATGTAATCTATCATTTGATGTAATTTAGTTGATACTAAAATTTCTTCTTTAATACCATCTTTCTTAGATTCCTCTTTTTCTCCGTCTGTCAACTCTCTACCTAGATAGTAAATTCTACCTAAGTAAGTACCATAAGGTAATACTTTCTCAAAGTCATTTGCATATACTCTACCTACATTTTCAACATAATATGGAGTTGTAAGTGTCTTTAACACATTATGAAGTTCTTTTCTAGCATCTTCTTTAGTGTTAAATTTATTAGAATTCAATTCCTTCCATAATGTATCTTGAGTTTCAGTAGTTCTATCAGCTTCACCTGAGTTAAATACTGTTAATTGATATTTTACAGTTGTTGTTGTACCTTGAAGCATATCACCTTCAACTATAATGTATCTATAACCTTGGAAATTCTTTTCTCTGTTTAATGGTGCGATATGATCAATTCCAACAGATTGTTGTCTATTCAAATCAACTGATACATTTATTTCACCATTTTCAGAAATATTATATGTTATATCAAAGATTGCATCTAAGATAACTTGCTCTGGTGTTGATAATAATATCTCTCTAATTTGTTTATCAAGAGTTACATTTGTTACTGATCTTTCTTCAATACCACAGTCGATATTTTTTACAACATAGCTGAAATCTTTTGTTCCAACTGGTGTTGTTGAAGAATTTATATCACCTACAATATAATCAAGTTTTTGCTTTCCTATTTCTACATTACTATTTGCTTTTTTCAATATTGAAGTCTTCTTATCTTCTTTTGCAGTGTCAATATTATAAACATTTTCAACAGCTACATTTATTTTTGCTGTATCAGCATACATATAATATCCTTTAGTAATGATTGTATCATCATTTACTTCTTCTACTTTTCTACCTGTAACTTTTTCATACGCATCTTTGAAATTTCCAAATAATTCTTCTTGTTTCTTTTGCTTTTCAGCTATAGTTTCTGCATCATCTTCAGTTTCATCAATCTTGATTCCTTTTTTATCATCAGCATAATCTAATACATGATTATTATCATAAGTTAACATTTCAGATTTTGATGTAATATATAATCTTCTTGCTTCATTATCACGAGCATCTGAAACTCTAGCAGCATTTAATTCTGCATTGCTTAAATCTTGCCACTCGTTTACAATATATCCATCTTTATCTACATTTTTATCACTAAATCCTGCTTGATATGCTGTAGATTTATAATCTGCACCACTATAAACCTCTTGGAAACCTTTATTTCCAGTTCCAACTACTTTATCACCATATACAAATCTTACTTTATATACACCGGCTGGAACTGAAGTAAACGCGTATTCACCGACATGACCAGCTTTTTTACTTGTAGTTATCGACTGCTTAAATCCAGTAAGTTCTTCTAAAGTCTTGTTTGCTAATTCTGGCCACTTATAATCAGTATCCCATTCATGTTCATAATCTTTATAAATTATATTACCTTTTGAATCTTTCTTTAAAGTTCCATCATTATTCACTTCTGGAACACTAATTATTTCAACAATTTCAGTTGTTAAACCACCTATTGGTTTATCACCCTCTTCTGGGTTATATTTACCATTTCCAAGCATTTGATTATATGCAATTCTATTTGTTTGAGCATCATCCCAAACTAAACCTTCAATAGATCTTTCTTCATCTTCTCCAACTAAATCAATTACTATAGCTGGAGCTGAATCTGTATCATCTTCATAGTATGTTGGTTCATTTAATTCTTTAATGTTAATATTATCTGGAGCTGAATCTTCATCTACACGACCAGCTGGTTTTCCCTTATCATTTGCAGGCCATCTATGTTTTGAAGTTTTAGAATAATATGCACTAAATGCCATAACTTCTGCTATATTGTGTTTTGTACCAGTTTGTATAGCTCTTTGTATAGTTCCAATGTCTTTTATTACTATATCTGCCTTCTTAACTTTAAATGTAATATAAGCTTCTACTCTTTCTCCACTAGCAAGTTTTCCATCATTTTTTTCACGATTCACCAGAGAACTTGTTTGCATAACTTTATATTTATATCCATTACTGTCTGTTATAGTACCTGGCATTTGTCCCCAACCAACATCTATTGTTTCTTGTTCTTCATTTTTTGCATTATAATATGTTGCCGTTGGATGTTCTGCTAATTGTACAACACCTTCAACTGGTTTTCCATTTAATGTTTGTACATATCTTCTTGCCCCCTCATAGGTATTACTTGTAACTAATTCATAAGTTTCATCAAAATAATCAATTACATTATTAACTTTAACATCATAAGTTTCCGATTCATTATAAACAACTATTCTATATTTTAAGAATACATCCATTTCTGTAGATTCTATTCCTAAACCAAGTTTACCATAGAATTCACTTAATGCACTACCACCTGTTGAATCAAAATCTTTTTCATCCCCAGTAGTAAGCATATTTGCTCTATAGTAATAATCTCCTGAATATAATCCTAATTTATACTCAAGTTGTTCATTATCTACTGCAATTTGTTTATATAATAAATCACTATTATCTGGATTATTCAAATCATAAGCTCTATTGTATTTATATCTTAATACCTTACCATTTATAATAACTGTTGCTGTATCCAAATCCTTCTCAAGACTTAAATCAGCTGCTTCTCTTTGAATTAATCCTAAGTTAATACTCTTTAAATAATTGTAAGTTGCTGAATAATAATAAGTAATTTCTAATATATCTGTTATCTTCTTATCCCAATCAACTAAATGAATCATTCTATCGAATGGATATGTTAATCCACCAGTTTTTGTACTAGCTTTCATAATCAAGTTATCATAAACATGACCATCTTCATCTTTTGTTTCTAATGTTGATACTTTTCTAGTATAATCTGCATTTAATAATGAAACAGAATCTACTGAAGTATAATTTAAACCTTGAGGACTCTTTGTTTTTCCTTCTGCATCCATAGGAGATCCACCTGAAATAGTTTCAAATCCACTATTGAATGCTTCTCTTTCATCATTCTTATCAATTGCCATTGAATCATAATAGAATTTATCTTTATCTGATGTTGCCGCATTCTTGAATGCAGATGCATTACCATTAGAAGATTTCAAGAATGTAGTAGGTTCATAAGTTTGACCATCATACCAAAATTCTACTTCATAAGATAATTGTTGCCATCCATAAGCTGCAGCTTCCTCATCATTTCTGTAAGCTGGAACTGATATATTTCCAAAACTCCAGTTTCCGAGTTCATCTGTATATTTATATGGTTCTATAGGAGTAATCTGATTTTGTTCATCATACGCATATACACCATCCATTCTTGTTCCATCAGGAAGTACTCTATAAATAACTACCTTAACTCCTTCAATTCCTACTTCACCATCTTTATATACGCCATCTTCACCTTTTTTAACATACTTATCAACAGTTCTATCTGTGTCATCCCAAACTTTGCCACCCATTTGCATTGTTAAGATTATTTTTTGAACATAGTTCCACTCATTTACTGCAAGAATTTCTATAGTTGCACCATCTTGTAATCTACCTGAAGCATTATCTGTAATTGATATTTGCCTCCAACCATCTGGAACAGCTACCTCTTCAACACCATAGTATGGTGCTTCATCACCGAACCATTCAATTTCATCTGATTCCCATTTATAGTCAGTATTTTTTGATACTACCGCATTTAAAGTTATAGTTTTATCCACGTAAGTAGCACCCTTATATCTAAATGTTCCTGTAATAGTTACATCAAATCTAAATGTTCCTGTTACATCATCTGCAGATAATTTATCACTTATTTTTATGTCTTTTTTAATTTTTAATTTACCTTTATGAAGTTCAGTTTCGTTTTCAGCAGTAACTTGAATTAAACCTGTTTTATGCTCACTCTGATCCTCAGCTTCTAATGTTCCTTCTTTAGGGTCAATAGATTTCGTATGATATCCACCTGGCATATTAACCTCTTCTATGTGATAATCTATTTGCTCACCATCTAACCAGTAAAAATATCCTGACCTCCACAAATGACCTGCAGTAACTTTAACTATATACTCATATGGTCCTCTTTTAATTTCTTTTGTTTCTTTATCTTTTACTTCAAGTGTTACTTTGAAATAGAATACTTTATCTTTTATTTCATTACCATTTGAATCAGTAAGTTTCTTTTGTATTTGTAATCTTCCTCTATACCATTTTGGTACATCTTTAGTATTTACTACTGTAACTACAGTAATAGGGGTTCTTATTACCCAGTCTATTTCATTTTCAGCTTCATTAAATCCATATATTATTTTTGTTTCATAAATTCTTCCTGTAATTGAATTACTTGTATTCAATTGCATACCATTTGAAATACTAACAAATTTTACTTTTCTGTATATTTCGTTTTCTTTACCTTGCTCAGCTATCCAGTCTAAATCCTCACTAATAGTGTAAGTTGGAGCTGGATCATCTTCTCTCCATCTTATTTCTTTTGACATCCATACTTCATCTGGAGTAATAATTACATCTTCTTCGCCGTGTGCACTATCAATAATTAGTTCACCATCTACTTTTTTACCATCAGGTTTTCCACCATAAGTAAATTTTCCTTCCAATTTAACATTCATTTTAAATGCTAAACCTTTAAGATCATTATGTTGAACCTTTTTAATTATTTTTAAATAACCTATCTTTTCTCTTTTTACTCTATTACGAGCAATAACATAAGCTACTGTATTTGGTTGTAATGCACCAGTAATTTTACGTGTTTTTACAGTTTGTAATCTATTACTCATACTAACAAAAGATACATCATCAGACAAACCAATTTCTTCTACTGTATAGCTTGGTGTTTTTTGTCCTTTTTCCCAAGTAATATCTGTTGATTCCCAAGCACCATAACCATATTCATCAACTGTAATTTCTATTGGTTCAATTGTTAAGGTTTCATTTTTATATTCTTTACCTTCATACGTAAATGTTCCTGATATAGTTACTCTAAATTTGAATGTTCTCTGCTCTTTAGTAAGCTCTCCTATATTTCTTCCATTCAATAATTTTATTATACGAATTTTCGCTTTCAAATCGTCAGGTCCATCATCATTTTCTTTATTGATAGCTGTTATATCTATTACATCATCTGGTGTTAAAGTACCACTGATTTTTGGTTCTGTAGTAACAGTTTTCTCACCATTTGAAATACTAACAAAATCAAATTCATCAATTTCACTATCTTTTATTATTTCTTCTACAGTATAATCAGGAGCACTGTCCTCTTCTCTCCATGAAATTTCCGGAGATTCCCAATAAAACTGTAATTCACCAGTAGCAGGATCAGCTTTTAATTCAATATTATCAACTACTTTTTCTTTAAGAT
This sequence comes from uncultured Clostridia bacterium, assembly GCA_947632835.1. Taxonomy (GTDB): domain Bacteria; phylum Bacillota; class Clostridia; order TANB77; family CAG-508; genus Scatovivens. Next base: position 6,513 of record CANRQI010000012.1, read on the forward strand.
TTTTCTCATCACCATAATTAAATGTTGAATTTCCTTTAGCTTTAAGTGTTAATTTAAAGTGGAATACTTTATTTTTTAATTTAGAAGCATCATAATTTTCTAAATGCTTAATTATTCTTATTATAGCTCTGACTTTTTTATTTTCTTTATTAGTTACAACAACAACTGTTTTACCTGGTTGTAATGTACTTTTCAACTGTATATTTTCATCATTTTTGTCATTATCATTAACTACAGATTTATTATTTGTTTGATCTGAAATACTTACTAAAACAGCATTTCCATCATAATCTTCTTTAAAAACCTCTTCCACAGTATATGTTGGAGCTTCGTCGCCTTTCCACCTGAACTTATTTGAAGTCCAAGTCCAGTTATTACTTTCATTAAGAATAATCATATTTGCATGTTCTTCATCAAATATTTTTTCTTCAAGCTCTGTATCTCCATCATCTTCGTATGTAAATCTACCTTTAACAACAACTTTACAATAGAATGTTTCTGAATTCAATGCTGGAGTCATATTAATGAAAGTTTTGTCTATTTCAATTACGCCTTCTTTATCTGTAGGAGTATTCGAAGCAAGTGCAACTGTTTCTTGCGTATCTTCACCTATTTCTCCCCTCAAATATCCCTCGCCTTGATTAATATCACCAATCAATTCAAACGGATCATTTGGTTTAATAACCTCCTCAATTTTATACTTCGGAGCAGACTCATACCATTTAAACTCATCTGAAGACCAAGTCCAACCTGACTCCTTATTAATCTTAATATTTTCAATCTTAAATGGATTTTCATCATCACAAGTTATCCATTTATTTTGATAGAAAAATTTACCAGTAAATTCAATATTAAACGTAAAAGTTCTATCTAATATTTCTTCAGTTGGATTTAAGATTTCCTTATTAATCGTCAGCTTACCCTTCGAAGGTTTATTTACAAAGTTTTCTGCTAAAATTTCAATCGTTTCTCCCGAACCTACCGTTCCTTCCCACGGTCCTCTAGGTTCGTATTTCTTTTCATCATATCCTACCTCTACTAATTTATAAGTTGGCGCAGACTCCCCTTCTCTCCAAAGGATTGGTTCAGAGGTAGCTTCACCTATACCATCAACTGTATTTACTGTTATTTGTTGATAAAACTTACCATTTACATATAAATCAAAATGGAAAGTGTCATTTATCGGCATTATGTCTTTACCTTCACTTGTATTATCTTTAATATTTTTCACAACTTTTACAAAACCAACGTATTCTTCTGGTCCTCCAATCGGTATGTCACTCCATTTTTTATCCCAAACTAAATATGCTTTTTCCCACCATTTAACTGCAAATATACCAAATGCCAAAGTTTGTGCATCATTATCACCATTAACTTTAACATTAACTTTATCCGTTGTACTTTCATAGTGATCATCAGTACAATCCGGGTCATCACATTCTGTAGTTGTTGAATCTGTATGTTCAATTGACCAATCGTATGTACTATATGTACCATCATATTTATCAGCATATCCACCAGCATTCATATATGCAAATGTGAACTGGAATTTTCTTATCTCTGTAATTTCAGGATCGTATTTTAATTTTATATAAAATACCTCATTTGGATATGGATATTTATAAGGATCATCTATACCATTTCTTGGTGTTTCACCATCTTTAATCCAAATAAATTCCCAATCTTTTTTTGCTCCAAATTTCATTTTACCTTTATTTGTCCATAATTCAGCTTTTTCAATCATAGCAAAATATTTTTGTTCTTGAGTTAAATCTGTATTATTATCATCTTGTTCTTCATCTTCACCTTCACCCTCAACTGCACCAACTTCTGCCATACCTACAGTATTAGTTTTACCACTAATACCATTTTCTAAATTTTCTGTTTCATTTACACTTGCAACTGAACCTGCACTACTAAACTCATCATCCCATACTATACCAGAATCTTCAATTGTTATTTCTTCTCCGCCTATTTCTACATCTCCAGCTTCAGCCTCACCTGCTGCAGCTTCTTCAGCTTCTTTCTTTAATCTTTCTTCTCTTTCTTTAACGCTTTCTTTTTCGCCTCTTTCAGCATTAGGTTGCCTTACATAATCTGATGTTACTGTAACACCATCTAGAACATAATTTATTGAAAATGGTCCTATCATGTAAACTTGTTCATCTTTACCTGTTTTTGGATTTCTATATTGTGGATTAAATGTTATGTTTACTTTATCTGCTTTTGTTACACTTCCACTTTGATCAGCATCTTTATTCCATTCTGGTTCATATTTTAATTTAGGTGCATCAATATTGCCAGTTTCTGTAACATTACCTTTACTATCATAAAGTTTATATTCTTGATTTTCATATACTATGTTACCATCTGCATCTTTCTCAGCTATACTTTTTATATATTGCTCAAATGCACGAGCTTCTAAAAGTAAACCTCCTTCATAATCTGGTCCATTACCTTCACCACCTTCAGGTGTTCCCCACCAAGCATTCTGCACATCAGCAGGGTAAGCGCCTTCGTTATCCTTCATATCAGCTAATATATATGCAGCCATTGGTCTAAGTATCATATGTTCTTTTAACGAATATACAGCAGGACTTTCTGTTTGTGTAGTACTTAATGAAAATGCTGTACTATCCTCTCCACAAGTATGTGTATGATTTAAAACGGTACCTTCTGTAATTGTAGTTTCTCTAGAATCATATTTATATGTTTCATTACAATCACTATCAGTTATAGTTTGTATAAATTTACTTTCATCTGGAATATGTGTACCATGCTGACAACATAAAATATCATAATTGCCTGCCAAATCCTCGTAAGTAACAACTCCTCCTCCTCTATGTTCTTTTTCAGAGGCTGTACGTTGAACTAGCTTTGCTATAACTATATTTTTTCCTATTAGAAGTGCACTAATAAAAATTAAACATAAAATTAATATTATCTTTAGTCTTTTGTTAAATGTTGTTAATGTTTTATTTTTATTCATTATTGTTTAACACCTCCCTTTTCCAATCTATATCTTACTTTTAACACTATTATAAAGATTGACACTCCAATTAATATAATAGTTGTTATTACAACTGATATATAAATAAATACTTCACCAGTTCTAACAGATAATAATGCGTCAGCTCTTCCGAAATCGTCTTCATTTTGAGCTTTGTTTGCAGGAACTGAGTCCAAATCAGAAACACCAAAAATATTGAAATCTTCAACAATTTCTGCTGTATTTGAAACGTTACCTGTATTTTGATCTGTCATAGTTCTTGAAAGAACTAATTTTAATGTTTTTGTTTCACCAGGTTTTATTTCTGTATCTGCTAAAGATGTAGTATATAAGTTTCCATCAGAACCTGTATACCATTCAGCATTCATACCTGAATTAAAGTTCATACCTTCTGGAATATAATCTACTATTTTCTTAGCAATACCATCAATTTCACCTTCGTTTTTAACTTTAAATGTATATTCTATATAAATTTGTGTACCAGCCATTTGCTTAGCACCAACTTCAGTTTTTGTTAGAGTAACACCTTCATAAGGTGTTGTTGTTGTTCCTTGTGAATTTTGAACAGTAATTTTTGTAATTCCAACCTCTAATGACAAGTCAAATTTTAAAGCTTCAGCTAAACCAATATCAATATTTGATATACTACCTTCTTGTATTGTAATAACGTCTGTAACGGCTGCATTTCTCAATTTTCCTTCTTGCTCTACTTTTGTTGTAATAACATCAGAATTAACATTTGATTTTACATTTTCTTTTTGATATGTAGTTACAGTATATAAAACCGTATCATAATCAAATATTATAATATAATTTCCTTGTTGTACACCTGTAAATGTATATTCACCTTTTGAATTTGTAAGTGTTGTTTGTTTAATAACTCCTTCATCTGGATTAATCAAAGTTGCTTTTACATCTTTCATTAATTTTTCATCATCTGTTCTAACACCATCTTTATTTGCATCTAACCAAGCTGTACCTGATATTTTATAAGTTTTTAAGAATGAACTTGATGAACCTAATATATCTGAACTTGCTACACCATTTGAAGTATCACCAACACTATTATGATCACTTGTTGCCTCAACTATATGAGTAATTTCATTTGATTTTATCTGTGGCATATTTTTAGCTTCAACAACTGCTGAATTAGTTACAGATAATTCTTTTGCACCACCTAAAGCAACAGCTTTTGCTTCAACATTAACCTCTAATGTTTCTTGTGGTTTTATTGCACTATCAATTTGAACTTCAGAATTTGAAGTAACATGTCTTACAGCACCTACTCCATTTGTTCCATAGCTTACTGAAGTTACAACCATTCCTTTTGGAACTGCCTCTTTTATCACAACACCTTCTGCAGTAGCACCACCTTCATTTTTAATAGCAAACTTATAATTAATTGTTTCTCCCTCTTTTATATATGAGTTAACAGCATCAGATGTTTGTGAAATTGTTAAACTTGGTTTACCAACTGAAAGTGTATGTACTTCTGATTCATAACTATCTCCACCACTTTCTTGAGTATTAGCAACAAATTTTACATCTTTTTTAGTTATATCTCCTGCCATTTCTTTTGTAGCTAAATTTAATTGTAAAGTTTTTGTTATATTAGCATCTATTGTATCACAATTCCAAGTAACTGTTTCTGTACTCGCATCATACTGAGCTGGCGTTTCTTCCACTTCAGTAGTTTCACCAGAACCATTTACAGAAGACGTTTGTACAAACGCTTTTTTCAACTCAAAAGCACTATCTAATTTCATTGTAGTAACAACATTTTTTAATTCTTCTTGTTTCAAATCATTTATATTTACATAAACCTCAAATTCATCACCTGGTTGCATTACTCTTGAACCTATACTATCTGAAATACTAACTTTCATATCAGCTTGTTTTACACCAACAACTTGAGGATCTGTTTGCATTAAAACATCTAAATCTTTAGCTGTAACACTTGAAATGACATCAAATTGTACATCTTCAGATGAACCTGTATTAATACTATCAGCAACTACATTTGTTTTAATTTCAACTTCTTCTCCAACCTTTAATTCATTTAATTGGTATACCAAAGGTGTAGAATCTGTATTTGCTATAACATTTTCATTATTTGATGTATAATTTTTGAAGCTTGTATATTTTGGAACAGGAATTTCTAATTGAACTTCTTTAGCTACTTCCTTTCCAACATTTTTAACTTTAGTTGTAATTTCTAACTCTTCAAATTCTTTTAATTCTGTATTATTTAATGTTGTATTTATACTTAATTCTGGTCCAGCACCTGTTGTTAAACCAACCAAATCAGCTATACTAACTTGATCAAATGTACCAACATTTGTATTATTTGTATAATATGTTCCGAATGCACCATAAATTTCTTGATTATGTGCTAAGTTTCCTGGAACTTCAAATTCATAAGAAAATCTTATTTTTTGTGTAGGTTCCATGATATAATTACTATCTACTGGAACAATTAAGTATGATTTTACATTATTATAATTATCTACTGTTTCTGTCCATCCATTAGAAGCATCATTCAAATCTGCACTTGCTGTTGGATTTTCAGAATAATAGATTCTAAATTCTGTATTATTTTGTGGATCTGGAACAATTTCTGAAATAATTGCTGTGTCTAATGTAGTTTTCAAATTGCTCTCAGATTCAATATCTCTAACATCTTTTTTAGGTAATCTACCTAAAATTCTGATGTTTGAAACATTGTTTGGTTCATTATTCATTATTGTCAATTCCATTTTAGCATTTTTTGCAGTTGAATAAATATCTATATTTTTTATTTGATTTCCTTGTTTTACAGAAGTTACTGTACTTCCATTTCCATCATAGTTTGAAATACTGTTTACTGAAATCAATCCACTTGGTGCTGAATATGTAATATTTTTAGCATCATATCCAACTCCTTTAACTTCACTTGGATATTGTGTTGCTTCACTATTTATATATTGTAATTCAATTTTTCCTTCTGTTGCAGGAGTAAATAAATCTAATTCGATATCTACATTTAATACAATATTTGTACCATGTGATACAATACCTGAACTTAATTGATTTTGCATTCCTGAAACATCAACTCTAATATAATAAAGTCCTTGATCTTCAAAAACTTGTATATTAGAAATTGTCAATCCATCACCATAAACTATGCTTCCATCTGTAACTTCAACATTTGTAACATACTCTGGTAATTTTATTTCAAATTGTGAATTTCCATAAACATCTGATATAATGTTTTCATTATTTAATGCAATTTTTAATTCAACATTATTATTTATTGCTAAAGTTGACAAACTATCTTGTCCAAGCTCTAAATTAGCTTTTGTAGAAGTATCTTGTAATACAACTTCTGAATTTCCTACTCCACAATCAGCATAATTATCTAAATATATATATTTAACTTTACCAACTGTATTCATTGATATTTTATCAAAATTTCTGTAATCATTTTTTCCATAAGAAACATCTTTGTAAGCTTTAACTGTATCTATTATCAAGTTTCCTTCATAAATTGGTTTTGAAGTTTCAATTCTAATCCATCTAATAGAATTATCTAACTCAACTTCATAAATGTCATTTTCATTAGCTTGCATATCTTTATTAATTGAACTTAATAAATTGCCATTTGCATCATATACATTAATAAATCCATCTTCACCTAAAATCTCATTAAAATTAGATTTACTAATTGATAATCTCTTATAATATAAATCATTATTAGCAAAAACTTCTCCAGTTTTTGTTACATAAGATGTGTTTGAATCTTCCATATACAAACCATCTACTATATCTTTGTAAGAAATGTTAAAAATTAATTTATTATCTATCTCAACTTCATAAATACTTTGCTCGTTATTATAATTCAAATATGTATAACCTTTTGAAATTGGTTCTGTTAAAGTTTCTGTTGAAAAAGTTACAATATCTCCAATTTTTTCTGTAACTTCATAATGCATTTCCTGTTCAACAGCCAAATCACAGTCATTAAACATTTTATATTCAGCTTTAATCATTGAATTAAATTCAGCAGGTTCTTCACCAATATTGTCATAAGTATAAGTAATGATATACTCATCAACACCTGAAGTATTATAATACAAGTTTTCTTCTAAAGCATTTTCTTCTTTTAATACTTCATTTTCATTTTGAATAGCTACAAGTTCTTTCTCATTTTTAACATTGATAACTATTTCATTTTTTTCTGAATCATAACTCCAATTATCATTACTGAATATTACATCATCATTTTGCTTTCCATTTATTCCTAGTAGTGATTTTGCTACAACATTAACTGTTGAAGGTATTACTCCACTTACTACTGGAACTCCGACTGATACTTTACTATTTTTAACAGGCAAAGTTTTATTGTTAGTAGTATTATCGACTTTTACTGATGTTTGTAATATTAATCCAGAAACTCCTTCCATACTATATCCTATATATTTAGTTATTTCTGAATTTACTTTGATTTCTCTATTGTCTGTCCATGTTAATTTAAGATCTACAGTTTTTGAAACTGCAATTTCATTTCCGTCATCATCTATATAAGTACCTTCAAATTTTACCTTATTAACTTTAGACAAATCACTCTCATCAACATATTTTAAATTTTCATATCTAATTGGAAATGAAAAATCAATATCTGAATTAGCATTTAATTGTACTAATTCTAAAGTAGTTCCATCAAATGCTTGGATATTATCATCATTTTGAACAACTTCTGTAAAATCAACACTTGATTGTTCATCAGCTTGTTCTTCTGTAACAATATCCCCTGTATTGTTTCCTTCTGTTCCAGAATTTTCAGAACCATCAGTAATATATCCTTCAGCAGTATTTGACATTGTTTCATTTACAGTATTATTTGATGTTTCAGTAGTGTTTGATATTGAATTTGCATCATTACTAGTATTTGATACTGTTTCTACATCATTACTATTGCTTGATACTGTTCCTACATCATCACTATCACCTGATACTGTTCCTATGTCATCACTATCACCTGACACTGTTCCTATGTCATCACTATCACCTGACACTGTTCCTACATCATCACTATCACCTGATACTGTTCCTACGTCATCACTATCATTTGATACTGCTTTTACACCACTATTGCTTGCTATCATATTATCAGCAGTATTATTTGATGTTACATTAGCATCAATATCATTATTTGATGTTGTATTAACATTGGCATTATCATCTGATACTGTATTATTAACTGCACTATCATCTGATATTGTGTTAGTATCAACATTGTCGTCGCCAGATACTGTGTCAACATTAACTTCTGATGATTGTTCTGTTTCAACTTTTGGATCATTAACAATCTTAAAGTTTACTTCCTCTCCATTTCCAAGTATTATTTTGGCATCTTTCAAATAACCACCTTTTAATACTTTTACTGTTAGCCCTAAATTCAAGTCTTCGCTATTAACATCACTTTTCATTTCTTTGCTTTGGCTATTTTGAGCATCAAAAAAATATGCGTCAAATTCTACATTGCTACTTCCTGTGTCTGATGTATCTTTACTTCCAAAAATACCATCAAATATAGAACTGGCATATGCTTTACCAACTATCGCAAAGTTAGAAAAAGTTAATGTGAAAATTAAGAACATAGCTACTAACTTCTTTTTCCAATTTGTTAACATATCTTACCTCCATTCGTGCCTGTCATACCTTTTATTTATATTTTATACTACAACATTTTATTCAAATTAGCAATAGCTTAAATTTGACAAAATACCACAGCGTTTGCTTTTTATATACGGATATAAAATTTTAAAGGTATTAATTTTCTTTATATAAAATTTTGATTACAAATTTTATATTGCAAAAAATATCTTCTTTTACACTTATATCATATATATTATACACGTTTATGTAAACTTTTTCAAGCCTTTTTGGCATTTTTTAATTATTTATATTATATTTATAAGCATTTCATTTATTTTTTTGTCTAATAAGGTAGTTTACAATAATTTTTTGTCGTTTTTTGTTAAATATTTCTACTTTTACTATGTTTTATAAATGAGCTTCAAGGGGACCAGCACTAAATTTGGCTATATAGCTAAAAAGTTTTCATATTTTTTTAAGTTATGGTTTGTGGGGACCGTTTTAGGAAATGTTATGAACGTTAGTGAATTACATTTTCTTAAATGGGGAGAATAACTAGAAAAAATATGAAAACTTTTTAGTACTTGGCTACTAGTGTTTTAACTCAAAATTACATGCAACTTTACGGATTAGTAACATATACTATATTGTAATAAAGAAAAATACAAGGAGGAAATTATGGACAATTTTAATAATTTAGATATAAACAAAATGCTTGATATGTTATCAAAAATGGATAAAAATGAACTTGAACAAAAATTAAAACAAGCTCAATCAATTTTAAATTCTTCAAAGCCTAATAACCCTAATACTTAATTTACTAAAGGAGGGCAAATTCTATGGAAAATAACGACATGAATAACATAATTAATAAATTTCAAAATATTTTAAAAGATAAAAACATTGATGTTGGAAAAGTATTTGATGATGATGATGAAAACGATAGTCCGTTAGATTTTAATTTCGATTTAGATACTATAATAAAATTCAAAAATATTTTTGGAAAAATAAATAACAACAACAATCCTAGAAATGCTCTCTTACGCTCATTAAAGCCGTTTTTACGAAGTGAAAGGAAAGAAAAACTTGAACAATATATAAAAATCGCAAACATTTTAGGGGTTTTATCTATTTTAAATGAGGACAATGGAGAAAAGAAATGAATTTAATTCCTTTTAATTTTAAAGAAGATGACATTTTAATCATTTGCTTACTTTTTTTGCTTTATAAGGAAAAAAATACAGATTATTCTCTATATTTTATTCTTGTAATGCTATTATTATCATAAATTTCTTTATATTAAAAAGTATATATGCCTACTACTATTTTTAAGGAATTTCGTACATCAAACATATATACTTTTTAATTTTATTGGAATAATTACTTGACAACAATCTTCATTCCATCAATTTTACATACTGGACATTTTTCAGTTTTTTCTTCAATTTCCTTTACAAGATTAGCAATTCTAATTTGAGTAACATCTATATAATTTGCTGTAATTAATGCTTTTGTATTACCTCCTGCACCAGCATGTGCCAAACCTCTCAAAACTCCTACAACCGCTATGTTTCCGCCTGCAATTACTTCTCCTCCTGGATTTACATCACCCATAATTACAAGGCTACCTGAATATTCTTCTATTTGTCCAGATCTTATTGATGTTTTTATAAATTTAGTTTCAGATATATCCGTTTCTGTTTCAAAAGTCTTTTTAATTGCATGTAGCCCTAGCAAATCAGACGGAGAATCAAAGTTAACTTCAACATCTATATCATCATTTATTATTTTCTTTATTTTTTCAATTTCATTATCTGTAAAAAGCTTTCCTGTAATTTTTATTGGAATTTTAGCTGATTTATAAAACTCTTTTAATTTAATTACTTTATCAGCTAATTCTTTATAAACATCTTCTACATCAGCCACTACATTAACATTAAGCACTATTTCTTCTGTAGTTTGACTTATCTTTATATTATTTAACATCTTTCAACCTCCCTCATTAGTTAAAACTTTCCATCTCTGATTCTACTGACATATCCTCCGTAATATTTTGTGTATTAGTTCCAAAATATTCTTGCATTACAGCTTTTACAACATCACCAGCATAAAATCCATGACCACCATTTTCTATTACAACTGCAACTGCTATTTGAGGGTTTTCATAAGGTGCAAAACCTACAAACCACGCATTAACATTTGCATTTTCACCACTTCCTGTTTCAGCAGAACCTGTTTTTCCACCAACTGTTACATTCAAATCCCTAAAAGTTTGAGAAGCAGTTCCTCCATCTTCAGTAACAGATCTCATTCCTTCCTTAACAACATTTATTGTTTCAGGATTTATTTGCAAATCTTCTGAATTATCCTCTGATAAATTCAATTCTCTATTTACATATTCATTTATTTCTTCTCTTGAAACAGAGCCTCCACTCGATAACATAATATTTTTTATAATAGTTAAATCTATTTTATGACCTCCATTTGCTACCATCGCAATATATTTTGCCATTTGTACAGGAGTAAATGAATTATCACTTTGTCCAATTGCAGCTCTAATAGTATCTGAAGGAAGCCAAGTTGGTAAATCTGGATGTAATTTTGGCTTCGCTTCTTTACTAGCTAAAGTTCCAGCAGACTCACCTGTAAGCTCAATTCCAGTTTTACTGCCAAGTCCAAAATATCTAGCATATCTATCTAATTCATCAATTCCAATTCTTCTTCCTGCTACATAAAAATAATAATTACAAGATTTTTGAATTGCTCCCATAACATTTAACAAACCATGTCCATGTTTGTAACTATCATAATACCAACAATGTGCATTATCGTTATCCTCCGTATAAACACCCACATCATTAATTCTTTCAGTTGGTGTTATTTTTCCAGTTTCTAATCCCGCAATTGCAGTTACCATTTTAAATGTAGAACCTGGTTGATATGCACCTTGTATTGCTTTATTAAGCCAAACTTTTCTATCTCTATAATCATTATACTGAGCTGTACTTAATCCATTATAATGTAATGCTGGAGAAAAATCTGGATTACTTGCCATAGCTAATATTTCACCTGTATTTACATCTACTACAACTGCTGCTCCACCTTTTGCATCATAAACCTGCGAATAAGCACCTGTTTTTATTCCATTAATACAATTTGCTAGTGCCTCCTCCGTAACTCTTTGCAAGTTTGCATCAATTGTAAGCACAATATCAGCTCCACCTATGGCCTCCTGAGTTACATATTCTCCTGTAACTACACCATTTACATCCATATCTATCTGTTTTACGCCATCTGCACCTCTTAAATATTTTTCAAATACTTTTTCTGCACCAGTTTGACCAATTTTATCATCAGGTTCATATTCATATTCATCACCCTCAGATTCCAATTCTTTCAAATCATCTTGTGAAATTCTACCCATATATCCCAAAATATGAGAAGCCAAATTTCCCATATAATAAATTCTATTTGATTCCGTAATAATATTTACACCTGTTAAATCTAATTTATTTTCATCTAATTGAATTGCACATTCTCTAGAAATACTTTTTGAAATCTCTATTGACCTAGTTGCTGAATATCCTTTTGTTGTAATTTCATACCTAATAGCTAATATTCTCCTAATTTCAGCTATATCATCACTTTTAATTCCATACTTATCTCTAAATAGATAAAAAGCCTCCTCTGCTGATGCTTCTTGCGGAATCTTATATTTTTCTTTCCATTTTGATAATTCTTCATCAGATGAAAAATGAAACTCAAAAGGCTCTATACTTATTGGAAAATTGTCAACATATTCATTGCCATTTCTTTGCAAAATATCTGTCATTAAAGAAATTGAAGAATTCAAATCGGCATCTTCTGCTTTACTTTTATACATTTCTAATGAAAATGTCATTTCAGAAGACACAAGCACAGTTCCATTCCTATCTAAAAAATCTCCCCTTGTTGCTTCTATTTTAGACTCCCTAGAAAGCCTTGTATTAGATGTTTCCCTATAATCACTTCCACCAATTATTTGTAAAAAAAACAATCTAGCCAAAATTATCATTCCAAGCAAATATGTAAAAAATGATAATATATTGAATCTAATATTTGAGCTAACAGTTTTCTTCTTAGGACTTTTCTGAACTTTTTGGGCTTTTATTTTCTTTTTCTTATGCTTTTCAAAATTTAATCCAATATCATTCTTTTTCAGCTTGAAATTCCTCCTTGTTTTTTATTTATAATTGTACTGTAAACATATTATTTCGTTTTAATCTTCTTTCCATAATATATCCAAATTTTTTAATCATTCCAAAAAATATAATTGTTAATAATACATTGTATAATTCTTCAAAAAATATTATTTTAAAAAATGTTTTTATTTCCATTTCAAATTCTAATATTACCGACTTTATAAAATAAGAACCAAATTCAAAAATAAGTGTTGATAATAAAACCATTATAATTATAGAAATTTTTTCATCTTTTGACCAAAGAGTATCAAACCATGTTGCAACAAACCCTATTAAACAAAGCATTGCCGAAGTTACACCAATAACCTCACCATATAATAAATCTATCCATAAACCACAAATTATTCCAAATAATAAACTCAAAAAATTATTACCATAGAGTCCTATAACTAATATAAAAATAACAAATAAATTCGGCATAACCCCTGCAATAGTTATATTTGGAAATATATTAGCTTGCAAAAAATATATTATCTGAAAAATTAAAAATAATATTATACTAATTATTATCAATGCTGGAATATTAACTTTTTCACTTCGTTTATTTTTTATTTTCCTCATCAATTTTAATCCTCGTATTATTTAGGTTTTATGGAACACCTATAAACCTTTAATTATTTGTTATTATTAAAACAGTTTTTAATTTTGAAAAATCAACAGCTGCTTCAACTATTGCATATCTATCTGTAATATTTGTTGTTGTAATAATTTCTGATATTGTTCCAATATGTATTCCTTTAACAAAAATTCCACCAACTCCTGATGTTTCAACACTATCTCCAACTATTAAATCTGCATCAATTGGTATATAAGTTACTCTTAAATCTTGATTATTATCCAAAGTTCCTTTACATATAACGCTTTCCTCCGTAGTACTAATGTTGCAACTTACAGTACTTGCTGAATCAATAATAACTTTTACCTTAGATGTTTCTTCTGTTGTAGAAATTACATAACCGCACAAGACCTTTATCTGCTATAACAGTCATGCCTTTTTCTATCCCATCTTTACTACCAACATTTAAAACAAGTGTACTACTATAATTACTAATATCTTTATTAATAACATCAGCAGAAACTGTTGAATATGCTGAATATTTCTCTGTTAAATTCATCTTCTCTTTTAAAGTTTCATTTTCAGATTGTATAATTTCAAATTCTCTTAATTTTTCAGATAATTCAAAATTTTCATCTGCTAATCTTTCATTTTCATGCTTCAGTTCATCTAATTCTGAAAAGAAGCTACTATTACCTTGTATTTTGTTTTTAGCTTTCGTAAAAAATACTTGAACAGGAGAAGTTATTTTATTAACAAGACTTTCAAAATAAGATAATTCACTTGTATCAACATTAGTTAAAACAATAAGTAATATTAATATTATTATAGTAAATAATGTTCCTAATAAACCTATATGTCTATTTTCTCCCATCTAAAATATTTTCCTTTCTTACATTCTTCCATAAGCTCTTGACATTCCAAGAACATTTTTTAATTTATCTATATTTTCTAAAACAGCTGTAGTTCCTTTTGCAACACAGTCTAACGGAGAATCAGCAATTGTAACATTTATACCAGTTTTATCTGAAATTAATTTATCCAAATTTTTTATTAATGCTCCACCACCTGCTAAAACTATTCCGATTGACAACTATATCTGAAGCAAGTTCAGGAGGAGTAACCTCTAATGTAGCCCTAATCCCCTCAATAATTTTATTAATTGAATCCTTCATAGCCTTCTCAACTTCTAAAGAAGAAATTTCTTTCTTAACAGGCAAACCAGTGCTTAAATCCCTCCCACGTATTACTTTTTTTAACTCAGTCATAAATGGAAGTGCACAACCAATTTCCATTTTGATTTCTTCAGCTGTAACTTCTCCAATTGCCATATTCAAATATTTTTTTGTATAATTAATTATATCTTCTGTTAATTCATCTCCAGCTATTCTAAGTGATGTGCTTGTTACCATTCCACCAAGTGAAATAACTGCTACCTCCGTAGTTCCTCCACCTATATCAACTATCATATTTCCACTTGGTTCTTCTATCTTTATTCCAGAGCCAATTGCTGCTGCCATAGGTTCTTCAATTAAATAAACTTCTCTAGCTCCACTTGATATTGCTGCTTCTTGAACGGCTCTTTCCTCAACCTCTGTAATGCCTGATGGAACACCAATAACAACTCTTGGTTTCAATAATTTAAAATCCTTTGTAACTTTCATAATTATTGAGCGTAACATCAATTTAGTAGCTGTAAAATCTGCAATTACTCCATCTTTTAATGGTCTAATTGCATTTATTGTTTCAGGCGTTCTTCCAAGCATTTCTTTAGCTTCGATTCCATAAGCCACTACTTCTTCCGTTTCTTTTTTTACAGCTACAACAGAAGGTTCCCTAAAAATAATGCCTTTATTACTTATAGAAACTAATATATTTGCTGTTCCTAAATCAATCCCCAAATCCCTACTGTTAAACTTTAAAAATTTCATTTAAGCTCATCCTTTATCGTTTATTATATTTTTCTATATACAAATATCGCTAACACCATTCCAATAATACTTGCTATGCTGATTTTAAACATTAAACTAAATGTTAATTTTATAACACTTAAATCTAAAGTAACTGGACTAGATAAACCAAATTCTTCTCCATATCCTAACCACCAAAGCCAACTAACTGATTTTGAAATTTCTCCAAGTAACCCTCCTATTACTAAACCTGATAACATAAATATTAGTAATATCCATATATTTTTTTCTTTTGTTGCCATTATTGTTCCTTCCTATTTTAAAGCTTTATTCTCTTTAAAATTTTTCATTTTTTCTTACGGAATTTTATCTTTGAATATTTTTACATATTATATATTGATATTTATCTTTTTTCAAGACGTTTTTGTATAAAATTTTTACTTTTTATTTCCATTTACTTTTTTGCAATATTTTATATAATAAATATATCAAAATATTAAAAAAAGGAGTTAATTTATGATTATTTATAAAACAGAAAATAAACTGAAAATAGCCATAGATGAAGCCGATTTATTAAATCACAACATAAATAAAAAAGAATTTATTTCAAATCCACTAAAAACTCCTTTTTTACTAAAAAAATTATGTGAAGATTATTCTAACTTAAATTTTCAAAAATTTAATATTTATACATATAATTTTAAAATATTTCAAATAGAAATTTACTCTACGGAGCAATAAAAAAATCCGAATTATTAAACTTTGCGTCTAATAACTCGGAGTCTTTTTATATTTTAATATACATAATAATCAGGATTATAAGCAACACCATTTACTCTTACTTCCAAATGTAAATGTGGACCTGTAACATTTCCCGTTCTACCAACAGCTGAAATAATTTCACCCTGATTTACATATTGACCAACACTTTTATATAAAGCACTACAATGACAATAATATGTTTGAACTCCATTTCCATGGTCAATTGCTATCATTTGACCATAAGCACCTTTCCATCCTGAAAATACTACTGTTCCACTAGCAGCTGCACGTATAGGAGTTCCTACGGAAGTTGCTATATCAAGACCTGTATGTACACTTGAACGAATATTACTACGCTCTCCAAACCTAGACGTTAACCTTCCCTGAACAGGATTTATCAAGCTAATTCCTAAACTAACTGCACTATAATTTACTTTTGCAGAAGTAGCAAGTTTTCCTCCACTTGTACTGCTTTTCTTAGGTACAACAACAGGTTTTGGCTTTTCTACATATAAATTTGATATTGCTGTTTCTGTATTTGTAAATTCTTTTAAATCAGTTTCATATTTAACCACATAACCAACTTGATCTTTATTTTGGCTATCTTTATCTTTTAATCCTTGTATTATACTTTCACATTCTTGATAAGTGGAAACATAACATTTTTCTTCTGAATTAACAAGAATAGCATAATATTTATAATATGTAACTCCTTTATCTATTATTTTATTAAAAATCTCCTCATCATCAGATTTATAGTCTTTTTTTAATAGACAAAATGAATATTCTGGTAAAACCTCAATATCTACAAAAGCTATATTTGAAGTTTTTTCACCACTTTTCATATATTCACTAATCTTTTTTTGCATTTCACTCTTATCAGCCGTATATCCAATGAATTTCCCTTCTACAGTAACAGCATACATAGGTTTATATACAGAAAAAACTATAAAAAATATAATTCCTAGACCAATAGCTAGTATAATTAAAAATTTAATCCATGTTCTAAAATGAACTAACAAATTTTTAAATATGCCAACCATTTTAACACCTCTTTCCTTTCTTTCCGATAATAGTTTAATGTAATTCTATATATTTTTAATAATGTAATCAATTTGTAAAATTTACTAAAAAAACCTTTTTTTTGCATTTTTTCTTTATTATATTTAATTTTTCATTATTTATCTTAATTTTTCAAATTCTGAATAATTATTAGTTATTTTATAAATAATATACTTAAAAAAGTTTTTTGGAAGGAGAAATTAAAATGGCAAATTTAACCACATTAGAACTACAAAATCTAAAACATTTAATAGAAACTCAAAATACTTGTTATCAAAAGCTTAATAACTATGCTGACTATGCTGTAGATCCACAAATAAAGCAAGTATTTAATAAAGCAGCACAAAACTCTTTAAATACTAAAGAAAAACTTATATCATTTTTAAATTAATATGGAAAGGAGCCAAAAATGGAAGAAAAATATATGGTTAATGATATTTTAGAATCATCAAAAAATGAAATTACAAATTATACAAATGCTATAATAGAAACTGAAAATATGGAACTTCGTCAAAATTTACAAACTATTCGTTCAAATGAAGAAAGTTTTCAATATGAATTATTTAAACTTGCTAATTCTAAAGGTTATTATACTCCAGCTACATCAGCAAAACCAGAAGAAATAAATAATATAAAAAATATAGTTACAAATATGTAATTTTTTCAAGTTTCAGTATATTTTATTTTGAAAAATACTGAAACTTGAACTTTTTAATTCATTATTAAATCATATTCTATATTAGTAATTAAATTATTATTAACAATAAAAGTTAATGTTGTATCTCCATTTGTATATACATAAGAATTATCTGCTTGATTAAAATTTTCACCATATTTTTCTTTCATAAGCTCTACTGTATCACCAATTTTTATTCCTTCTTCAGTAGTCATCTCACTATTTAAAAAATACACAGATATAATTTCTTCTTTATTATCATGAGGATAAGTAGTTATTTCAAAATTATCATAAGTATATGTTTTTTCTTTTCCTTCAAATGCACAACTATCAATCTCATATATTTCATCTGTTTCAGGTAAATTCAAATCTGATAAATTATTTCCTAAATTAAATTTTTTATTATTTATATTAATAGAAAAACTGCTTTTATTTTTTTCAACACTCTCATTAACAGTTGGAGTATTATTTTTATTTAGCATAACAATACCTACAATTACCGCAATAACAATAACTACTATACCAATTATAATTCCTTTTTTCATATAAAAATTCCCCCATATTTAATTATTTTCTGCATTATGATATATTAATAATTTTTTTTCATAAATTTTATTTACATCATTATTTTTTCTAAAATCAATTAAACTATAATTATTTTTTAAAAATTCTGCAAAAAATGCTGATAATTTTTTTGCACCATATAAATTTAAGTGCATTCCACTGTCATAAGTATCTTGAGTATAATCTATTCCAATTTCTTCAACATAATTTAATAAATTAATATATTCTACATTATTTTTTTCAGCATATTCTTGTAATTGTTTATCATATTCCTCATACCAATATGGATAAATACTTGGTGCTTTAGTTAATATTAATTCAATATTATTTTTCTTACATAATTCTGTTATTTTATCTAAATATTCATAACATATATCACCAAATTGATAATTAGTAAGTGCTCTTTTAGTAGGTAAATTTTTAACAGGTTTAATTTCTTTTTTCATCATATATCCATTAAAAGTATTATTTTTATTTTTTAATAAATATTCAAAATCTTCATTTGTTAATTCTTCCCATCTTGAATGATATCTAAGAATTGGAAATACATAAG
Organism: uncultured Clostridia bacterium; assembly: GCA_947632835.1. Classification (GTDB taxonomy): domain Bacteria; phylum Bacillota; class Clostridia; order TANB77; family CAG-508; genus Scatovivens. Next base: position 25,484 of record CANRQI010000012.1, read on the forward strand.
ACAAAAAACTTTCTTCTTCTGTTTTTGAGGCTTTTATAATGTCTACTTTTTGTTTTGACCATTTCATTCTATCTATTGTAAGCCTATTATATGCTTCACTAACTGGTTTATCATACTTCATACAATTAACACTTAAAACTACGATTTTAGGTATTTCATAATTTAAAGTTTCTTTTAAAATATAATAACTCTGCCAAATTAATTGTTGTGGTGTACCTCTAACAAATGATGTTATTCCTTCTTTTTCATAAATTTCCATTGGAGAAAAATTAGAATACATTTCACAATCTCCAATAAATATTACTTCATGATTTTTTTCCTCTTTATAATATTCACTAATAAAACTTCCTTCAATTAATTTAGTAGCATATTTTGGTTCTACTAACCTAGAAATTAATAGAAAAATTATTATTAATAAAAAAATTATAATCAAAAATTTTATAATATTCAATATTTTTTTCAATTTTCTATCCTCTCTATATTGCACAAATAATTTTAAAATTTATTATAAATAAATTCTGATACATTAAATCCTATTCCATAAATGCCAAAAATAATTATAAACATTATAAATATTGATAATATTGTTGTTTTAAAATAAAAATTCTTTTTATCTAAAAATTCTTTTAAAATATTTTTTCTAAATGCAATAATAATTAAAATTATTATTGAAATAATTAAAACAATTATATTCTTAATATTTAATCCTAAATTTAATATATTATTAAATACTTCTAAATAATTAAATTTTGTAAATACAGATAAAATCATTTTTAAACTTATAAAAGTATCTTGCCAAATAAAAAATGACCAAAGCATTGACACAATTAAATATGTAAATGGTATACTTATATATTTATTTCTTTTTGTTATATTTAAAATTTTATCAATTGATACACATATTCCGTGTAAAATTCCCCACAATATATAATTTATACCATGCCAAAGTCCTGAAACTGTAAACACTATAAGTATATTTATGTATTTTTTCAAATTTCCTTTTCTGTTTCCACCAAGAGGAATATATAAATAATCTCTAAACCAAGATGTTAATGAAATATGCCATCTCTTCCAAAAATTATCAACTGAATCTGCTAAATATGGCATATCAAAATTTTCTGCTAATTTTATTTGCAATATTTTTGAAAATCCTATTACAATATCAATTGCACCACTAAAATCTGCAAATATTTCTATTGAATATAAGAGCATCGCAAGTAATGCATATCCTCCTACATAAATTTGAGTATCACTTGTAATTGTAGAAATAATTATTTGTATTCTCGAAACAATTACTAATTTTTTAAAAAATCCAAATGCAATTCTTAAAATTCCATAATATAAATCATTTTTATTTAATTTTTTATTTCCTTCTATTAAACTTTCTTTTACTTCATTAAATCTATTAATAGGTCCTACAAATAAATAAGGAAAATACATAGAATATAAAGCAAAATTAAAAAAATTATTTTCAGCTTTATATTTTTCTCTAAAAACATCTATTATATAAGATATTAACTGAAATGTATAATAAGAAATTCCCAATGGAACAAGTATATTAAATTGCTCATTAATTATAATTAAATATGGAATTAATTTTATAAATATTAATATTATACAATTAAAAAATACTGTAAAAAAAACTATTAATTTTTTATATTTAATTTTTTCTAAACATAAACCTGCTAAATAAGTAATTACTGTAGCTATTAAAATATATGCTATATTTTCTAAACCTAAACAAGTTAAAAATGCAAAACTTATTAATAATAAAATATATTTTTTAAAATTTTTAGGCGATATATAATACAATATCGCCGTAATTATCATAACAAAAATAAAGTTTTGTGATACCAAATTCATATTTTATTTACAAATCCTTTCACAGTTTTATTCTGCTGGTGGGAAAGCTGCTCTATTCCAATCTTTTCCTCTTAAAGTTGCAAATCTTTCTGCATCTGTCATTAAACCTGAATTACAATAAGTAGGTGGTGTAGAATCCAAATGTCTCCAAACTCCTCCAACATTAACTAAATTCCAATAATGACTATTATCTGTTGCATTTACTATCATACAAGAATATCCTGCTTTTTGAAGCAACATATTTGTAGTAGCAGCATGAACATAGCAATCTCCTCTTAAAGATGTAAATCCTACCCATGCTCCCCAAAGTGAATTACGATTTGTATTTCCATTATATTTTATTGTATGTGCAACATAGTTTTTTATAGAAATAGGATCAGTTCCAGTTCTACTAAGCCATTCACTTGCTTTATTATAAACATCATTTGCATCTGGATTTACAGTAATTGTTCTTGTTTTCTTAGTTGTATTTCCTGCATTATCTTTTGAAATATATGTTGCAACATAAGTTCCAGCTACTCCTAAATTTACTGATGATGTATCAACTGTAAATGTACAAGCACCATCTTTTGCATCTTTTGATGATACACCCCTATTCCAATCTACTGCTGCATTTTTTCCTACTGACAAACTTCCTAACCCTGAAATTACAGGACCTACAGTATCTTTTATAATATTTAATTTGGTTCCTTGAGTTGTTGCATTTCCATATATATCTTTTGCTTCTATTTGAACATCATGTGTTCCAACCTGCCCAAATGGTAATGCTGTTTTTAATTCTGTTGTAGTTTCAGAAAAATCTGTTACATTTTCTATAAAAGCTGATTTATCTAAAGTTGTTTGGTCATTATATATTGTTACTTCTTTTAATGCTAAAACTGGTGGTGTTGTATCTTGAACTTTTATTTTTGTAGTAACTTGTGTTCCTCTATTTGAAGTAATAATTTCATAATCACCAACTGGACTAGTATTTATTCTATCTAATTCAGATTGAGGTAAAACATCTCTATCTCCTACTGGATTAGACAATAATGCTTCATGTGTAAGTGGTGTTCCAAGTTCTAAAGTATATTCTGTTTTAATATATGATGTATTTAAAATAACATTTCCTATAGTTTCATTTCCACCAGCATCTCTTACCACAATAACTATTGGGTATTGTCTAAATTGCGTAATTTCTGGTTGATTCTCTATCTCAACTGTCATTTCAGTTACATCAGTTTTACTAACAATAAAATCATTAGGATTAAAAACATAATCTATATAGCTATCAACATTTTTAAATTCAACCACTGGAGGGACTGTATCTACAAATTGCAATTTTGAATTATATTTTCTATTTTTAAATTCAAATTCAATATCATATTCTGCAATCTTGTTAAAATCTATCTTTGAAGTATCTGTTAATAATTTAATTTCTCCTTCTAAATTATAATCTTTAAGAAATTCTCTAACATCTATTTCAGTTTTTGTTCCAACTTCTATTTCAACAAGTTCTTTTGCAATAAAAACTACATTCTCTAAATACCATAAAATACCAAAAAATGAAATTATTATTAATAATATAAAAATAATTAATATAATTTTCTTTTTATTTATTGATTTTTTTTCTTTTTTTATTTTATTTTTTTCTATTTTTTTAGTTTCTTCATTAACACATCTATTTTGAACATTTTTATTTGCATAAATATTTCTTTTTACACTTGTTTTTTTATTTGTTCTTTTATGTAATCTTTTATTTTTTTTAGTTATTCTATTACTTGGTAAATTTCTTTTATTTTTTGATTGTCTTGCTCTCCTTTTGACTTTACCCTTAGACAATTTAGTCATCTCCTAATACAAAATTTTTAAAAATTCGTTTACTATTATACTACATTTTTCCGAATAATACAAGATTTTATTGTCAAAGTTCAGGATAAAGAAATGAAAATTATTTTTAACAGCCTTCAAACTTAGTAAAATCAATAGTTTCGAGCCTTTAAAAATGTAAAAATACGCTGTAAGCATTGAAAAAACATCACTTTAAAAAGCAACAAAATTTTTTCAAGAATTTGGGACTTGATAATAGTGATTTCAGTTGATTAAATCTTTAAAAATTTTAAATTAATGTTTTACTGAAAATTTGTTTCAAAAAATCTATGTAATTCTTGATATAAGTGTATTATATAATTTCAAAAAATAATTTCATTTCTTTATCCTAGTCAAAGTTTTGATTTTACTCTACTAAATTATTATTTTATTGCAATCAGAATTGACTTTAATAAAAAAAAATGCTAAAATATTACTATAATATGAATAATATGCAAAAAATATCATACTATAGTAACAAGGAGATGAGAAAAATGAATTGTTATAATATGATTTTAGAATATATAAATAATGTTGGACAAGGAATACCGATTTTTATTGAAGAAGTTAAAGATTATATAATAAAATTTTATGATGAAAGTGAAAAAGAAAAAGTATTCAACAATGTAAAAGCAATTTTAAATAGAATGAATAAAGAAGGTATTATACAAACTGCTTATAAAGGGATTTATTATATTTCCGCTGAAAGTATTTTTGGAAAAGTTCCACTAAGTAACAGGCAAATTATTCAATATAAATATATTATGGATAAAACTGGAAATATAAAAGGATATTTTACAGGAGCTAAACTTTTTAATGATGCTCATTTAACAACACAAGTTCCAAATATTCTTGATATAGCTACAAATGAATGTAAAAATTTTAATAAATATGAAAACAAAAAATTAAAAGTTATTTTAAGAAGGCCAAAAATTACTGTAACTAATGAAAATTATAAATATTTGCAACTATTTGATTTAATCGAAAATAAAGATAATATAGGTATAGAAGTAGATAATCCAGATGAAATTATTTATAATTTTATTACAGAAAATAATTTAAATTTTGAAAAAATAATAA
>CANRQI010000013.1 GCA_947632835.1 uncultured Clostridia bacterium
TTTACAGCTATAAGTACTGATTTATAAATCTTTTTATTTTTAAATATGATTTCAAAACCCAAATTATTCAATCTTTACATATTACCAAAACACAAACTTTTTTTGCACCTGCTTTTTTTATAATCTTACTACATACTTCTACTGTAGCTCCTGTTGTAAAAATATCATCAAATAAAATTATATTTTTATCTTTAATTTTCCATTCATTTTCTATATCAAATACATTTGCTACATTTTTTATCCTATCATCTTTATTTAACAGACTTTGAGTTGTTCCACTTTTCACTCTTTTTAAAACATTCATATCATATTTAATTCCAATTTTATTACTAAAATTTTTAGTTATTAATTCAGTTTGATTATATCCTCTTCTTAACTTCTTATCTTTATACATTGGAACTGGTATAATCAAATCAAACTTTTTTAAAAAATTGCAAATATTTTCACTTCTTATCAACAATTCTGTAAAATATTCCGACAGATATGCACTATCATAAAACTTAAATTTTAGCAATTTAGAACGCATTTCATCTTTATATTTACTTAAATAAACTAAATAATCATAATTTTTTCTATATTCTTTTTTTATTTGGTTGATTAAATGCAAATTAAAAAAACAAGAGGTACATATTATTCCTTCCCCTTGTTTTCCACAATCAACGCAAACTTTAGGAAAAATCACATCTAAAATTTTGTCTATCATAATTCTTAAAATTTGCAATATTAAATTATAATCTCTCTAAATATCAATATTTTTTATAATCTCTATTTAGTCAATTTTTCTATTCTTTGTACAACACTTTCTAACATATTTTTATAATTAGCTAATTTCTCTTTTTCTTCATTTATTTTCTTTTCAGGTGCTTTAGAAATAAACCCTTCATTAGAAAGCATTTTTTCTCCTCTTGTAACTTCTGCCTCTAATTTTACTTTCTCTCCCTCTAATCTTTTTATTTCTTCAGAAATATCTACTAAATCCTCAAATGGTATGAAAACTTTTAAATCATCTACTACTATTGAAATCGCATTTTCTGGAATATTCTTTTCATCTTTTTGAATTAATATTTCATTACCAAAACCTAACTTTAATAAAAATTCTTCAGAAGCTTTTATATCAGTAGCTTTATCTGTTACTATAATAAGTTTAGATTTTTTACTTGGATGTACATTCATCTTTGTTCTAACATTTCTAATTTCTACAATCAATTTTTTCAATTTTTCAACAAATTCTTCTTCTAAATCAAACAAGAATTTATTTCTTGAACTTGGCCATTTACTAACCATTAAATCTTTATCATTATATTTTACTAATTTACTATATATTTCAGATGTTATAAATGGCATAAATGGATGTAATAATTTTAAAGATACTCCAAATACATAATCTAACATATAACATATAGCAACTTTTTCTTCATAATTGTCGCTATATAATCTTGGTTTTACCATCTCTATGTACCAATCACAAAATTCATTCCAAATAAAATTATAAATTTTATCTAATGCAATTCCTAAATCATAATTTTCAATATTTTTAGTTACATCAGCTATTAATTTATCCAATTTATTTAAAATCCATTTATCTTCTATTCTTAAAAGCTCTGCATTATAATCATTACTATCTTGATTATATATTTTCTCATTAAATTCTATTATATCTTTTTCATCCACTAATGAATTTGTTATAAATTTTGCAGCATTCCAAACTTTATTTGCAAAATTTGAAGCTTGATCTAATTTTTCAGTCATAAATCTTATATCATTTCCCATAGTAGTTCCAGAAATAACTGAAAATCTTAAACTATCTGCTCCATATTTATCTATAACCTCTAATGGATCAACTCCATTACCAAGTGTTTTTGACATTTTTCTTCCTTGATTATCACGAACAATACCATGTATCAAAACATCTTTAAATGGCTCTATATCAGTAAGCTCTAGTCCTTGAGACATCATTCTTGAAACCCAAAAAGTAATTATATCAAATCCTGTAACTAAAGTTTGAGTAGGATAATATTGTTTATAATCTTCTGTTTCATTTGGCCATCCAAGTGTTGAAAATGGCCACAAAGCTGAACTAAACCATGTATCTAATGTGTCCGGATCTTGTGTTATTTTTGTACTACCACATTTTTCACATTTTTTTACAGTTGTTTTTGACACATTAATATACCCACATTCATCACAATAATATGCAGGAATTCTGTGTCCCCACCATAATTGACGAGAAATACACCAATCTTGAATATTGTCAAGCCAATTAAAATATTGTTTTTCATATCTTTTTGGAATAAATCTAGTTTTACCATTTCTTACACTATCTGCTGCACGTTTTGCTAAATCCTTCATACTTACAAACCATTGTACTGAAACTTTTGGTTCTATTGTATTTTTACATCTTTCACATTTTGCAACATTATGAGTATAATCTTCTGTAGATACTAAATTTCCAAGCTCTTCTAATTTTTTTACTATTAGCTTTCTAGCCTCTAATAAATCTAATCCCTTATATTCTGGAACTAAATTACCCATTTTAAAATTTTCATCAAATACTTGTATAAACTCTAAATTATGTCTTAATCCAGCTTGATAATCATTCATATCATGCATTGGTGTAATTTTTACAGCACCTGAGCCAAAATCTTTTTCAACAAACTCATCTGCAATTATTGGAATTTCTTTATTCATTATTGGAAGTATACATTTTTTTCCAACTAATTTTTTATATCTTTCATCATCTGGATGTACAGCAACTGCAGTATCTCCAAGCATTGTTTCAGGCCTTGTTGTAGCTACTTCAATATAATCATTTTCTGTTCCAACTATTTTATAACGTATATGCCATAAATGAGATGCCTCTTCTTTATACTCAACTTCTGCATCTGAAATTGAAGTATTACAACTCGTACACCAGTTTACCATTCTTTTTCCTTTATAAATTAAACCTTTATTATATAGTTTTACAAATTGCTCTAAAACAGCTTCACTCATGCCATCATCTAACGTAAATCTACTTCTATCCCAATCACATGAACATCCCAATTTACGTTGTTGTTCTTGAATTATACCACCATATTCTTTTGTCCAAGCCCATGATTCTTCTAAAAATTTTTCTCTACCTAAATCTTGCTTTGTTTTTCCTTCTTTAGCAAGCTTTTGAACAACTTTCATTTCAGTAGAAATAGCTGCATGGTCTGTTCCAGGTAACCACAATGTTTTATATCCATTCATTCTTTTATAACGAATTAAAATATCTTGTATAGTTCCATCTAATGCATGTCCCATATGTAATTTACCAGTTACATTTGGTGGAGGCATCATAATACAATAAGCTTCTCCATTATTTTTTTCAGCCGGTTTAAAATATCCTTTTTTTTCCCACTCTTCATATAGTTTACTTTCAAAATCTTTTGGATTAAATTTGTCTGCTAATTTCTTATCGCTCATAAAAAATTTCCTCCTCTTTATATTACACCTAAATTTTCTAATTAACTAATTTTAAAATTTCGTCTTTTTTCTCCATTACAGCATCATATCCGGCTTTTACAACTGCATCTATATCTTTTATTTCTAAAAGACTTGTATTTTCTGTTTTTACAATACATGAAACATCTGCTAATTTTCTTCCTTTTACGACATCATCTAAAGAAAAAATATCTAAAGCTCTAACTACTACATCAGTAAGTTTATTAGAAGGTGTATAATGTTCCAAATCAAAACTAACTGCTATTACCTTTTCAGCTCCCATATCTTTTAAAACCTGAACTGGTAAATTGTCTTTTGTTCCTCCATCTATAAAATTATATTTTCCAAAATTACATGTAGTGTAAATTCCTGGAAAAGACATGCTTGCTCTTACTGCTTTTCCCAAAGGAATATCATATATATAATCTATTTCATCATTTTTTAATTTATAATCTTTTGAAGTAAATATACATTCTTTCATTGTTATAGTATCACAAGTTGCAATAGCTAATGGAATTTTTACATCTTGTATATTTTCTATATTCTTTTCTTTTGCTAAATCAGACACTAATTTTTCAATTTTTTCACCATTTGTTAAACCCTCTAAATCAATTTCTTTATGTAAAATATATCTGCCTATCTGCTTTACAATAGGAGTTTTTTCAAAAGTAGATAATGATTTATAATATTTATTTATCATTTCCTTCATAGTTTCAAAATCATAACCACAAGAATACATTGCAGCCATCAAACTTCCTGAGCTTGTTCCAGAAATATACTCAATTTTTATTCCAATTTCTTCTAAAGCTTTAATTGCTCCAATATGTGCAACTCCCTTTAAACCTCCACCTGCTATTGCAAGACCAATTCCCATAGTTTCCTCCAATTTTTACACAAAAACATTTTTACATGCGTTATTTTATCACAAATACAAATATTCCTCAATATCTTATTGTTTATTTCTTAAATATATATTATAATATTAATGTAAGAATATATAATATATATTATGAGAAAAGAGGTGATTATCATGATGCAATTTGAAGATCAAAGTTCTCCTGTATCAACCATTAGTAGTACTAATAGCCTTCTTTCAAAAACATTTTTTAGAATGTTCTTAGGTATATTAGCTACTGCATTTGCTGCTGGATATACTTTCTATTCAGGAATGCTAGAATCTCTAATGGTTAACAATTCTTTTGTTGGAATTTTTCTAGCAGAAATTATTGTTGCTTTAGTTTTTAGTTTTGCCTTTAGAAAACTTTCTCCTGCAATTGTTACTGGATTATTCTTCGCATATTCAATATTAACTGGTGTTACACTTTCTACATTATTCGTTATGTTTGAATTAAATTCAATTGTATATGCACTTGCTGGATCAGCAGCAATTTTTGGAATTTTAGCTTACATTGGAAAAAATACAACAAAAGATTTATCTAGTTTTGGAACAATATTAATGGTAACTTTATCAATTGGACTAATAGTTACTATAGTTAATTTATTCATTGGAAATCCTACAATAGATATAGTTTTAGATTGGGTAATTTTATTTATATTTGCTGGATTTACAATTTATGATATTAATAAAATTGTAAATCTACAAAATTCAGGAATTATAGAAGATGAAAAACTATATATATACGGAGCAATGGAATTATATTTAGACTTTATTAATATATTCCTAAGATTATTATATCTTTTTGGCAATAGAAAAGATTAAAATTAATTATATAAATATTTAGAACAAATTTATGGAAAGTCAATCAAATATTTTTTGAATATTAAAGCTTTCCTATTTGTTCTATTTTTTTACATTACATATAATAAAATACAAAAAAAATGTAATAAACTCGCCAAAAATACACAAACGTGAAACATTGAATGAATGTATTTATGTTTCTTCCCAATTACATATAATAAAGCACCAATTGTATAAATCAAACCACCTAATGCAAGTAACATAAATCCTGCTTTACCTAATAATTTTGGAATTATATTTGCTTTAAATACTATACACCATCCCATAAGCAAATAACAAATCATTGAAAATATTTTATATTTCTTTAAATCTATACCATTTAATACTATTCCAATTATTGCCATAAACCAAATTATTCCAAATACTGTCCAACCTAAAGCTGTATTATATCCTCTTAATGTACATAATGTAAAAGGAGTATAACAACCTGCTATTAAAATAAAAATCATACAATGGTCTAAAACTTGAAAAACTTTTTTCGCATATAGCTTTGAACTTAAACCATGATATATACTTGACATTGTATATAAAAGAATTAAAGAAACTCCATATATTACCGCGCTAATAATACCATAAACATTATGATGAATTGCAGCAAAAATTACACACAAAACTAATGCCACCACACCCAAAACAGTGCCTAAAATATGCGATACCATATTAAAAATTTCTTCACCTTTAGTATATGTTGGAAGAATCCTATCTTTTAATTTTGTTCTTGTACTCATATTCTCTCCACTTTCTTAAAACCTTTTTATTTCATTTTTTATAAAAAATACCAAAAATGAAATTTTTATTTATTATTAACTATATTTTATAAATTTAATCATATAAAAATTAAAAATCTAAAATATTATTCTTTTGATAAATTAATTATCTCATTTTTTAATTGTTCACTAACATAATCTTCTAATTCTTTAGCTGACTTTTCTTTTAACATTTCACTAAAATCTAAAGGTTTTCCATAAGTAATTGTAACCTGATGAAATGGTTTAGGTTCTCCTTTAATTCCAATTGGAATTAGCTTTGCGCCAGTTTTCAAACTCATATAAGCTGCACCATTCTTGATTTTTCCATCATTTTTTTCCATTCCATTTCTAGTTCCTTCTGGAAAAATGCCTATACATCCACCTGATTTTAACGTTTTTATTGCTTCCTTCATTGGTCCAATATCTTTTGCATCTCTTTTCACATAAATAGCATCATAAGTATAAGCTAAAAATGCAAATAATAAATTATTTTTTAATTCTTCTTTTGCAATAAATCGCATCTGTCTACTTGATGTAACAACTATTAATGGCGGATCTAAATATGTTCTATGATTTCCACAAAATATTAACGCACCTTCTTTAGGAATATTTTCTCTTCCTATTATTTTAGCTCTATATACAATTCTGCAATAAACATATATTGAAGTAGTTACTATAACTTTGCATATAGATTTTATTATTTTTTTTAAAATTTCCTTTATTTTTTTCATATATAATTTATCTCTTTTCTTCTATTATTTTCATTATTGTTTCAACTACTTCTTCTATTTTCATATTTGTAGTATCTACCAATATTGCATCTTCAACCTTTTTCAATGGTGCTATTTCTCTTGTTGAATCCCTTTTATCCCTTTCAATTATATCATTTAAAATTATATCGTAATTTGATTCTAAACCTTTTTCTTCATTTTGTTTTACTCTTCTTTTAGCCCTTTCTTCTGGTGAAGCATCTAAGTATATTTTTACATTAGCTTTTGGAAAAACTACACTTCCTATATCTCTTCCTTCCATTACTACATCTTTATTTTCAGCAATTTTTCTTTGAAGAATAAGCAATTTATCTCTAACTATCTTCAATGTAGAAATTGGAGAAACAAACTTAGAAATTTCCTCTGTTCTAATATCTAAAGATACATCTTCTCCATTTAAAATAACTTTTGATTTTCCATCCACATTTTCTAATTCTATATTAATATTTTCTAAAATTTCTTTTATTTTCTCTTCATCATTAATAGATATTTTTTTTCTAAATACTTCTAAAGCTACACAACGAAACATAGCCCCTGTATCTATATTTAATAAATTTAATTTTTCTCCCAAAATCTTAGCAATAGTTCCTTTTCCACTGCCAGCTGGTCCATCTATTGCAACTATAAATGACATTTTTTCCTCCTTTATTTTCCTTCAAAATGAATATTTTTAACTAAAATTTCCATTTTTAAAACATTCATTGCAGTAAGGTTTTCTATTTCCCTTTGTACTCTATTTTTTATAATTTCAGTTAAATTTAAAATATTATATCCATATTCAATAACTATTTCCATATAAATATAAACTCCATCATCATAACCACCATCATGTTTTCTGATTATTGCTCTCGAAAGTTTATAAACTCCTTCTATCTTTTTTAAAACTAAATCAATAATTTGCTTAAAAGCTGTATCTGAAATTGTAAAATTACCTAAATAACTAAATGCCGGTCTAATTAAAGATTTTTCTGAAATATATGGCTCATTTCCTCTACCTGTTGATTTAAAAATTTGTAAAGGATCTAATAAATACCCAGAAAAATCTTTTTTAATTGCAAAAGTAGGAACAGGTATAACATGTTTCCCTTGCGTTACTCTAATTCTTCTTGCAGTTTCCATTTCTTCTTCTGTTGCAACATCTGTTATATAAATAATTTCAGTAATTTCTGGAAGCCCTAAATTTTTAGCTATTTTTTTTACCATTTCATCAGAAGTTCCTAATATTAATATACTCTTTGGTTTTCTTTTTCTCAATATATCTTGAATTTCTTTTCTTTTTTCTTCATCTTGAAATAAAGCATTTTTTACTGTTTCAATTTTCGTAGGTGCTTTTTTAGCAGAAACACCAGCTAAAACTTCATTTCCAGCAATTAATAATCCATCATCAATTATATATTCGATATTTCTAGAATTAGCTACCATCTGTGCTCTATAACTTTTTCCTGTTCCAGATGGTCCAACAAAAGCATATACTTGTATTTTTTCAAAAATTATATCTAATAATAAAGACATTTTAAATCTCCTAATTAACCTTTTTAATGTAGCTATTATATCATTTTATGTATACATTTTCAAGATTTAAGTTTTGGTTTTCAGAAGCATATTAAGTTACAAAAAATATATGTTTTACTCATTATTCCAACCACGCACAGTATGTAAAATTAATATACTTTCACTACAAAACTCCAATCTGCTATTTCTGTTTCAGTTTCAGTTGCTTTACTATTTTTATTCGTATTTATCAGTTTATATAATCCTTCTCCTGTTTTAAATGAAATAATAATTGATAAAATCAATAAAATTATTACTATTATTATATAAATTAACTTTATCCCATTTTTATTGTTTTTCTTCTTCCTGCTCTCCATTTAATTCTGCTCTCTCCTTTTTTTCTCCAATAAATGTACATCCAAAAATCAAAATACCTATAAATATAAGTATTGTCAAAACGATTTTCAAATATTTAGTTACAAAAGTTCCTAATATTTTAGAATGGTATACCACTTTACCAACTATTTGATTAGAATTTATTGGTAAATCCCTTTCATTGTTATAATCTCCTTGTGTAATAATTTTTCCTTCATTTTCAATAATTCTATGAGTAATTAAACTATTACCATTTTCATAAGTTACAATATCTCCAATAAAATAATTATCTTCTTTTTTTATAACTATTAACTCTCCATCTTCTATTTCTGGTTTCATGCTACCAGTTAAAACAACAAGTACTCCATATCCACCTAACGTAGTTATTTTTCTCTTTAATATATATTTTGAATATGATACATATATTAATATTAATAACAAAAATACTAATATCGCTTTTCCTATAATATTTATTACTTTTTTCATAGTCCTCCTTAAAAGTTCTCTAGTAAATAATATTATCAACATTATTTACTAGAAATCTTTTCCAAGTTCTAATATAAAATATTAGAACTTGGTACATTTTATTTATTGTAACAGATTTTTTTTAACTAAAATCAAATTTATTAATATTTGAGAAGTACATAATTTATGACAAATAATTTTTTTACAAATTGAATTACTTACATACTTTTTTATCAATTATTAAATCAAAAATATAATTTTCATTTGTATTTTTATAATATTTGTGCTCCAGTTATCTTTATAGTAAAAATATAATCAGAAATTGTTTGGCCATCTTGCATATCAATATCATCTTGAACTACATTATTAACTTTAGTTTCAAAAGGCCATTCCCATCCTATATTATAGGTAACTTGCTTGCTTTCAGCATTATGTAAAATTTCTCCTGAAAAAATTTTATTTTCATTTTTTACATCTGAAAGTAAAGAAGCTAAATCTGAATATTTTTTTCCATCATAAGTAAAAAACAAATTACGTGGTTTATTAGTTTCATTTACTAATTCAACAATATAACTTAAATCAACTTCTGAACCATCAGCATCTATAACTATATTAAAATCACCTTTTGTTCCAGGTGCTATTTTATTTTTCACAATACTATCACTTTCAATAGTATCTGCAAGAGAAATAGTTGTTGTAGCTGAAGAATTTTTAGAATTAACTAATTGACCTGAAAATTTCCATCTAGCTACAGCACTTGATGCTTTTACCGTTACAGATTGAGTATATTTTGAAAAAGTATATCCCATTAATAAAGCCACTAAAAGAATTAGAACTGCGACAAAAGCTCCTATTCTTTTCTTATTACCTTTCTTCAATAGTCATTCCTCCTTTCTTTTTTATTTTTAAGTTAAATGCTTTAAATAAAGCATTCAAAAAGATAATTATTGCGGGGGCAATATTAAAATTCTAAACATTAAAAATTTATGAGTTCAAAAAATATATTCTTATATAATTTAAAATACCAAAATGGAATATTTAATTTTCTGAATAGAAAATTAACTTTAAGAATAAAATATTAATTATTTTGAAAACATTTAAAGCATTTAACTTGCAATTATAATAGCACGCGTTTTTGAATTTGTAAATACTTTTTTTAAAAATAATTCAAAAAAACTTCGACAAAATTTGACATTGAACGTTAAATAACTTACAAACACTTAAGTTTCGTAATTTTTAAAATATAAAAACGTACCATCTTTGGTACGCTATTATAATCTATATTAAGCTCTTGGGTGTGCTTTCTTATATATTTCTTTCAAACTCTCATTTTGGAATTGCATATATATTTGTGTTGATGAAATGTCTGAATGTCCAAGCATAGTTTGAATTGATTTTAAATCTGCTCCATTTTGCAATAAATGTGTTGCAAATGAATGTCTTAAAATATGTGGTGTTATTTCCTTTGAAATATTAGCTTGCTCTTTATAATATTTCACAATTTTCCAAAATCCTTGTCTAGTTAATCTTTTTCCATTTACATTTACAAACAATGCTTTCATGCTTTCATCCTTAATTAAATATGGTCTAGAAGATTCTACATATTCACTTAATGCTTTCATTGCCAAATGTCCAATTGGAATTGTTCTTTTTTTATGTCCTGATTTACAAGTTACACAATTATCTTTAAAGTTAACATTTGCCAAATCCAAAGAAATTATTTCTGTAACTCTCATTCCAGTAGCATATGCAAATTCTAACATTGCTTTATCTCTGATTCCTTTTAAATCAACATCTTTAGGCTGATTTAATAATAATTCAACTTCTTTTGAAGTTAAAATATTTGGTACTTTCTTTTCAACTTTTGGAGATTGCATTCCAACTGTTGGATCTTTTTTTACTTTTTTAGTTCTAACTAAAAACTGATAAAAAGATCTTAAAGATGCTAAATTTCTAGAAATAGTAGACGTCTTTTTACCAATAGATTTCAAATATTCCAAATAAGAATTAATAACATTAGCATTTGCTTTTAGAAAATTAATATTATTTTCTTCAACATATTCTTGATATTGTAAAATATCTCTTTTATAAGATTGCAAAGTATTACTAACTAACTTTTTGTCATTCTCTAAAAAATCTAAAAAGAGTTTTATTTGTTTTTCCATCGCTTTATTCCCCTATTCCTTTTAATTACTTTTATAATTAATTTCCCCAAATATTTATTTACATAAGCTATTAATGTTATATCAAATCTTCCATAAAAAGTAAATAGTTTTCATAAATTTTTTTATAAAAAATTTAACATAAATGTTGATAAATATGCTTCTAAATAACTTATAATTATATTAAATATTATTGCTATAATCATTATTATACAATGCCTAATCAACTCATATTTTATGTTAATTTCTTTTTTTATTATTCCCTTGTTCATTCTAATTCCACTCGTAGCCAGCAAAAAAATTATTGGTAAAAAAATTATATTTTGTAAAATTAGTATTGGAAACAAAAAATTTATACCTTGTTTAATACCAAAAATTGATAATATAGCAGTTATTATGTATCCTAATAAAAAACCTTTATAAATCATTAATATATATATCGTAAATCCTGCTATTACTGTACATCCTAATATCCAAACTATTATTAAAAATTTTATGTTATTCATAAATGTTTGTTTAAATATAATCTGTTTATCCATTTGATTTTCTTTTAATGAATTCATTGATGTTTGAATATAGTCTTTTATTTCTATTTTTTCATTATTAGATATTTTAAAAGTAACACATATTCCAAGTATAATTCCTACTATAAAAACCAATACTACCCCAATATATGTTACTTTATATTTTTTTACATATTCAATTATTAGTTTCATTTTATATCTCCAATTCCTAAGTTTCTATATACATAAAATATATTCTGAACTTAGAAAAAAAGAACAAAATTTACTTCAACTAATAAAATTATTACATTCCAGCAATTACTTGACCGATAATTGCCTCCGCCTCCTTCAATAATATTCATTTTACCATCACGTGCATTTATTATATTTTGGGCTAGTTTTTCTCCTACAACCCCTTCTATATCATCATTTGACAATTTATGCAAAATTGTCATTTCAGTCCCAAATACATTTAAAAGCTTATCTATAGTTTTATTTCCTACACCTGGTATAAAAGTAAGTGGGATTTGATAAATATATTTTGGTCGAAATTCTGGGCTTTCCGTTTTTTCCTTATCTTTTATAATTTCAATTCTATCAAAAACTCCCATTGTTATATTTTTACTATCACAACTATCACATTTTGTTACTGGTGCTATTCCAGGAATTGGCTTACCACAAGCCTCACAATATGTTCTATGATATTTTCCAAGTTTCGGATCCAAACCATAATTACTAATTATTTTTCTACCATCTTCTCTTTTTAAAACTTTTAAAAATTCCTCAAAATTAATATCTTCTATAAGCATTTTATTATATTCTCTCGCAATTCTAGGAAGAGAATGTGCATCAGAATTTGTTAAAAATGTTTTTGTTTCTAATTCTGATATTTCATCTGCTAAAAAAGTATCAGCACTCAATCCCAATTCTATCGCAAAAATATCATCATATTTTTCCTTAAATATCCTTTTTAAACTTGATGTACAATTTCCATAAAAGCTTTTATATGGTGTAAAACAATGTGCTGGAATTAAAATTCCATTATATTTTTTCACTATATCTATCAATTCATAAGCTGAAATATTAGCTCTTTGTGAACTTAAAGTTATATTTTTTATATGTTTTTCCATTTCTTTTGAAAATGCTTTTATATCTTTTAAATGAGGAAAATAACATAAATTATGTGCACTTCCAGTTTTTCCATCATCATTTATTTCACTTGTTTCTATCTCACTTCCAAGAATAATACAAACTTTATCCTTATATATGATTCCACCTTTTTCAAGCTCATACGCCTCTCCTGTACTCAAAAAATCTTCAATATCTTCTATAACATAAGGAGATGCACAGTCAATAATTCCTACTATATTAATTCCTTTTCTCTCAACACATTCCCTTGCTATATTGGCAAAGTTTAAACTTTTAGCTGCCGTTATTTTTATAGGCTTTCCCTGCTCACTTCTTCCTATATGAACATGTAAATCTGCAAATACTTCGTACATTTTTTACTCCAATCAAAAAATCATTTTTATTTTGTTAACCACTTAATTAAGTTCATATTTTCAGGATCTAACAACATCTCATGTTTTGGCATTACTCTGAATGTATATCCAAAATTCCCCCCAGTTGGAAGCTCTATTGTTCCTTCATAGAAAAATTTTCCATCTTGTTCTTTTACCTTTTTCATTTCAGAAGTATACACATTTTTTACAGTTCCATTTTCTAAAAATTGTCCAAAATAAACTTGTACATTTGCATTTTTCTCATTAATTCCACCTAAATTAACTTGGCATTTTACCTTAATTTTGCTTCCAGCAACTAATTTCGCATTATCAATATTATCTCCTTGTTCAATAAATATTGATTCCCAATTAGATCTAATTAACTTTTTCCATTCAGCAAATTCAATCACATTATTCAAATCACTAAAATACTTTTTATTCAAATTGCAAAGTGGTATATACAATTTTTCAACATAATCCACAACTTGTCTTGACATACTATATTGTCCACCAGTAGTTTTTATAGAATTTTTCATAAGCCTAATCCAATCTTTAGAAATTCCATTTCTATCTTGATTATAGTATGTTGGAATAATTTGATTTTCTAAGGTATGATAAATACTATTACTATCAGCTTTATCTTGTTCCTCCTCATTAGTATATTCCATATCTGAACCTATTGCCCAGCCATTAGTTCCGTCAAAACCTTCAGCCCACCAACCATCTAATATACTAAAGTTTATAACACCATTAACTGATGCTTTTTCTCCAGAAGTTCCAGAAGCCTCCATTGGTCTTCTAGGGTTGTTAAGCCATACATCAACACCACTAACTAAGTATCTAGCTATACCAATATTATAATTTTCAAGCAAGAATATTTTTCCCTTAAACTGAGGCATTAATGAAATTTCATGAATTGTTTTTATTAAATCTTGTCCTTCTTTATCTGCTGGATGAGCTTTACCAGCAAATACTAATTGAACTGGTCTATTTTCATCACATAATATTTGTGTAAGTCTTGCAATATCTTTAAATATTAAAGTTGCTCTTTTATATGTTGCAAATCTTCTTGCAAAACCTATTGTTAAAGCTTTTGGATTTAAACTATTTACAACCTCTGAAATTTGATCATATCCTACACCATTATTTAAAAATCTATTAGTAACATTTTCTCTAATTAATTTTATCAATCTTTGTTTTCTAGCAAGATGCGCTTCCCATAATCTCTCATCAGGAATTTCTTCAACTCTATCCCATGTTGATTGAAGATGAATTTTATCTTGCCAATATGGTGGCAAATAATCATTAAATAATTCTTTAATTCTTGGAGCAAGCCATGAACAAGTATGAATACCATTTGTAACATAAGTGATAGGTGATTCATCCTCAGCAATATTTGGCCAAACTTCACTAAATAATTCTCTTGACACTTCTCCATGTAATTTACTTACACCATTTTTCTTTCCAGAAATTTTAAGTGCCAAAATTCCCATATCAAAACCTTGCTCAAATCCTTGTGTTTCTTTCATTCCTAAAGATAAAAATTCTTCTCTTGAAAGTCCAAGTGCTGGCCATATTTTATGAAAATATTTTTCTACTAAACTAATACTAAATATATCATTACCAGCAGGAACTGGTGTATGAGTTGTAAATACTGTTTTTACAGTAGCTTTTTCTTTAGCAATATCAAAAGAAACTGGTTCATCTTTCATTATATTTTTTATTAACTCTAATGTTAAGAAAGAAGAATGACCTTCATTCATGTGATATAAAGTTGGATTATATCCCAAAACTTTTAAAGCTTTTACACCACCCATTCCAAGAACTATCTCTTGGCGAATTCTCATTTCTCTATCTCCACCATAAAGTCTCAAAGTAGTATCTCTTAAATCTTCATCATTTTCTTCAATATCTGTATCCATTAGGTAAAGCTTTATTCTACCAACTGTTATTTGCCATAATTTTATGAAAATTTTTCTATCTCCCATATCTAAATCAATTATTAAATCGTTATTATTTTCATCTTTAACAGGAATAATTGGTAGATTATATAAATCTATATTATGATATTCACTACATTGCTCACCATGAACATTAATTTTTTGATGAAAATACCCATTTTTATATAAAAGACCAACAGCAACAAAAGGAATGCCTAAATCACTTGCTGATTTTAAGTGATCTCCTGACAATATTCCTAAACCTCCTGAATATATTGGAATAACTTCGTCTAATCCATATTCAGCAGAAAAATATGCAATTAAATCATCCTTATTTTTAGGATAATTCTTGCTAAACCATGTATCTTTACTACTTATGTAATTTTCAAAATTCTCAACTATTTTATCATATTTCTTTAAGAAATTTGGATCTTCAGACATTTTCTCAATTTTATCTTGACCAACTAATTTCAAAAATTTAACTGGATTTTTCTCTACTTTTTCCCATAATTCAATATCAATCTCTTGAAACAATCTTAAAAACTCTGTATTCCAAGCCCACCACAAATTATTTGCTATTTCTGGTAATTTTCCTATTCTATCAGGCAATTGTGGAACTACTGTAACTCTATTGAATATATACATTATATATTCCTCCTTCGTATTTTTATAGTCTTATGTTTTCAAAATAAATTATATACAATATTATCCTTTATAATATATTTTTTTTCAATAGTTTTTGAAAAAAAAATGCAAATTCCCAAAATCAAATATTAATAACATTCACAACATTTACAATTACTAACAATAATATATAAACCATTACAATCGCTGCACCAACTGGTAAATTCAAGTAAAATGAAGCAAAAATTCCTAGTAAAAAACAAATGATAGAAGTTAATGCAGAAACACTAACTAAACCTTTAAAACTATTAGTTAATTTTCTTGAAATAATTGCAGGAAATACTATTAAACTTGATATTAATAATGTTCCCATCATACGCATTCCTAAAACTACAACCAAAGCAGTTATTATTGAAATTAAAAATTGATACCATGTAACACTTATTCCAGAAGCTTTAGCAAATTTTTCATCAAAAGAAATTAAAAACAATCTATTGTAAAAAACTACATAAATTGTAATTAAAACTACTGATAATATTATACTTAATATTACATCAGTAGATTTCATAGCTAAAATACTTCCAAACATATAATTATAACTATCTGCACCAAATCCACTTGTTATAGCTGTTATTATTACTCCTAGCGCTAATGCACCGTGATGCAACTAAAGCAATTATAACATCCCCACTCTCACCTTTTTTTTGACTTATAATCATTATTATAATCGCAGACACTATAACTAATGGTACAGATACCGAAAGTTCTGGTAAACCCAAAGCCATCGCAATACTCAATGATGCAAACCCCACTTCACCTAATCCATGACCTATCATTGAATAATTTTTTAGAACTAGAATGACTCCAATTAGTGCAGCACAAAAAGAAATAGCTATTCCACAAATTATAGCTCTTTGCATAAATGTATAACTCATTAAATTTATTAGTTCTTGCATTTAATTTTCATTCCTTTCTTTACAATCCTTGCCATTCTTCAAATTTTCCATCATATTTTATTGTTTTTGCTAGACAAATTACACGAGGTTTAACATTTTTTAACTCATCCAAATCATGAGTTGCCATGATAATAGTAACTTTTTTTTCTTTATTCAAATTAAATAAAATTTCATATAATTCCTTTGTTATATTAACATCAAGCCCTGTTGCTGGTTCATCCAAAATAATTAATTTAGGATTTCTAATTAAGCTCCTTGCAAGTAATATTCTTTGCCTTTGCCCACCTGATAAATCTCCTATCCTCTTAGTAACTATATTTTCTATTTGTAATTCTTTTATAACTTTATTAAATTCCTCTTTATCTTGCTTTGTATAAAAAGGTATTTTATTATGTTTTTGAACACCTGTCATAATAATTTCTTTGCCAGTTGCTGGAAAATCTACATTTTTTAAATCTGATTGAGCTAAATATGAAATTTCACTAAATTCAATATTTAATTCAACACTTCCTTTACTTTCTTTTACAAGTCCCATAATTGCTTTTATTAAAGTACTTTTTCCAGAACCATTTTCTCCTACAAAGCAAACATATTCTCCTTCATTTATAGAAAAATTTATGTTTTCAATAGCAATATGATTGTTATATGAAACTTCTAAATTTTTTACTTTTAATAGCATATTATTCTGTATGATATATTAATACATCATACTCTCCTTTCTTTATTTTATTTTTTAGCTTCTTTAATGCTTTCTAAATTCTTTTTCATAATACTTATATAATCTTCTCCAGCATTTATCTGCTCTTTAGAAACATTATGAATAGAATAAAAAATCATAGGTTTAGATTGCGTTTCTTCTGAAATCATTTTAGCAACTGTGCCTTCTGATAAATCTTCATAAAATACAATTTTTACATTATTTGCATTTATATAATCTATTATTTCTTTTATTCTTGACACACTAGGTTCAGCCTCTTCTCCACAAGCAGTATATGCACTTAATACTTTTATCCCATATCTTTCCATAAAATAAGCATAAGAAAATTCTCCACCAAACACTAATGTATTAATATCTTCTGATTCAATTGTTTTTTCTATTTCAGCATCTAATTTTAAAAGTTTACTTTTATAATCTTCAGCATTATTCTTATAAAAACTACTATTTTCATAATCCAATTCACATAGTGCATCACATATAGTATCTACCATAATAATTGCATTTTTTGGATTTAACCAAATATGTCCATCAAATTCATAAGAATGATTACTTTCTTCAGGTTCATCATTTTCCTCTAAAATACTATATTCATGGAAAAATTCATCACTATTTATAAGCTTTATATTATCAGAGCAATTTAAAATTTTACAATCTGAATCCATAGAATCTATAATTTTTTTTGCCCATGGCTCCATGCTATTTCCAGTATAAATAAAAAGTTCACTATCATTGATATTCTTCATATCCTTTACACTTGGTTCATATGTATGGCTTTGTACTCCGAGAATCTAATAATAAATCTATTGAAACCTTGTCTTTTCCTATTTTTTTTACAAAATCATATTCTGGAAATAATGTTACAGTTACTTTTAATTTATTTGATGAATTATTATTTTTTGGATTAAAAAAATTAATTAAAAAGCATATACACAGTATTAAAATTAAATAACATAATATTATTTTTAAAATTTTTTTCATTTTATCTCCAATACATTATATCACTGATTTTTAAGTGTTTTTCGCAAATTATATTGTATAATAACTAATATGGTTTGTCAACATAATATTTTTGTAATACATAACAATTACGAAAAATATATGTTTTATTCATTATCCCAACATTTTTAATATTCCACCTTATTCTCATATACTTGATTTTCGTTTACATCAGTATTTGAAGAAGAATTTACTATACTATATTCCGACAAATCTGGATAAGCAACTTCCGATTTTGAAACACTATCTAATTTTATGTCAAATTCTGTAACTGTTTCGGCATTATTATCTTTTTCTACTACTTTTTCAATTAATTTTGTATTTTGATTTATATAAAAAAGATTTACTATTCCTGTTTTTTTAGTAGTAAATTGCAAAACATAAAAATCCTTTTCTTTACCTAAATACTTGAATTTAACTCCAATATTTTCAAAATAATTTTTAATATATGTATGATTCAACGAAACTACTGATAAATCATCACTTTTTTCGGTAACTACTGCTATTTTTGAATTTTTATCTAATATAACTCTTTTTCCTTTTACTCCATCTACCCATACAATTTCACTATCGTCCTCAGAAATTAAAACACCACCACAAACTTTTACATTTGTTTCTCCACCATTAAATTTTTCTGTTAATTCATAATTTCTAGAATCATGTTCTGTTAACATTTTTTTGAACTTAAATTTCATATATTTATTATAAACGAACATTCCTAATAAAACTATTAAAACTAAAACTATTATCAAAATAATAACTTTAATTATCTTCTTCATAAATAATTTCGTTGAGTAGATAAACTCAACTACTCCTTTCTCATTTTCTACTTTTTTAAGGTTCAGTAATCTTTCATACAAATAATTTTTCACGAAAATTATATCAAAAATATATAAACTTTTCAATTAAATTTACATTTAAGTTTTAGTGTTTTTTGGGAAAAATATTAAGTTAAATAAAAAAGTTTTAATATATTTTTTAAGTTATGGTTTGTGGGGACCATTTTAGAAAATGTTATAAACGTTAGTGAATTACATTTTCTTAAATGGGGAGAATAACTAAAAAAATATATTAAAACTTTTAAATAGCTATGTAAAAAAATGAGCACTTTACCAATAAATATATATTGGATGTGCCCTTAATCTTTCTTTTTTATGCTTTTTTAGCTATTTCAACTAATTCACTAAATGCTTTGCTATCAGAAACTGCAAGTTCTGCAAGCATTTTTCTATTAATAACAACTTTTGCCTTTTTTAAACCTGATATTAATTGACTATATGTTATTCCATTCATTCTTGCTGCTGCATTTATTCTTGTTATCCATAATTTTCTAAAATTACTTTTTTTATCTTTTCTTCCAACATAAGCATACATTCCAGATTTCATTACAGCTTGTTTAGCCATTCTATATCTATAATGTTTTGCTCCAAAATAACCTTTTGCTTGCTTTATAACTTTTTTATGTCTAGCTCTAGTTGTTCTAGCTGTTTTTACTCTTGCCATTATTTACTCCTCCTTAATATTATATTTCTACCAATTACCCATAAGGTAATAACTTTTTAATAGTTGCTTCGCATGACTTGCTAGCTAATCCATTTTGAACTCTAGCTGTCATTTTTTGCCTTTTTGTTTTATTTGCTAATAAATGTCTTCTATTAGACTTTGTTCTTTTGATTTTTCCGCTTCCAGTAAATCTATATCTTTTACTTGCTGCTCTGTTTGTTTTTAATTTTGGCATAACTTTCTCCTTTCACTTCTAAAAAACATTTTATATTTAAAGAATAAATTAAAAATTTAATAATTTTAAATTTAATTCTTATTTGACAAAATAATAAACATAGTCTTACCCTCTAAAAAAGGTTTCTTTTCAACTGTTGCAATATCAGATAAATTTTCTATAAATTTATTTAAGATTTCTTCACCAGCTTTTATATTATTTAATTCTCTACCTCTAAATCTTAAAGTGAATTTTACTTTATTTCCTGAATTTAAAAAACTTCTTGCATTTCTACTTTTAAATTCAAAATCATGATTTCCAATATTAGGTGTAACTCTTATTTCCTTAATTTCAACAGATTTTTGATTTTTTCTAGATTCCTTTTCTTTCTTAGCTTGTTCAAATTTATATTTTCCATAATTCATAATTTTACAAACTGCTGGATTATTGTTAGGAGCAACTAAAACTAAATCTAAATCCTTTTCTTCAGCTTTAGCTATTGCATTATCTAAAGGTAATACCCCCAATTTATTTCCATTTTCATCAATTACTTGCACTTCTTTTTCTTTTATTTGTCTATTAATAGGTAATTCTTGTTTAATCTTAAAACACCTCCATAAATAAAAAATTTGACTTGTTTTAAGAAGTCAAATTAAAAAAATATCTCTATCTAAAATATTACATTAATATTTTTAACCTTATAATCTTAATTGAAATAAGGTGAGAACAAAATAATTCTTCTTAAAACACTAATATAATACTACGATTTTATGAAATTGTCAAGCTTTTTTATAATTTTCGATGTTTTTTCAGACATATACGTTTCAAAAAGTTTTAATATATTTTTTTAATTATGGTTTGTGGGGACCGTTTTAGAAAATGTTATGAACTTTAGTGAATTGCATTTTCTTAAATGGGGAAAATAATTTAAAAAAAATATTAAAACTTTTAACCTATTAAATATATGTTTTATTCATTATCTGGGCAACGCACAGTCTGTAAAATTTTAAAATTCTGTAGAACATAAAATTTAACATACTGTAGCTAACCGGTCCCCACGAAATAACTTCATAAAACATATATTTTTGAAACTTAATATTTTTTATACAAAAATTATGAAAAATATATTTACACATCTACATATTTTATTACTGATTCCCATACATCTTCCGTCCAATATGGAGCATTATCTGCATCACAATAATATAACTCTATTGCACCTTCTTCCTCATTATATCCATAAATCAAATAAACAACAGATACACAACATCTATAATACAATCTATCCAATGATTCATATTCTTCTCCAAAATCCTCTATAATATCTGCCCAATTTTCTTTTTGATTTATAGACAATCTTGCACTAAAATATCCTAAATCCTCATACTCAAAAACTGGCACATTAAGCCCAGAATCTCCATCCAAACTTACTCCTTTAAAATGAAACTCATCAGAATAAGCATTATCCAATGGTGTTAATTCTTCAGCATTTGCTTCACTATAATCTCCAACTGCTTTTAAAACATCTTTATAATCTCTATTATAAATTAACCACAAAATTTTAGCATTAGATGATTTACTAAATATTTGCTCTGAACTACCAATTAAATCTTGATAATTAGGAGATACTACCATACAAACTCCAGTAATTCCAAATCCATAATTTAAAAAAGCATCATAATCATCTAAACTTTCATCTCTACATTCAAGAGTTGCACAACTACCAATAAGGTAAGTAATACCTAAATCAAAAGTAATTTCACCATCACTCATAAAAGCATCACTATCTATACCAATTAATCTTTTTCGAAAAGAACCATCTAATCTCCAATCATGATTATAAATAGCTGTATATTCAATATCTTTACGATTTCCAACCTCTATCATTGTATCTGAAAAATATGATATAATTTCTCCATATTGATTTACCCAGCATACAAAATCTTTTCTACCCTCTAAAGCATGTAAACAATAAAGCTCGTTTTCTTCCATTTCTTCTACAGTACCATCTATTACTGTAATTTTTGTTTGTGCATTTTGGGTATATTCTGTATTAACATTTGTAGTTAATTGTATTTTTCCTCTTTTATAATTATCTAACCATACATCACCATTATAACTTACTAAAAATTCTTCTGTACTTGTTCCACTTATTTTATACTGAATTGGTTCAGAGAAACTCCAAAAACCAGTATAATCGTCCTTTTTCTCTATTGCTCCTCTGTTTATAAGTTCAGCTAACATTTCAGTTGATATCATTTTCTTATCATTCAAAATATTATCTGTATTTATATCTATAATATTGCTTTCCAAATTAAATAAAATATCTGCTAATATTGATAATATTCTACTTTCTTTTGCCCTTTCTATTATTCCATTTTCTCCAACTACAGCATTTATTGAAATTACTGATAAAATCAATAAAACTATTATTGTAACTACTAATGATATCAACGTTATTCCATTTGATTTATGGTTTATTTTCATTCGTACACCTCATTTTAATAATATACATTATTATATATTATTAAAAAAAATTTTACAATAAAAAATTATTTTAAGACAGGATAAAAAAATGAAATTATTTTTTGAAATTATATAATACACTTATATCAAGAATTACATAGTTTTTTTAAAACAAATTTTCAGTAAAATATTAATTTAAAATTTTTAAAGATTTAATCAACTGAAATTCGCTATTATCAAGTCCCAAATTTTTGAAAAAATTTTGTTGCTTTTTAAAGTGCTGTTTTTTCAATGCTTAAAGCGTATTTTTACATTTTTAAATGCTCAAAACTATTGATTTTATTAAATTTGAAGGCTGTTAAAAATAATTTTCATTTCTTTATCCTGATTTTAAGATTTGTTTTTTATAATAACCTTCAAGAAGTTTTAATATATTTTTTAAGTTATTCTCCCCATTTAAGAAAATGTAATTCACTAACGTTTATAACATTTTCTAAAACGGTCCCCACAAACCATAACTAAAAAAATATATTAAAACTTCTTTTTTCACTATATTGCAAATATAAAACATATATTTTTGTAACTATTATATTCCCATTATATTATATCCATTATCTGCATAAACCACTTGTCCTGTAATTGCTGATGCCATTGAACTTAACATAAATGCAACTGCATTTCCAACTTCCTCTTTAGTAACATTTCTTTTCAAAGGTGCTTTTGTTTCAACAATATCTAAAATTGAATTAAAATCTTTTATACCCTTAGATGATAATGTTTTTATAGGACCAGCTGAAATAGCATTTACTCTTATACCCATTTTTCCTAAATTGTCAGCTAAATATCTTATACTACACTCTAAAGCTGCTTTTGCAACTCCCATTACATTGTATCCTGGTAAAACTTTTGTTGAACCATGATAAGTCAAAGCAACTAAACTTGCATTTTCATTTAAAACCTCTAAATCTCTTGCATATCTAGCAATAGAAACCATTGTATATGCACTTACATCATTAGCATGAGAAAATCCTTCTTTACTTGTTTCAATAAAATCATTATGTAAATCATCAGTAAAAGCATGTGCAATGCAATGTACAATTCCATCTAATTCTCCAACATCTGATTTTATATTTTTAAATAATTTTTCAACTTCTGAATCTATTGAAACATCACATTCGTAAGCTTTTGCACCTTCAAATTCAGAAATTAATTCTTCTACCTTAGCTCTATTATCTTCTCCCATAAATGTAAAATATAACTTAGCACCTTGTTCACTTGCAGATTTTGCAGCACCATAAGCTATACTCCATTTATTTCTAATTCCCATAATTAAAATTTTTTTATCCTTTAAAATCATTTTCTTTTCCTCCATTTTATTAATGTTTTATATTTTCTTATATTCTCCCATATTTCTAAACTTCTGGTATCTTTGCTCCACAAGTTCATCTATAGGTAATTTTTCAAGTTCTTCTACATATTTTAATATAGACTTTTTAATTCTTCCTGCTACTAACTTTACATTTTTTTCTGCACCACCATCTTCTGGTTCTTTTATTATCTCATCTATTACTTTAAATTTATATAAATCTTCAGCAGTAAGCTTCATTATTTCAGCAGCCTCTTTTGCTTTACTATTATCCTTCCATAAAATACTAGCATATCCTTCTGGAGATAATATAGAATAAACTGCATTTTCTAACATAATAATTTTATCTCCAACACCTATTGCTAAAGCACCTCCACTAGATCCTTCACCAATTACTATTGCTATAACAACGGTTTTTAAATTAGCAAGAGTTAACATACTTCTAGCAATTGCTTCACCTTGTCCTCTTTCTTCAGCTTCAATTCCAGGATATGCACCTTTTGTATCTATAAAAGTTATAACTGGTCTTTTAAATTTTTCAGCTTGTTTCATAAATCTAATTCCTTTTTTATAACTTTCTGGATTTGGCATACCAAAATTTCTTTGAATATTCTCTTTTGTATTTCTTCCTTTTTGTTCAGCTATAATAGTAAAATTTTTATTTCCTATATTAGCCAATCCACAAACCATTGTTTTATCGTCCTTGAATTCTCTATCACCATGAAGCTCCATAAAATCATCAAAAATTATATCTATATAATCTAACGCTGTTGGTCTTGTTTGACTTCTAGCAATAGTAAATTTTTCCCAAGCAGATAATTTTTTCTTTGTTTCTTTTTTTAATTCTTTAAGTTCTTTTTCCACGTTTTTTAATTCTTCAGAAACATCTAAAGTTTTATCTTTTGAAAGATTTTTTAATTCCTCAAGTTTTATTTCTAACTCTGCTACTCTATTATTTTTCAATATTTCACCTCCTGTTCATACCGTTTATTTATGAAATTTCAAAATTTTAGAAAGTGTTTCTTTCATTTGCTTTCTATCGACAATTTTATCAACAAATCCATGCTCTAATTGAAATTCAGCAGTTTGAAATCCTTCTGGTAATTCTTGACCAATAGTCTGCTTTATAACTCTTGGCCCTGCAAATCCAATCATTGCAGAAGGTTCAGCTAAAATAATATCTGCAACTGAAGCAAAACTTGCAGTAACTCCTCCATAAGTAGGGTCTGTTAATACTGAAATATATAATATACCAGCTTCATTTAATTTATTAACTACTGCTGTTGTTTTAGCCATTTGCATTAAAGACATAATACCTTCTTGCATTCTAGCTCCTCCAGAAACCGAAAAAATTATAATAGGAAGTTTCAATTCCAATGCTTTTTCCATAGAAAATGTAATTTTTTCACCTACTACTGTTCCCATGCTACCCATTAAAAAATTTCCATCCATTACACATAAAACAACTTTATCCCCATTAATATTTCCAGTTCCACAAACTACTGCATCATCAATTCCTGTTCTTTCTTTTAATCCCTTCAATTTAACCATATAATCATCCATATTTAAAGGATTAACTGTAGCTATTTTTAAATCAAATGGTTCGAATGTTCCATCATCAATTATTTGCCATATCCTACGTCTACTAGATAATCTAAAATGATAATTGCAATTTGGACAAACACTATAATTTTCATGTAAAAATTCTTTATACAATATTTCTCCACAATTATTACACTTTACCCATTTTCCTACTGGAATATCTACTTTAGAATCTTTAATTTCTGGCTTTGGCATGTTTCGCTTTTTAATTTTATCGATTACCATTATTATTAAAATTCCTTTCCTTAAAGGTACAAAATTTGATAAAATATTTACTCACATTTTTCCCAAATTATCTCACTAATATTATTAAATCTTCATCTCTTTTTTAATAAAATTAGTATCAAATTCCCCTTTAACAAATTTCTTATTTTCTAATATTTTATATAAAAAATCTATATTTGTATCAACACCATCAATTACACATTCTTCTAATGCTCTCTTCATTTTAGCAATTGCTTCTAATCTAGTGTCAGCATGCACTATAATTTTTGCTATCATTGAATCATATACAGGCGGAATTTTATAACCTGTATATACTGCTGTATCTATTCTAACTCCATTACCACCTGGTAAATTCAAATCTTTAATTTCACCTGGACATGGCATGAAATTTTTATCTGGATTCTCACTATTAATTCTACATTCTATACTATGACCTTTAAAAGTAATATCTTTTTGCTTAAACCCTAATTTTAATCCGCTTGCAATTTTTATTTGTTCTTTTACAATATCTATACCAGTTACCCATTCTGTAACAGGATGTTCTACTTGAATTCTAGTATTCATTTCCATAAAATAAAAATTCTTATTTTCATCAACTATAAACTCAATTGTTCCAGCATTTGAATATTTAGCAACTTTAACAACTTTTAAAGCTACTTTTCCCATTTCTTCTCTTAATTTATTATCTATTATTGGTGATGGGCTTTCCTCTAAAACTTTTTGGTTTCTTCTTTGAATAGAACAATCTCTTTCTCCTAAATGAACTGCATTTCCATATTCATCAGCTAAAATCTGAATCTCTACATGATGTGGATTTTCTATGAATTTCTCCATATAAATTTCATCATCATTAAAAGAACTTTTTGCTTCCTGTTTTACAATATTATATGCTTCATCAAGTTCAGCTTTTGAATCTACTAATCTAATTCCCTTTCCGCCACCTCCTGCTGCCGCTTTAAGCATTACAGGAAAACCTATTTTTTCAGCTATATCCATAGCTTCTTTAATTGATTTTATACTTCCATTTGAACCTGGAATAACTGGAATTGAATTTTCTCTCATTAATGTTTTCGCATTTGATTTATTTCCCATTAACTCTATTATATTATATTTCGGACCTATAAATTTTATGTTACTTTCCTCACATATTTTTGCAAAATAAGCATTTTCAGATAAAAAACCAAAACCTGGATGTATTCCATCACATCCTGTTCTACAAGCTGCTTCTAAAATATTTTTCACATTTAAGTAACTTTTTGTAGATTGAGCTGGACCTATACAAACTGCTTCATCAGCAAGTTTTGTATGAAGTGCATCTTTATCAGCTTCTGAATACACAGCTACTGTAGCTATTCCCATTTCTCTACAAGTTCTGATAATTCTCACAGCTATTTCTCCACGGTTTGCTATCAAAATCTTATTTAACATATAAATTCTCCATTCCTTTCTTTATTAACCACTATTTATCCACAATAGCAAATGTAAGTTCACCTTTTGCTGCAACCTTACCATCTACACTTGCTATTGCCTCTCCTACACCTATTGGACCTTTTCTTTTTATAATTTTTACTTCTAATTTTAATACATCTCCTGGAAGTACTGGTTTTTTAAATCTCAATTTATCAATACCACCAAATAGTGCATTTTTTCCTTTATTTTCCTCCATAGAAAGAATTGCTACTGCACCAGTTTGTGCTAATGCCTCTATAATTAAAACACCAGGCATTATAGGCTGACCTGGAAAATGTCCTGCAAAATGAGGCTCATTTATACACACATTTTTATATGCTACTGCACTTTCACCTGGAGTATATTCTTCAACTCTATCTATCATTAAAAATGGTGCTCTCTGTGGAATTATTTCCATTATCCCATTTATATCTAACATAATTAAAATCCTACCTTTCTAAGCATGGTAAAAAATATCTCTAACTTTATAAAATGCTACAATTAAAGCTCCTTGTATAGCATTTCCAATTGCAACTACTTTATAAAAACTGTATTTAACTGTTTCATATTCTTTTATATCATATTTTCTAAACATAAAAATTATAATTGAAATAGCTACTAAATATATTAAATTTGATGGTGTTACAACTGTATATTTTTTAGATGATTCATTTTCTTCTTGATATAAAAATATTAAACAAATAAACCAACTCGTCATAAACAAACCAATATAAAATAATATATACGCATATTCCCAATCTATTTGTTGCGAAAACCATGAAATTCCTGCAAAAATAAATGCTACTACAAAAAAAATTATTTTCATTAGTAATTCATCCTTTCTTTAGTATAATTATTTTATTACAAATAATGGTTTTCCATAATCAACCATTTCTTCATCTTTAACTAAAATTTCAACTACTTCTCCATCAAATTCTGATTCAATTTCGTTCATAAGTTTCATAGCTTCTATTATACAAAGTGTATCACCTTTTTTTATTTTGCTACCAACTTTTACAAATGGCTCGGCTGTAGGTGAAGATTTTGAATAAAATGTTCCAACCATTGGAGATTTTACTACATTACCTTGAAAATTTCCTTGTTTTTCTGGAATATTAGCTGGAACACTTGAAGCATTAGTAACATAAGGAACTCCATATTCTAAAGGCATTATAGAAGTTTGTGGTCCGTGCATTGGTATTGGAGGTAATTTTTTTTCAAAACTATCCTTTTTTATTTTAATTTTAACTCCATCTGGAAATTCAATTTCGATTTCACTTAACTTTGATTCTCCCATATCATCCATTAATTTTTTAATCTCTTTATAATCCATAACACTTTTCTCCTTTCACTATTTATCATATCTTTTAAATATTAAACAACTATTATGTCCACCAAATCCTAAAGAATTAGACATTGCATATTTTATATCTGCTTTTCTAACTTCATTTGGAACAATATCCAAATCGCACTCTTCATCTGGCACTTTATAATTAATTGTTGGAGGTACTATTCCTGTTTCAATTGCTTTTACACAAGCTATTGCCTCTACTCCTCCAGTTGCTCCTAGCAAATGTCCTGTGTTACTTTTTGTTGAACTTACCATAACTTTTTTGCTAGCTTCTCCAAAAACAGTTTTTATAGCTTGAGTTTCACCAGCATCATTTAAATGTGTAGAAGTTCCATGAGCATTTATATAAGTTATATCTTCCGGTTTTATACCGGCATCTTCAATAGCAAGTTTCATAGCTCTTGCTCCACCTTCTCCTTC
>CANRQI010000014.1 GCA_947632835.1 uncultured Clostridia bacterium
TGGAGCAGGTAACGGGAATCGGACCCGTAACTTAACCTTGGCAAGGTTATGTTTTACCACTAAACTATACCTGCATTAATTTGTTTAACTCAGCATAAATATAATAACAAAAATATATAAAAAAGTCAAGCTATTATTATTTAAGTTTCAATTTTTTTATAAAATCTTACATTTTATTTTAGTTTTACTTTTATAATTTTTCTTTTTTATAAAAATTTCATATTAAATTATATTCAAAATAATAAAAAAAATAACATATAAAAATAAAAATATTGAGGTAAAAAACTTTCACATTTTCCACCTCAACTATCAAATTTCAGTTTGTTTTGTTTTTTCTAGTTTAAAAATATCCTCATTTAAAAAATATTATTTATTAATTGTATACTCTTTATATGTAGATAAATTAGGTTTTGAAATATCTGAATCTGAAACACTTCCATCATGCATATCATATTTTGTTTTATTTAAAAGTTTCTCTTTATTGTTTTCTATAGTATAATATTCTATTTTTTCAATAACTCCTAGTTTCTTGTTAATCCACATTTTTTGTTTTAAGAAAACACCATCCTTTCCTTGTTTATTTAAAAAACTTACTACAATACACTTATTATCACTTAAATTTTCTATGCCTTCATATTTATATTCATAATCATCATTTTCAAAATAGTCAACATATTTTGAATAATGTGGACCTTCATTTTTTCCACCATTATTATATTTTGTAATACTTTTTTCACTGGCAGATACTTTTATACTTTCTCCTGTATCATAATCGTTATAAATAATAGATCCATTACTGTAAACAATTTTTTCTATATTACCACTTACAAAAATTTTTGTATTATCTGAATCAATTACAGAATAATTAACATTTTTTATTCCATTATTCAACAAATCTAAAATATGTTTTTCACTAATATTAATTTTGTTCAAATATTTTATCATTACAAATATAAAAATTAATATTATAAGTATTAAAATTAAAATTCTTTTTTTTAATTTTTTATGTTGCTTATTCATATATACCTCCAAAAAACATATTTACTCTTCTATTGGGTCAGCCGTTCTAAGTCCAAAATATAGCCAGTTCTTCATTTCTTGCTCAGATATTAAACCATGAATAGCATCAAGTGCAAATTGAGTCTGGTTATTAGCACGGTCAGAATACCTTCCTCCATTCAAACTTAGCATAAAAGATTTACATGCATTAATTATATCTTCATCACTCATCATTGCATTTAAACCTGGAACTGTAGTTCCACTTAAAACTTTCAAACTCATTACACTACCCTTAACTATACTATTTCTTTCCTCTAACCAAGGATATGATTCATAAATTGGTGTCAAATACCCCTTTATAGCTATATCAACCTGCAACTGGGCAAATCCGTCAAAATCTTCATCTGCAATTGCTAAGAAGTCCTTCAGTACACTATCCCTCATTGCTTTACTCATTATTACAGGATCAGTTTGATCAACATATTTTGATAATCTTCCACATAATGTTGGGTTTAATTCAGCTGCTTCTTTACAAAATGCTTGAACATTGTGATTTCCCATACCTGTAGTCCATTGTATTATTCCAACTTCAAAATTATCAGATGGTGATTTTAAATTCGTTACACAAGTTACACCACCTCTACCACCTGACACAGTTTTAAACCAATCATTATTCCATTCTTTCCAGCCACCACCTTCAAAAACTGTAAAGAATAATGTTGATAATGTATCAAAATCTACATCAGAATTTGAAGATTCTTTTTCTTCTTCTATTGGGAAATAATCTTCAACATTATCTACTATTGCATAGTCTGTATCCTTTAATAATATTCTTATGTAGTCAGCTGGTCCTTCATGATCTTCTTTTCCAATAACTCCATCTTTTGATATTGGAACTTCATCCTCGTCAGTTTCCTCTTCTTTCTTTTTCTTATCATCACTTATTTCAACATTTTTCTTTTCTTCATCTTCAACTGTTTTTCCAATATATTTTCCTTCTTTTACGTAATAACCCTTTGCAGTACCAATATCTGCTTCATATTGTTTAACAAATGTATCACTCTCATCAAAATTTACAAAAAATGGTGCTTTTTCTTTTGCTTCTTCCTCTTCTTTTCTTTTCTTTTCTTCCGCTGAATTATATAAAGCTGCTACTTCATTTTGCTCATAAGTACCATTATTTCCACTTTCATCTTGAGTAGATAAATCAACATCAAATCCATCTATCATGATTGTGAAGCCATCACATACACCTTTATATTCTTTATAAAATAAATTTAATCCTTTAGCTGCATCATCATTTTCTAAATCTTCTGTATCTTGACTATTATTAGCAACCATCTTACCTGTAAAATACTCTCCAGATATTGCTTCTATTATAATATAACCAACTTCTTCTTCCTCTTCTGTATATACATTCTTTCTTTTATGAGTTCCATATTCAAGTACTTTTCCAGTTACTGGAGAAGTTACTAACATGTCTTTTTCATAACCTTCATATTCTACTAATTCTGTTTCACCAGAACCAGCATTTTCATTTATTCCTTTCATTATGTTGTCATACCATTTTTGAGTAGTTGCTTTATCCTTTAAATGTATATTATCTGATGTACAATCTGCTCTTAACCATCCTACATCATCTTGTAAACCATCAGTTGCATCTATAAAGTATACATCATCTTTAGATTCACAATGTGCTTTTATTTTTTCATTGTAGGTATCAATTTTTGAATTTAATACTGAAGGAGATAGTGAGCCTTCATAATTTTTTCCAACATGCGTTACTTTTACTACATATATTGGTATGTCTGTGTACATAGTTTCCAAACCATCTATTAAAGATTCCATTTGAGATATTGTTTCTGGGTTATTTACACCCAAATATAGCACTATAGCACTAGCATCTGCTCTTCTAGGAATATTTGCTAATGATAATTCACTAGAAAGTGCTGTTGCTCCTACAACGCCATATATATAAGAACTTTTTGGAACACTTTGTACTTTTAAATTATCAACCCAAGAATCACCTATAAAGTATATTTTACTTTCATCAACTTTCTTCTTTTCTGTTTCCTCTGTTTCAGGCTCTGTTCCTGTTTCTGGTTCAGTTCCTGTTTCCGGTTCTATTCCAACTGTTGGTGTTGTTTCTCCTCCCTCTGAAGGATTTTCTGGATCTTCTGACTGTTCTTCACTTTCTAATTCTTTTAAATAATCATAAGTTGCTTTTGAATGCATCAATGCACCATATTCATTATCTTGTTTATCAAATCTTCTTACTGGCCATCCTACAGGTTTAGTATCTGGTAAAACCCATGTAAATATTTTACTAACTTTATCAGATAATTCTTCTTTATCAAAATAATTTAATTCAACTACTAATTCTTTAAAATCTCTATATTGATAATCAGCATCAATTGTATGTGTATTTTCCAACATTGTAAACGCATTTAATGATGATTTATCTATGTTTACTGTATAAATTAAATCTTCATCTCTAGGATCACCTTTTCTAGTTTCTACAACGCCTTCACTATTCTTAATCTTCCATTCTACAGTATCATTTAATACAAATCTATCATCTGGGTCATGTTCATTTAAAAGTCCTTCTGGTATATTTCCACTATAGTACATATCTAATTGCCACTCTAACCACGCTTCTCTTACATCATCAGAATTTGAGAAAAATACTGTTCCTGCATAAGCTTGTCTTAGAGCACTACGTCCATATACACTTAACAATTCACTGGCTACATGGTTTGCCCAGTTAAATCCATATTTATTTTTCAAAAATTTTTCTACTTCATCTAATACATTTTCTCTATCTTTAGCAATCGCTGTTGCAGTAGCTTCTGTTCCATCAAAAATATAATATTTTCTATACTTAAATAATGATTTTATCAAAGGATTTGTTTGTGATCTTTGAGCATCCTCTACCTGTGTAACAGTATTTTGTGTTGATACTTTATAATAAAATCCAACTTCTCCACTATCAGAATCTGTATCTATTCCAGCAATATCATATACTGCATTTGCTTGATAATTACCCATATCACGAGTAACCCTTATCCAATTTCCACCACCTGTAGTTTGTCCAAAGTCATAAGCTGACCACAATACTCCATCAGCAAAAGTTCTATCATGTGAATATGATAATTCTGCCAACTCACTAGCTTTCATTGTAACTGCTTTTTTTACAAATGCAATTCCTTGATCTTCAGCAGAACTAATACTTGAATAAGAATCATGCTCATCATTAGGATTATATTTTTTTGGATTATCTATATACATTTCTGCTGTAACATAAGATTCTATTTCACTATCATAAGCAATATCACCATTTGGTTTCAAATAATATAATTGATATTCATCTGAATCTTCTTTTGTTTCATATAAAGTCCAATATTCTTTTGAATCAGCTAAATATTCTTCATCTACTCTTACTAATTCAGCATTTTTTCCATATGATGAATTAATCATAGAATCACTATGTTGAGGTGTTACAACATCTCTGCTTCCTCCATTACCAGTTTCTTTTTTACTTCCTGCTGGTAATCCATTTTTATACTCTGATATTGCAACATCTTCTTCTTCAGGTATTATAAAATATGTATCTCTAAACCAACTTCCTACTACCCTTGCTATATATGGAATATATGTTGCATAAGTTTCATTATTCATAGATTCTAATGCATCATATACTTTTTGCACATATTTTTCACATTCTTCACAACAAGTAGCACTATCTGTATTACTACTACATTTATTTACATCTATTTTTAAATGTCCATCTTCATCCATTACACCAGAATCTTTTAATTCTTTAACTGTTTTTTCTCTGATTACATATTCCCAAATTATAGTATCTACCCATTCTGGTTCATCTTCATAAGTAATTTCAGGATCTTTTGTACCAAGTTGCATATAAGTTCCTGTTTTATATACTAAAAATTTATAAGACATCCAAGTATATTTTACGTTTTCACCTTCAACATCACTTGCCCATGTTGATTTATTCATAACCTTTTTATATGAATATACATCTCCATGAGTTATATTATCTGTCCCCAATCCAGAACCACCGTAATGTTACTGACCTAAATTTTAAAACATCCTTTTCTTCTGTAACAACAGGTGCATCTCTAGTAACTTCTGCTGATGGATAGCCTGTACTATTAGATGGTGTCATATATCTATAATTATCATCAAGAAAATCTGAATTACCTGCTCCAAAAGATTTAGCACAATGTCTAGCATCAAAATTTTTTATTTCTTGACCATCACTTGTTGTAGCAGAATAATGCATAAATTCTTTTTCAGCATTATCCATATCTACGTCATTAATACCATATTCTTCAAAAGGATCTTTACTTGTATCAAATCCTAAAAAAGTTTGTATATCATTTGTAGCATCTTCTATAACATATTGTTGGAAAGAACCTGTACATGTACTTGGACTTGTAAGTGGTAAATTTACTAATAAATATTGAGCTGTTTCTTTATTTATTCCACTTCCAAAAAGTGGATTACTAACTTCTGCTAATTTTTCTCTAAATTGAGCTCTAGTAATACCATACTCTGTACCTGTATTTCCAGTAAATGGATCTACATACATTGCTTCAACTTTTGATTCTCCAGCATCTTCCAAATAAACTTGTATTTCTGTATCAAAGTTTTGTAAAATAGCATGAACTAAATCTGGAGCCATAGTGCCTAAATGTAGTGATAATAAGAATTCTAGTGATAATCCATATCTAGGTGCCCAACCTTCAATGCTAAAATTCATAGGATTATTTCCATAACCTCTTCTTATGCTCAATTGTTTAGTACTTCTATTTATTGATATGTCATTTTTCCATAAAAATCCATCCCAGAATCCCCATGTTTTTGTAGCAAGACCTTTAGTAGATAAGTAAAACTTCATTAAACCTTTAGACCAAGCACCTTGCGCTCCACCAAAAACACTTGTTATATTTTCAAAAACACTGTTAAGTAAACGTTCATCATCATTTTTTATAGAATATATTCTATTATCTGACATTAAATATGTTCTTAATAAATTAAATTGTTTTTTCTGTGATAAACCAATCTTTTCTACTTTTCCAGTTCCTAATTGATTAATTTCTTCAGTAGATCTTATAATTCCATACTTATCTTCATAAGTTTTTCCTCCAACAATTTCTCCTGTAGCATTATCAATTCTGACTCCCATTGCATTATAATATTCTCCATCATAAGCAACTCCGTCATCATTATAATATCTATAATTTTTATCTCCTTCTTTTAATTCATAATGATTATATCCTTCTTCTATAACCTCTTCATAAGTCTTTATATCTAAACCATTAAACTTTGGTGTAACAAATCCATAACTAACTAAATCATAATTCATTTCCTCAAGATAATTAGCTAATTCTATAAGGTCATCCGTATTAGTTATAGCATCTGAATCAGTTGTAAACCAACTTTGTACAATATCTCCTGCTTTAGTTGCTATTTCCTTTAATTTATCTATTGTTAATCCTGGCATATTTGTAATAAAACCTATAAATCCAATAATAACAATTATTATCAAAAGAATCAGTACACCATACGGTCCTAAAGTTTTAACTATTTTTCCTATACGTTCTACAGTTTTTCTAATATCATCTACTTTTTCTTTTGCATCATTTACAATATCACCTAAACCTTTATGACCACTATCTTTTGGTTTTGCTTCAGGATCTAATATATCATATTCTTTTTCTCTAAAAGGATTTTTATTTTTTGGCATATCTTTTGGTTCCCTCCTTTCTTCGATTATTAAAATGCAACTGTCATACTAAATTTATCTACTGCATTTTCTATTTCTTGCTTTGCAGATTCTTCACTACCAGTATAATTTTCCATAATTCTTACTGCACTTAATACCAATCCTTCTATTTGATAATCTGTATCATAGAATTTTGAAAAAGATAACGAAAATTTTCTGTGCTCACCTGGCTCTAATACAATATCTATATCTTCATTACAAGCTCTATATTCACCCTCAACATTTAAAGCCACCTCTATTCCATCTGCATTTCCATCTTTTATAACAACTGTATAATCACTTTTATTTGTAAATTCTATTTCATATATAGAAAAGCTATATTTTTCTTGAACTGAATTTACATTTACTATTAAATAATCATTTGCAGCCATATATTGCAAATCTCTTTTTTGAATATAATTTCCCACTGAAAAAACTATATTATTATCTTTATCATAACTTGCAGTTATTTTTTCCTCTTGAAACCTATATTCTTGATTTGTAAGGCCAGTAGCTAAAAAATCATCAAATATTTTTACATTATAAATATATTTACCATCAAAATTTGAATAATTTTGTATTGCATATCTTTTTCTTGAATCAAATTTTTGTTGCACATAATTTACAAAATTAGAATAGCTATTACTAAAAAAATTTTTCTTGCAATCCTCTGAAATTAAATTATATGCTTTTACATATTCTCCTGTATTACAATAAATTACGTATTGCTCAATAAAATCCTGAAATTTATCTGCTACCTTTTTTGGTACCTCCTTTGCTGTACCATCTATATCTATAACAGGTATATTAGGAGTATAAGTTGTTGAAGGTTTTGCATCATTTCTTCCAAGAATTGGAATTCTATTAATTATTATCAAAACAACAACAACAATTATAAGTACAAGAAAAAATTTTCTATTTCTCTTAAAAAAATGTATTATTTTAAGTCTAATATCTGGGTCTATTGCCATAATTTATTCCTCCTATTATTCCATTTCTAAAGAATCAACAGCACTATTTCTGCTAAAAGACAATACATAATCATTATAATCATTTTCTTGTATAATTACATACATACTAAAATTATGTCCAATGCTTCCATTTATAGCATCTTTAACATCTACCCATAAAACATAAATATCTCCCAATCTTTCCATATTTGTACATTCTATTGCAACATCTTCAGGAAAATAATCATTTACATACTTTTTAAAACTAGATAATGTAGGAAAATATTTTTCTTTATATTCATCATACAATAAATTATAAGTTTCCTCATAATGCTTTGTGTCTATCAATTTAAAGAATTGTGCACAATAATAAGTCATTCTTTGTTGCTCATCCATTTTATATAATTTTTCTAAAATAGCATCATTTTCCTTCTCAGTTATTTCTTTACTTATTTCTTGTACACTCATATCTTGCGTTTTTTCTTTTGAAAATAAAACTCTTAGAATAATAAATAATATTATAACAATAACTAAAATTACTATAAAAATTATTAACTTTTTTAAATCTTTCTTTTTTTCATTTTTTTTAGTCATATCTAATCCCTTCTTCTAAAAGTTTATTTCATTGCATTTTTTCTTCTATTACTCAAATTATTTAGAACACTACTACTTGTTTGAGTTACACTTTCAGTAACTTTTTTATCTACTGTAGTATTTTCTTCTGTACTTACTTTTACTGCTCTTATTATCATTTCTGCTTGTTGAGCTTCAACCATTAATTTTGCATATTCTTTTCCACCAGGACTTAATTCTCTTGCTGTTTCAACATTTGGATTGTTTCTAAAATCTTGTAATTTTCTCATAGCTTTTATTCCTTCTTTTCTAACTCTATTTTGAGCCTCTTGGAAATTACTTTGACTATAAGCATTATTTCTAACTTTATTTAATATTTTTATATTAAACTCTCTCAATTTTTCATCACTAATATCACCTTGTATTGTTACTTCGCCTTCTAGTTCATTTAATATCTTAGCATTTTCTTTAGTTAAATCACCAAAAGTTTTATCTTTTATAATTTCATCTTTTACTGCTGAAGCACTAATTTCATGTTGAGCTTTAATTTCTGGATTCAAAAACTCTGTACTTTCTATTTCTTCTCCTTCTTCAATTATAGCTTTTTCATCTTCTTTACGAGGTTTATTACTTTTCACTTTACTTAAAGCAGACAATCCAACACTTCCACCTGCAATCAAAGCTGCTTCAGTAGCTTTATCTATTAAACCAGATTTTGCTCCTTCATCAATTAATGAATCTACTTTATCTTCTTCATTGCCAATAGCTTTTTTAGTTTCTGATAAATTCAAATAAGTTTTTGCATATTCACCTTGTGGAGTTCCTTCCAAAGAATCTACATATTCTTTAGCATCTTCAAAATCTAATTTATTTATATTATTCTCAATTGTTTTTTTCTCATCTGGTTCTAAATTTTCACCTATACTTTCAAGTTTTTGCTCTAATAATTCTTCTGCTTCATGCAAATTTGCAATATTAGAAGAAATTTCTTTATATAAATTTTTAAATTGATCACTATCTATCTCTTGATTTTTCTGACTATCTGAGTTTTCTTTATCTTTTCCTTCTTCTTTCTTATCAGTATTTTCTTCTTCCTCTTCTGTAATATTAGAAGTTTTCTTTCCTCGTTTTGTTTGTTCTATAGCTTTCTCAATTTTACTTCTATTTTCTTTTTCTAACTCATCTTTACTTTCATTTTTATTTTCTTCATCATCTGTTTTTCTTAAAACATCATTATTTTCAATCTGCTCATTAGTATTAGTTTCTTCACTATCATTTTGCTCCATATTTTTATTCGTACCAATTCTCAATGGCTCTCCATTTTCACTAATACTTTCTTCTGTCGAATCTACTCCTGAAGCATTTTCATTACTTACTGAAGTGCTTACACGATTAGAACTATTTAGAGAACCACCTCCCAATAATTGAGTTTTTGCATATTGTAATTTACTTCCAATCCTTTCTCCAAATGAAAGTTTACCAGCATTAGCATTTGAATTAGCACCATTATTATCTACATTTTGTCCAAAAGGTGTCATGCTTTCTCCTGCTTGATTATTAGCTAAACCACCTACTGCTCCTGCACCCAAAGCTCCTGCACCAATAGAGGCAGCTCTATATACAGCATTATTTATACTATTTGAAACTGAAGAATATGACGTAAGACTTACAGACCTATTAAATCCAAATATTTCTTTCAACATTTCTTCTGCTTTCTTTACAAAGAACATAGATATTATTGCTACAACAGCCACTCCTAAAGTTTCCAAACCATCTATTACTCCTGTTTTAGCTAATTGACTTAAAGCAACACCTACTGTTGCAGCATAAATCAAACAATGAATAACTTGTATAAATACATTAGATAAAAATGCTCTTAACCAGCTCTCTAATTTTAAAGCACTTTTGTATGAAGCTTTATCAGTAGCATAAGTTGCACCAACTGCTGGAGAAATAATTATCAAAAGTGTTACTTTTAGCAAACGTATAATATAAACAAATAAGAAAATCATTGTTTGGAAAACCATTATAACATAAACTATTGTAGAAGCCATACCAACTAAAAAGCTATCAGAAAAACTTGCTGTTAAAATAGAATCCATTACATTACCTATTTCAGCTCTTTCAGTAACATCCTCTATAATTCCAACTAAAATATTATTAACTTCTAAAACTCCTCTTATAAAAAAGTGCATAACTAATATTAAAGCCATACTAATAACCCAATTTCCTATTAGTTCAATTGCTCTCCTATTATCATCAGGTGTAGAACCCTTTGAATTTCTAACCATTGCCACATTATAGCCAACTTTAAAAAGTACAAATAATTCATACACACCTGCTAAAACTAAAACTGCCCAATAAAACATTGCTGCATTTGTTCTAATTCCATACACTAATCCATCTTTATCTAATCCATCAACACTAAATATATTAATATCTACTAAAGTAAATTTATTAAAGAATATATCTAATGGTGTTACAAATAGTGAAACTTCTCCTTCATGTCCCGCTGAATCTGCAACAAAGAATGTTTCTAATTGTAAAGCTGTTATTGGAGCTATAAAAATTAATC
Source organism: uncultured Clostridia bacterium (assembly GCA_947632835.1). Taxonomy (GTDB): domain Bacteria; phylum Bacillota; class Clostridia; order TANB77; family CAG-508; genus Scatovivens. The sequence goes on from CANRQI010000014.1 coordinate 10,886, forward strand.
TTATTACCCATGTTAATATACCAGCTGGTCCATTCATTCTCGAACTTACTAATGCTTCGGAAGCTGCTTCTGCTTCTGCAGTTTCTTTATCTGAAACTTCAGTTTTCGGTTTTTCTTCTGAAGCTAAAACTGGTTTACATGCAAATGCTGAAATTAGGAAATTAAATAACAACATTATCAATAACGAATATATAATTACTTTTTTTAATCCTATTTTAACACTCATAATGTCTCTTTTCCTTTCTATAATCTTCCTAAAAGTCTATTCATCTTATCCTCTGGTGTATCATCTATATATCTTTGTCTCATCTCACGCTTTACACCACTTGTTCTTCCAACAAGAACCTTCTCTCCTTCTTGCTTCATGGTTTCAAGAAGTTTTTTTAGTTCTTCATTTTCTTGACTGACTTCTGTATCTTGTCCTGTTGCAATTCCGTGTATCATATTATTTAATTCATATTCTTGAGTATTTTGAACTGCTTTTATCTGTCTTTCTCTTTCATCATCTATCTCTTCTTCTTTTGGCTCAATATCTTGTTCTTTAACAACTTTAGCATCTTTTTTTACATCATTAAATGATTCTCTAATAGTTAATATTTCTTTTATTCTTACCTCAATTAATTGACCTAATATTCTTTTAGTTAATTTATCATTCTTTAAAACTTTTCTTATTTGAGTAATCAACATATTTTTGTGTACTAATTTTCTCAATGCTTCCGGATTACTAATATTGTTTTCTATCATATATTTTTTTACTTCTTCTTCTATAACTGGTTTACTAGCATCTATCATTTCTTCGAAATCTTGGTCATCATGTCTTGATGGAATTCTAATTGTTTCTCCATCTCTAACTGGTTCATAATATGGTATTGATGTTAAATCTGCATCTTCTGTTGGTCCACCAGCTAATTGTATAGCTTGAAAAACTCTACTACCTATTGGTAATTTATATGTACCTTCATATAGAACTGCACCCATAACTTGAACTGTAAAAATATCACCTGTATTATATTTATCCTTCCAATTCTGTCCTTCTTGTTCATCATCTCCAAATGGAGTTGCAACCTTTTTTACTACCTTTTTCAATTTTTCTTTTGCTTTACTAGGTAAAGCAACTTCTTCTTTTTCTCCTTCAAGGTTTTCATTTTGTTTTCCTATATCTTTAGCAAATTGTACTTCTTCTCTAATCATTTCTCGTACAAAATTTACTTCTTCATCTAGTTTCTCTTTTTCATCTTTTACTACTTCATTTGCAGCTTCTGCTTGAAGCTTCATTGTTTCTTTGAACATATTTGCTTCAATTTTTACTGTTTCTTTAGCTATATTTTTAACTAATTTTGATAATTTTGACATGTGATTATTGACATCTAAGTTTTCTATTTCTTCTGTTTCAGATATTCCTGTTTCTTGTGCTATCCTTGTAATTTCTTCCTGCATTGCACTATCAAGATATTCTCTTTGAGTTATTTGTGATTTAATTTCTTCCATGGAATCTAATATTTCAATTTGGGCTTCTTCATCTTCTTTTACATTTACTCCTACTATACCCTTTTGAATTAAATCATCTAATACTTCATTTCTTACATCTTCATCATGTAAATCTAATTCTTGAATATTTGCATATTCAAAGTTCATAGCTGTTTTAATAATTATAGAATTAGTTATCACTTCAGCAGATGATACTTCTTCATTTTCTTTCTTCTCTTGAAATTGTACTTTATTACCACTTTCATTAGAAAATGTTACACCATTTAAAGAAACTTCATTAGATACTACTTTTCCTCCAATAACATCTTCATTAGTAGCTACACTTTTTCTCTTTACTTTTTCATTGGAAGCAATATTCATATTTTCAAATTCAGAATCCATACCAAAATGTACAAGCTTCTGACGAGCAACTGCACGTGAATAAGCTTTTTCAACTACTTGAGTAAGCATTTGCATTTTTTCAACTTCATCTGTTGTTTCATCTATTTGTTCACTTTTTTCTTCATTTTCTTCTGAACCACTATTAGTCATTTCATTTATACTTTGAATTGATTTTCCAAAAACTATAATACTTTTTTCATTTAATCTTGTAGCCATTCCCATATCTTCTAATTGACTAACAGCTATTTGTTTATTAGATGCTTTTTTCACTTTTTCTAGTTCAAGAGTTACTAAATTGTTTCTAAGTTTTTTTACATCTAAAGAAACTGCATTAAGTGTTGCCCATTTACTATCTTGAACACGTTCTTCATATTTTTCTAGTTCTAAATCTGCATTTTCTTTCATTTTTCTTGCAGAATTATATTTTCCTTTATATCTTAATACTGTTTTATTAACTCCTTTAGGAAATCCTCTAAATACTAAATTTCCTAAGTTCATATTTCCTGAAATTATCAACATTCTTGTTAAATATTTACTATTTAATACAATTCTTCTATTTAATCCATGTGTAATTGTTCTTACACTATTACCATTAAATCTAACAAATTTATATACTTTTCTTTTCTTTTTTATTATTAGTAGTTTTTTATCTTCCTCATCTTCATCCATTATTTCATTTTTTACTGGTGAATGAATCGTTCTTTTTGGTTCATCAGTTTTCTCGCCTTCTAAATATTTTTTCGCATATTGTTCAGAAGCAAGTACAGATATTCCTAAATATGAAAAACCATGTTTTAAATATATAAAAGCTTGAGGTCCTTCGGTTTCATAAACTATAGCAATTAAATCACTACCAGCATTTTTTATTCTATCTTTTAATTCTAATGCTTTTTCTTTTCCAGTTTTAGCTAAATCTATAACTGTATTTAAGTTTACATCATCATTTTCTTCTGGTTTCTTATTTACTACATCATGTTTCAAAACTAGACTTTTTAAACGTTTTGCCATTTCTACATTTTGATTAAAATGTTCTATATCCTCTGTCATTAGATTTTTTATATTATCTACTCTTTCACTAACTTTTTTATTAAAAGTATTTGAAAAAGCCAAAACTTTTTGATTAATTTTTTCAGTAACATTTTTTATTTTCTTTGAAGCTTTTCTAATAACACTTGGATTTTCTATTGCTTCTTTTGCCTTCTTTAATTCTTTATCTGTAAGCTTTATTTTACTTCCATCTAAAGAATCAATGGCTTCTTTAGTTTTATTAATAGTGTCATTTTTAAATTTTACAGCTTGTTCTGTCAAAGCTTCAGGATTCAACTTCTGGGCAATCTCATTTTTCTTGTTATCAAACATATTTCCTAATTTTTCTCCCATTGTTCCATCACTTTGAAGAAGCTTCGCTCCACCTTTTCCAATTTCTTTAACACCACCAATAATATCTCTTTGTTTAACAATACTCTTTCCACCAACAATATTAAATAATCTTCTTATAAATCTATCTATTGAGAAAATGAATGTAAACATTAACATTGTAAGAATTGCACCAAAAAAGCTTTCTTGTTCTTCACATAATTTTATGGTTAAACCTATTAATGAAGCATAAGCTAAAGCATGTACTGATTGGAGCATAACATTATAAATAAATTCCTTAAACCATTTTACAATCGTTCCAGGTGTTCCAAAAACAACTCTTTTAAATGCACTAATTGCACATACCATCGGACCACTCAGTATCAATATCATTACATTAAAAAATCTTTTTGCATAAACAATAACAAATTTATATGTAAAAAATACTAATATCATGTAAAGAAACATACCTATAGTTCCAGAAGTAAATTGTAGCTCATAAGCTTTAGATAATGCAGATTCATATAATGTAACCTCATCATCTAAATCTTGCGAATTAATGCCAGATAAATCTTTTCCCATTTCTCTAGCTTTATCAATTATTTCTTGATTAATATTAAAAATATACAACATTATATAATGTAAAGTCGCAATTAATATAATACTAATCAACCAAAAAGGTATTGATTTCAAAGCTGTGGCCCTTTCTTCCGCAACAGCTGAAGAAGCTATTTTTGTTCCTAATATAAAGGTTAAAAACAACATTAAAAGTCCAGCTAAATTTTGAAAAAATATATACCAGCCGTGAAACAGTTTGCTTTACTAAATAATTTATATCCACTTGCTCAGCAAAAACCCTATTTGGAATACTTACAAGAAATATAAATAATGCAATTATAATTATTAAATTTTTTATACTTAATAATTTATTCTTCATTTTGATTTAGTACTTCTTTCCTTTCTTTTTCAGCTTCTTCTATATAATCTTCATTTTGAACTATTATATTGCTTTCATCTAAATGCTCTTTCATTAAATCTCCATAATTATATCCTTTATAGATATATATTCCTATGGATTTATCCTCATTTAATCTAATTTTTATTTGTCTACTAATTGAAGATAAAATTACACTCGATTCACTCATTTCAACAGAAAAATCTGGATAATTTCTTCTAATCTCCACTACAAAATTCGTTCTATTGCCTTCATAACTTCCTTCAAAATATTCAAATAGCATTTTTTCAAATTCTGCATTGTAAAAAGATTTATTTGAATATATTGCAATTTCATCACTATAGAAAAATACTACTATTTTTTCAGTTTTATATCCTATCATTCCAATTTCTTTATCTTCATAATTAGGTGTTCCTAATATTTCTATAATCTTTTTTTGATTAGTTCCAACTTTTATATCACTAACTACTGAATCTTTATAATTTTTATTAAAAATTATACTATTAACATAAACATCAGTACAATTCAAAATATAATCTTCATTTTCTTCATTTAAAAGGTTAGCATTAATTTTATTCCAACTATTATTTACTAAACTTTTTAAAATACTAGAATTAATAAAAACATCTTTATTTGCTTCATTTTTTAAAGATTTTTCTGTATTTTCAGGTATTGATATAGAAGCTCTATTACTATCAGTTAATTTCATACCTGTATTATCATCTTGTCCTAAAAATATTAAAATCATTAATATCATTATAAAGATAGCAAGAATCATAATCATCAATTTCTTTAAAACAGATTTATTATTAATTATTTTCACCTTCTCTTTTATTTAATATCAAATATATTTACATCAAATAACTTAAATTCATTAAATACTATAGATTCTATTGTTAATTCACGTTCCTCCTCTTCAACTCCTCTAACTTCAATTTTATTCAAATCAATATCAGATGTATCAACATTTGTATCAGTTATTGCTTTAATTGTACTACTTAGAAGGTTATCCGCTATTGCAGTAAATCCAACAAACACTACTCTAATAATATAAGTAATCATTCCTATTAAATAATCTACTAAATTCTTAAATGTATCTACTAATACTTCAAAAATATTAGTGGTAGCTACTGAATATTTACCATCTGGTATTCCTGAAAAATAAAATTCTGAATAATCTAATCCACTCTTTTCAGAACTACCTGTTCCAGCCAATGAAAATTCTGTATTCAAATTTGTAATAGAATTTGCTCCTTTTTCTGTTATTCTCCATATACGAATATCTTTACTATTATATATATTCCATTCATTATGCTTACTACCATTCTCAGAAGTTTGACCATCGCCAGAATAAATCCAAGCATGACCGCTGGTTGAACCTATATGATAAAATAATAAATCACCATTTTTTAACGAACTCAATTGTTTATCCCATGTAATTTTTTCAAAATTAGCAGATAAATCAGGAGGGCTTCCTATCAGTGATCCTGTAGCCCATGGCTGCTCAACAAGACCTGTAACATATTTATAACAACCTGTAGCAAAACTTGAACAATCAAAATATATCCATTCACTATCCCATGTATATGATGTTGGACTCCATATTGGATTATCCATTCTACTATGTCCTGGTACACCACCTTTTCCAGCATGATCATACACATCTCCTACAAGTTGTCTATATCCTACATGGTCTCCATAATCATCAACTACATGTCTTGCAAATCCAGCAACTGCATTTCCTACTTCTTCTGGTGTATAACCATAACTTATATTCGAAAAAAATATCACAAAAATAACTATACATATAATTATACTTTTTCCTATTTTTTTTATAAATTTCATAAGATTTCTCCTACATTAATTCATATTTACATCTATTTCTTCCGTATCATTATAAACTATTTTTCCATTTTTAGCTTCATTTATAATTATATCATCTTTCACATCAATAAGTTTATTTTTTTCATTTGTTACTGGATTAAATACATAAATTCCATCATTATTAACTGAATATATAAAATTGTATTCATCATACCATTTATAACTAGACACAACTAACGTTCTATCTAATTCAGTATCAGGATAATCTTCATCTCTACTGTAAAATGTTAATCCTTTATATCCATATTCACCAGTGGCTAATTTTTCTCTAGAAAATACTGAAAACTTCTTTCCTAATTCTATCATTTCTTCTTCTGAAACTTCACCTTGAATTGATTTTTTTAAAATTATATCTCTACCTCTTTCCTCTTCAGTTTCATAAACTAAATCATCTTCTGCAATATAAACATTATTTAAACTATCTATATTTCTATCTCCCTCATAATTCTGATAAAGAAATACACCATTTTTCAATGAACTAGTTGAAACTTGCAATTTTACTCCATACAATGTATATTGCAAATTAACATAATTTGAATCATAATCATAAATGTCAAAATCATTCCATAATTTTATAAGTTCTTCTGCAAATGTTTTTATATCCTTATCACTACTAACTTTTTCTAATAGTTCTTTAAATTTTTCCTCATCTGTTAATTTAACTCTAGGATAAACAGAAATTTGATTATTTAAAAAATCAAAAAATAAATAACTGTTAGTTCCTAAATATCCATATAAATTTTCAGTTTGATTAAATGTAGGTTCTCCAAGTGCTGATATAATTTCTTCCTTAGTTGAAGAAACACTCAAACCACCAGCAACCTGTCCTTGATATTTCTGTGTAAATATTAAATTAAATACCTTTCTACCAACTTTTTTATACTTAAATCCTTCATCAAAAAATATATTATAATTTTCACACATACTATCTTTTGAACCAAAATCTAAACCTATGTCTGACCAATCATTATCAATAAGTTGTTGTAATTCTTTAGACTGAATTGTAAAGTTTTTTCCTTCAATTCTTCTTTTTTTAGAATTTATTTCTGAATCATGATTTAAAAAGTAATCTTTTTCTCCATTAATAGTAATTTGTACTAAATTTGTATCTTCACATAATACTTCTATTTCTATATTTCTATTAGAATCTATTATTTTAAAATCATTGAAATTTTCATATTCAGCAATTAATTGAAGTAATTTTATAAAATAATTTTCATTGCTTGTTTCACCTGTATACAAATCTCTGTCAAAATTTACATATATATTTTTTATATTATTTTGTGTTAACTCTCTTAAATATGTACATTTATATTTTACTAATAAACTAGCTAAATTTTTATAATCCTTTACGGAATAATGAACTTCATTTGTATTTTCTATATCAATTGGAATAGAATCATAAGCATTGATTATAGATCTTACAATAATATATATAATAAAAATCAAGCCGACTATTATTAAGGTCATTTTTATTCGTTTTCTAAGTTTACTATTATTTCTATAATCAACCCTTTTTCCCATAATAAATTATTTCCTTTCTTGCTTTACTCAACTAAATACTTAATAATTTACCATTATTTATATTAAATAATAATTTTACTATTTTTTCTGATCTTAATAATGCCCAAATAAACACTACCCCTAGCAAAGGAGCTTTAATAGCAATTTCACTAACAGTAAATAAAAGTACTAAATATAAAACTGCATGTATTGGTTGAATAAATATATTTGTAGCATATTGAATTATCCAATCAATTAATACATTACCTTCTTTATTATTAAATACTACTAAAACATGACGTATAGCTGTAACAGGTGCCAAAAGAATTAATTTGAAAGCCATTAAAACCCTAAAGAAATATTTTACAAAGAATATAGCTTGCAATATTATAAATGCAATATATTCAATACTATAAGCAACCATTTTTAAACCAGCTGAAAAAGTCATTTTATTATATAAATCTTCAAACAATGCTACTTCAAAACTACTATAACCACTGTTCTCTAGTGTTAATCTTACATTCCAAAATATATCTAATAACAAATCTGATATTCTATTAATAAAAATTACAATATAAGGAACAGCAAAAGTGAAAGCAAATGCTACAAACCAAGTTTGTGTCATTTTCATTAATTTTCCAATATGTTTTTCATCATCACTTGAATTCATAACAGTTTTTACACCAGCTTGAAGAAACAATATTAAAAATATAACACTTGCTACTCCGTTAACTGCGTTAAACCATCCTAAAACTGTTCCTTTTATATTATCTATTAATTTTATCATTTCAGTTGGTTCACGCTCTGGATTCAAATCTTCCGTAGACTGATATAATTTGGTATCAAAAAGTAAATATTCCCCAAATACCATACCTTCAACAGTTAAATAACCGGTTTCAGCTGTACTGTACTCACTATCTGTACGATATAATCCACCATCTTGTACCATATCTGTTAATAATATTGATGTTGTAATACCAATCGGTGTTATTGCTGAATTTACAAGACCAACATTTGCAGCAACACCTGATTGACTAACTCCTACATTTCGCTCAGTTCCTTCTAATTCTACCTTTCCATCATTAGTCAACATATCATAAGAATCTTTATTATATGTAGTAGTTCTATCTACTTCAGAATCACTCTCTGTATCAGTAGCAAATGTAGTATCAGCAAATATTAAATTCATTAACATTATAATAAGCAGAATAGCTGATATTTTTTTCATTAACTTCTCCCATTTTTATTGATTAGTATTTCTTTTTTCCTCATTTTTCTTCTTTAATTTCTCCATTGCAATTTGTTTAGAAAGATTTGTTTCAACAAATTCAAATTCTTTCTGTGTAGGTTGTATAGCGATAACTGCTGAATCTGAACCAACTTTAAGTAAACCTTCACCTCTACTACAAGTAATTAAGAATGCAGCCTCACCTTCGCTTAACTTAAATACCTCTTTTAGATATTGAATTTCTGATTTATCTTGTGCTAAAAACAATTTCGTTTCAGATGAAGTTAAAACTGCTTGTGCTTCCTTCTTTTCATAAAAATCTTGGAATTTCTGTGAAGCAACTGCAAGTGAAACATTTCTTTTTCTAGCACGTCTTGCCATTGTGTTTAAGAAATCAACAGCCTCTGGAAATGGAAGCAACATCCAGGCCTCATCAAGTATAACCCTTTTCTTCATAGCTTTTGATTTATCTTCACTATTTTTCTTAACATATTTTTCCCAAACCCATGAAAGCAAAACTTGTTGTGCAAGAGGTCTTGCAAATCTTTCCTCCAATTGAGAAATATCAAGATTAATAAATGGCATTCCTTCTAATAATTCAAATGTTGATTGTCCATCAAAATAAGCCATTTGACCTTGTAATGCTCTAACGTATTGCTTCATAACTTTTACCAAATAGCTATAATGAAATCTATAATCTGGATTTTGATTTTCCTCTGCTTTTTTACAAATTCTCCTATACCAAGAACCTATTGTAGGCATTTCCTTTTTTTCTCTTCCTAAATAATTATTAGAAACTATTCCATTATTTCTATTTACTGTATATAAACTATCAACATTGTTTGTAATACCTCTAGCAGTATACTCCTCTAAAACAGATTCAGAAATAATTTGCTTTGTAAGCTCATTTACTTCATCACTTCTTGTACTACCTCTTGCCATTGTAAGCAAACCTTGAGTTACGTCCTCAACTTTATTTTCAATATTTAAAACTGCTCTTTCTTTACCAGTTATTTCATCTTTTATATTTTCTGGTTCAATATCAAAAATATTTATAATAGTTTTAGAATTCGGACTAATTACAACATTAACTCCACCAAGACTTTCTGCAACTATTCCATACTCACCTTCTGCATCTAACGCTAAACTATCAATTCCCATTAATATTGAAGAACGTGCTGATAACATTTTTACGGTAACAGATTTACCAGCACCAGATTTACCAAAAATTACCATATTATAATTTGTTAATTTTGAACTAAAATTATCAAATAAAATTGGTAATCCTGTTTGCTTATTAAAACCTAATGGTATTCCTGCTTCATGACCTATATCTGATATGAAAAATGGAAATACAGTTGACATTGCACGTCTATCAAAAGTATGAGATTTACTTAATTTATTGTCATTAAAAGGCATATTTGTTCTAAATGCAGCTTCTTGCATTGCCCATGCTGGTTTAATATCTATTAAATTTTTTGACATTTCATTTGATAAAAGCTCCGTATATTTATCTAGCTCATCCATACTGTATGCAAATACAGTTGCAACAATTGTTGAAGTAAATAATCTATTTAAACCGGAAGCAATTGTATCCCTAAGTTCTTCTGCTTCTAATCTTTTTTGTAACAAAACTCTTTCTCTATTTATATCTCCTCTATCCTGTGCAACTATTCTTTCAGATTCAAGTTCATTAATTGTTCTATTTAAATCAGTTTGTGAAGTAGATTCACTAACTGGACTTATAAATACTGAAACATTTATATCACCAAAAGTATACATTCCTCTCAAAAATTCTGGAAATGTACACATTCTTGGTAATGTTGAAACAATCATGCTTCTAGCATATCTGGTTCTTGATGACATTATTCCAATATGATTTGTGTAGCTAGCATCAATTCCGCCAGGAGCAATAAGATCTTTAATTGTATCTTTTTTCAAAAGACTTGAATTATCTTTTTTTATAGGCACGTCTAAATTTGTCTGTGCATTATTTTTTTTTGATTCAAACATACGAATTCCTCCTAATCTTCTGTTTCAGTTTTTCTTTTTCTAATTACTCTTCTAGCAGAAAATCCACTTGATATTTTTTTATTATCTTCATTATTTAATTTTTCTGCTTCTACATCCTTAGTTTTAGAATTTTCAATTTCTTCTGTTGCTAATTGATAAACTCTTGGATCTAGTTGATCTTCATATTCACTAAGCAAATCCAATGCTTTTTCTTTTATTTTTTGATTTTTATTTTTCTCTTCTTTTAATATTTCTTCTTGTCTCTTTCTATCAGCTTTTAAAATACTATCTGTTGTTAAATCTATTGCAGAAATATTTATTTCTTGATTTAACTTTTCTTGTCTCTTTTCTAGTACATCTTTACCAGTAGAATATAGTGCATCATATTGCGCATCAAGCATTTTGTTAATTTGAATTAGCTCTGAATCATCTCTGTTATATGCTATAAACAATAATTCAGCTAATTCTTCTGAATCCAATATTTTTGCTGTTACTTGTGAATTTGCTAAAGAACTTATTAAATTTTGGCTTCTAGTATATAATTCAGAAAAACATATATTATTTAATTCTTCTTTTGAATAATTATCAATATTACCACCTATTTCAACAGTATAATATGAAAGAACTAAATAAGTTTTTTGCTGTAAAATACTTTTATTAGAACTCAATCTTTCTACATATTCCGTAATGTTTTCACCATATTCAAGAACACTCTTTTTTCTTCTTTTTTCAAATTCTAATTTTTCAAGAAGTGCTACATTACCAGTTTCTTGTACTTGTTTCATTTTTACTTCAAGCTTTCTCAATTCATCTGTTATTGTTTCAACTCGTTCTTTATATGTAGCAATTATATCTTTTAAATTTAAAGTTCTACTTTGAACATATAATTGAATAGGAAATCTAAGTGTATTTAAGAATTGAACAAATCCTTCTTCTACTGCAATTTTTTCAGCTTGAGACATCAAATCATAATTTACACCATTACATTGAAGAACCATAACATATTGTGCCCTATTCTTCCTAACTATCATATTATCAATAATTTCATCAAATTCCAAAAAATCATATATAGATTCTTGAGTTAAAACACCCTGAAACTTTCCAAATCCTTCATTATTTTTATTTTCATTTTCTTTCCCATTGAAATTATTCTCATTTATTATTAAATCAGCAACAGCTTTATCTTTTTTCTTTCTACCTATAAAGAAATATACAGCTATTAAAATAAGCATTACAAAAAATAGAATGCCTATTACCATTTGCAATAAAAAAATTATCTGAGCTGTCTCCATATTTTACTTTTCCTCCTTTGTATTTACGTATGTATACATTTTTCTATTTCTTCTAAATTTAAAATATCTAATAATAATTTCACTTATAGATTCTCCACCTATTTTCTTTGTAACAGGTAGACCAACAATTGTAGGTATTTTAAATGCACCTATACAATATCCTATAACAGCCCAAATGACTAATAAAATTATAGCAATTTTTTTAAAACTCAACATTGAAAACACCCAATAGAATAACAATCCTACAATTGCTCCCAATACAGTAGTTATTAAAGATTTAACTGAAAATATAACTAAAATTCTCGTTTCACCTTTATAATTACGTGGTATATAATATGTTCCCATAAAATTCCTCCTCTTTTTCTTATGAATAAGTAATCTAAATTAATTTTGTTTTTATATAAGATATTGTTATATGAAATGCTGCTCCAGATTCTTCTCCAGTTGAAAACTCTGAACCAAGTAACATTAATCTTCCCCAAATTTCTATTCCAGCAATTACTATAATTGCTCCAATTACCCAACGAAGCATGCTATGATATGATTTTGCTCTTTCTTCTGGAGTTCCCATTCTCCATTTTATAGCAGTAATAAATCCAAAAATAAAAATTATAGCCTGTGCAACAAAACGCGAACTAGCTATCATTGGTAAAAATGGCTTCACAGTTGTTTCAGCAGTAAGGTTCATTTCTTTTGCTTTATCTTGTGCCATTTTCGTCCAATCATCTGCTGATTCTGTTATATTTTCTATAAAATCATCTGCTGATTCTGATTTCTTTTTTTTCTTTTCTTTTTTTGCTAAAGTAATACTTTCATCACTTTTTAAAGGATTTAAAAATTCCTCTTTTGTCCCAGCATAGCTAGGTTTAACTAATAATATTAATAAAATTATAAAAATATATATTACAAAAATTAATTTCTTTCTTTCATTCATGAAATCATCCTTTCTAAAAACAATTATCGATTTAATAATATTAACCTAATTATATAATTTAATTATACTTAAAAAAAATATTTTTTTCAACAAAATATCAAATATTTTTTCTTTTTTTACATAATTGTAAACAAAAAAATAGATATGATAATCATACCTATTTTATGCTTCCATATTTTTAATATATGCTTTATTCTGGATTAACTACTACAAAAATAATTTTTAAGAAATTACCAACACTAAAAATTAATAGTGCTCTCATAATAGCATTGGCTAACCTCTTTCTCCCTTCAATTTTACCACTAGCAGAAGAAACCGTAAAGTACCTTATACCAGCAACTGTAACGGTAATAATCGCATATCCCGTACATGCAACTTGTATAAATGCTATAATAAAACTTATAACTGTTGTTAACCTATTAGCCTTTTTTATTGTCATATCATTATCTTTAACATAATCTACCAAATCTTTAACAAGTACTCCATCAGCAGACACTTTTGTACAAACATATAGGTTAAATAACAGAAAAAATAAGATTAATATTACAAAAATGACTTTCTTTTTTTGCTTCATTTAATTCACTCCTTAATAATTTATAATTTTTTTAAATAAATCTTCTACCAAAATATCTAAATAATAAATTATATTAGTTGCGCCTAAAAATACTACTATACCTATAACATAGCCTCTAAACCTTTGACGTAATTCTGCTCTTTTATCTGGACCAACATTTATATAATACAATGCCATATATGTAAGCATTATAACAGCAAGTCCAGTTCCAATTAATCTAATCCAATTCAATACATAACCTATCCATGTACGTTCAACTTCTATAATATTTTGACCAGTTTTTGCCATTGATAATGGATTATTTATTATTTTAAAAAATTGTTTACTAGCTACCATAATTATTCCTCCTATTACAAACCATCTTGTAACAATACACTTCATTTTTATATATCATTAATATTTGCATCTATGAAAATTTGAACTATCTTTAAAATACCAGTAGCAGCAAATATCAATATCGCACCTAAAACATACTTTGTTGCACTTTTTTTGATTTCAGCTTTTCCTGAAACATTAGATGTTACATATTGTACACCCAAAATTATAAGCATAATTATTGCTACACCAGCACCTATTACAGCCACTATGTTTATTAATGCACCAACAATTTTTGTAGCCACTTTATCTGTTTTTCCACCTTTTTGATTATCAAATTGATTCCAATCTGGTTTCCACTTATCACTTTTTGCTAATTTTTGTGTTGAAACTACAGTTTCAGAAAATTCATAAGAACTAGCTTCAACGCTCTTTGTATAATTCATCAAAGTTACAAAAATAAATAAACATATAAAAATAAATTTAAAAATTTTACTCTTTGTCATATATTACCTCCAAAATAACAACATTCATAATTAGATTTAATTTATTATTTATTCTTTTTTCAATGTTTGGTTTACAAAATAATAAATAAATTGCAAAATTCCTGTTGAACCAAACAAACATATTACACCAATAATGAAGGTTGGAATATGATTTTCTTTTAATTTCATTTTTTCCCATGGAGAAGCTTCTGTCATCATATATATAGCTATATATATTAATGAAATAATAGCCCATCCAAATGTAACCGTTCTAAGTACTTTTAATGCAATTCCAAGTGCTCTAGTAATTAATTTATCAACTTTATTTACTTTTGAATCTGTAGTTATATAGTGGTCAAATTGATCTACATCAGTATATTTTCCACCCCATGCAACTACATTTATCGTATTAATTACATTAAAAAGCGTTATTAATATTAAAAATATACTAAAAATTTTAGCTATTTTTTTCAAATTCATATATCTTCACCTTCCATTTTTACTCATCTATTTAACATATATTTGTAATTAATTTAATTATACAATAAACACCTTTTTATTTCAACTTTTTAAACTTCAATTTTGATTATAAAAAATTAATCGTCAAATAATTAAAAATATTAAAAAATTATAACATATCTCACAATAGATAAGATAAAATCTAAAAATGTGATTATAACTAATATTTTTAGAAAATTAATTTTATCTTTATTTTTTATATTTAAAAGAAATTTTTTTGCATTTTTCTTTATAAACGGATGAATTTCTCTTATAAATAATATTGATAAAATTCCCCAAAAAATTGATGCTTCTAAACAAATTCGACCTCTTATATTAAAAAATTCTTTTGAATAATCCCACCATCTTATATGAAAAATAATTTCTAATATTAATGATGTCATATATTCAAAAATTGTACAAATTATTACGGCATTAATAAAATCCTTTATATCATTTTTCTCAGTTGAATGTAACGTTACTAGTAATAATAAAGCTGCAAATCCGTACATTGGACAAATAGGTTCATATAAAAAACCTCTATTCTGAAATACTCCATCATTTATTAAACAAATTAACACATCAATTATCCAACCTAAAAATGAATAAATATAAAAATATAAAACAAAGTTTTGTAATTTATTTTTTTGAGCTTTAGTTAACTTCAATTTTCTTGATATTTTTAGATTTAACATATTTTACCTCATTTTATTTATAATCCATAATCAAAAAATCAAATTAATATTAAAATTATAGCATATCATCAATTATTTTACAAGGCTACATTTTTTAGTTTATACAAAACTCAATTACTAAATATATTGTATAATTACTAAGTTAATGGTATAATTTCGATATCAAATAAAAAAAGAATGGAGGCAAATAAATATGTGTACAGCAATAACTTACACTACAGATAACCATTATTTTGGTAGAAATTTAGATTTAGAATATTCATATAAAGAAACCGTTACTATTACTCCTAGAAATTATGAATTCGAATTTAGAAAAGTAGAAAATATAAAAAATCATTATGCAATTATAGGAATGGCCTATGTTTCAAATAATTTTCCATTATATTATGATGCTATAAATGAAAAAGGATTAGGCATGGCAGGATTAAATTTTCCAGAAAATGCTGATTACAAACAAATTATAGAAGGAAAAAATAATATTGCACCTTTTGAATTTATTCCTTATATTTTATCACAATGTTCAAACATTGATGAAGTAAAAGAACTTCTAAAAGATATAAACATTGCAAAAATTAATTTTAGCGATGAATTACCTGTATCTCCTTTACATTGGATAATTTCAGATAAAAATAATTCCATAACTGTAGAAAGTGTAAAAGATGGATTAAAAATTTACGATAATCCAGTAGGAATTTTAACCAATAATCCAACATTTGATATACACATGTTCAATTTAAATAATTATATGAGTTTATCAACAAAAGAACCTATAAATAATTTTTCAAATGAATTAAATTTAAAAATATATAGTAGAGGAATGGGAGCTTTAGGATTACCAGGAGATTTATCATCTGCTTCAAGATTTGTTAAAGCAACATTTACTAAAATGAATTCTAAATCTGGCTCTTCAGAATCCGAAAGTATAAGTCAATTCTTTCATATTCTAAATTCTGTATATCAACAAAGAGGATGCGTATATATGGGAAATGACAAATACGAAATAACAATTTACAGTTCTTGTTGCAATATGGATAAAGGAATATATTATTATACAACGTATGAGAATAGTCAAATTACAGGAATAGATATTAATAAAGAAAATTTAGAAAGTAAAGAATTAATAAATTATGATTTAACAAAAGGACAGCAAATATTTATGCAAAATTAAAATGCTAAAATAATAATAATAATAATAAAATATGATCCGATAAATTTTTTAACATTTGCTTCGCTATTTATTATATATTCAATTTGTAAAATTCTACAAATTGAATATATAATATAAGCTTATTTAAAAACAATTTTATAAAATTTATTAAAAAAGACTTGAAAGTTCTATCGTAATGTGCTAATATATATAAGTAGTTCAGTTAAGTTATGGAGCAGTAGCTCAGTTGGATAGAGCAACGGCCTTCTAAGCCGTGGGTCGGGAGTTCGAATCTCTTCTGCTTCACCA
>CANRQI010000015.1 GCA_947632835.1 uncultured Clostridia bacterium
AAAGACTTAAAAAATACATTCAAAACAGATTACAAAGCAGGATATAGACATTATGCATTATTTGGATATGG
The DNA here is from genome assembly GCA_947632835.1 of uncultured Clostridia bacterium. GTDB lineage: Bacteria > Bacillota > Clostridia > TANB77 > CAG-508 > Scatovivens. The sequence continues at coordinate 72 of CANRQI010000015.1, forward strand.
TGAAAAAAGAGTAGTAGTACATACTTGGAATAATGTAAATGAAAAAGCAACATGTACAAAAGATGGAAGAACAGGAAGAGTATGTAAAACATGTGGTTTACAAGAAATAAGTGTAGTAAAAGCTACAGGACATAAATATGTAGTTGATAAAGAACAATCAAAAGATGCAACTTGTAAAGAGGATGGAAAAGAAGTAAAAGTTTGTTCTGTTTGTGGAGATAAACAAGAAAACGTAATTCCTGCATTAGGTCATGATTATTCAAAAGTAGCAACAGATGAAGATTTAAGCAAATTAGGATTAAAAAGAGCTACTTGTCAAGAATCTGGTGTAACAGCAAAAGTTTGTGTTCATAAAGATTGTGGCGCAATATCTGATGTAGAAGTAGAAGAAAAAGTAGAGCATAAATATGGAGCTTGGGAGCCAATTTCAGCAGAAGATAAAAGTGGAGATCATGCAAATGATGTTGAATCAAGAACATGTGAAGTTGGTAAAGAAAAGGAATATAGAGATTTAGCAGCAGCTTCAATTGATAGTACAGATAAAGTTGTTGAATTTGTGTCAACAGATGTAACTGAGAACTTTGAAGTTCCAGCAGGAAAAGAAATAAAAATTTCTGGAAAAATCAATAAAGGAAGCGATGAGTCTCTAACAATAAAAGTAGATAAAGATGCTAAATTAGTAATTGATGATGTGCTTGGCGAAGGTGTTACAGTTGATGGTGAAGGAACAGTTGAAATGTTAGCAGATTCTGAAACAGATTTAAATGCTGCTTTAAAAACAAATTATATTTCAGAAGTTGTAGTTGATTTATCAGTTGAAGAATTAACTGTAAGCAATGCTATGGAATATGATTCTTCTAAAGATATGACATTAAATTTGAATAATAAAACAATTAGATCAGACTCTTCAGCAGTTTTGAATGTTAATGCTGAAAATAAAGGAAAATTAACTATTAAAGATGGTACAATTACTTCAAAAGCAAAAGACCAAGAGGCTTCTGCTACTGCTGCTATTGAAGCTAAAGGTAATGTTGAATTAAATAATGTAAATGTAAATTCAGAAGATTATGGAATTAGAGCAGAAGGTACATTGAATATTACTGATGGTTCAGTTAAATCAGAAAAATATGGTGTAGTTTTATTTGGAAATGGAAGTAAAGATACTCCTTCAAGCTTAACTATAACAGGAACAAGTATTTCTTCAAGCAAGAGTGCTGCTATTGGAAGTAATGGTAATAAGAGTTATACAAATATTACTTTAACAAATGTTAATGCGGTAACAAATGCTGATAAAGAGCCAGCATTATTCTTACCAGCTAGAGGTAACGTTACAATTAGTGGATGCCATTTAACAGGTCATACTGCAATTGAATCTGTTGGAGCTTCATTAACAATTAATAATGGTTCAATTTTGGAAGCTACAAGTACAGAGTATAGAGATGTTAGAACTGTACAAAGTGGAACAATGCCAAGCGGAAGTGCATTATTAGTAAGTGTTCGTGGTAATAATTATACTGAGACAAGTGATGCTATTAATATTGATGTTGACGATACAGTTCAAATGTCAGTAAAAGCTACTGGTGCACATTTAATTGAATTTGTTGAAGCAAGTACTGTAAGTGAAAATAATATTGGTAATTATTCAATAACATATTCAAAACCAGACTTAATTAGTTATAATTGGAATACTACATCTAGTAAATTAACAGTAAAAGTTAATGGTGAAGATGTTAAATATGTAGCTGAATAACATAGCTTATAAGAGTTTTCCTACTCTTATATTATAAATTTTTATTTTACAAAACAGCATATAAATTTCGATTTGTGTGCTGTTTTATTTTTTTTAAATATTAAGTTACAAGAAAGATACGTTTCAAAAAGTTTTAATATATTTTTAAGTTATGGTTTGTGGGGACCGTTTTAGAAAATGTCATGAACGTTAGAGAATTACATTTTCTTAAATGGGGAGAATAACTGAAAAAATATATTAAAACTTTTTTTAAAACTATATTGCAAATATAAAAAATATATGTTTTATTCGTTCTCCCAACCACGCACAGTCTGTAAAATTTTAAAATTCTGTGGAACATAAAATTTAACAGACTGTAGCTAGTCGGTCCCCACGAAACAACTTCATAAAACATATATTTTTATAACTTTTTTTGTATATTCTAAAATATATAAATTGTGAAAGATATATGTATAATATAGCTATTGAAACCAAAAAAATTGAAAAATCATTTGCATATTTCAAATAATTTATATATAATAGTTCAAAGATAAATTTCTACGATTAATAATTTAATTTGAAATATCAAGTCATTCTAGGAAAGGATGAAAAATATGTTTTATATTAATGAAAATTTTTTGAATTTACAAGAAAGTTATTTATTTTCAACTATTGCCAAAAAGGTTAGTGATTATCAAGAAAAAAATCCAAATAAGAAGGTTATCAAATTAGGAATAGGAGATGTAACAAAACCAATAGTTCCAGCAGTTTTAAAAGCTATGCATGAGGCAGTTGATGAAATAGGAACAGAAAAAGGTTTTAAAGGATATGGTCCTGAGCAAGGATATGATTTTTTAAGAAAAATTATAGCTACAAATGATTATAAAGATTTGAATATTTCAGAAGATGAGATATTTGTATCAGATGGTGCAAAATGTGATTGTGGTAATATAGTTGATATATTTGATACAAATAGTAAAATTGCTATAACAGATCCAGTATATCCAGTATATTTAGATACAAATGTTATGGCAGGAAGAAGTGGAAATTTTAATGAGGAAAAAGGAATATATGAAAATATAGTTTATTTACCAGTTTCAAGTGAGAACAATTTTGTTCCAGAACTTCCAAAAGAGAAGGTAGATGTAATTTATTTATGTTTTCCAAATAACCCAACAGGAACTGTTTTGAAAAAAGAAGAACTAAAAAAATTTGTTGATTATGCTAAAGAGAACAAAGCAATAATTTTATTTGATGCAGCTTATGAGGCATTTATTACTGAAAAAGATATTCCTCATAGTATATATGAAATAGAAGGTGCAAAAGAGGTTGCGATTGAATTTAGAAGTTTTTCAAAAACTGCTGGTTTTACAGGAGTAAGATGTGCATTTGCAGTAGTTCCTAAAACTTTATTTGGATATACAAAATTAGGTGAAAAGGTGAGTCTAAATAAATTATGGAATAGACGTACTACTACAAAATTTAATGGTGTTTCTTATGTGGTACAAAGAGCAGCAGAAGCAACATATTCTGATGAAGGAAAAAAGCAAATAAAAGAAAATATAAAGTATTATTTAGATAATGCAAAAATTATTAGAGATGGTTTGCAAAGTGCAGGTTTTACTGTTTACGGTGGAGTTAATTCGCCTTATATTTGGTTAAAGGTTCCAGATGGAATGAAATCATGGGAATTTTTTGACAAATTATTATCAAAAGCAAATGTTGTTGGAACTCCAGGAAGTGGCTTTGGACCTCATGGAGAAGGTTATTTTAGATTAACTGCATTTGGAACAAAAGAAAATTCTATTGAAGCTATTGAACGTATAAAAGGAGAAATGATTTAATAATGAAAAATAAGTTTATAGAACTATTAAAATCAACTAATAGAGAAGGTATGGATAATGTTATAAATTTTCTTGAAAAATCTGATTTCTTTAAAGCACCAGCTAGCACTAGATTTCATGGAGACTTTGAAGGTGGGCTTTTAGAGCATAGTATGAAGGTGTATGAAATTTTGTCTGAAAAAATAAAAAATGCTGTTATTCCAATAGATACGCCTAATGAAAGTGTCATAATAATTGCATTATTACATGATATTTGTAAAGCTAATTATTATAAAGTAGATTATAGAAATGCTAAAAATGCTATGGGAGAATGGGAAAAAGTACCATATTATACTGTTGAAGATACAATTCCATACGGTCATGGTGAAAAGTCTGTTATGATGCTTACAGAATATGTAAAATTAACTAATGAAGAAAAATATGCGATTCGTTGGCATATGGGATTTTCAGAGCCAAAGGAAAATTATGCTCCATTAGGATTAGCATATAAAAAATATCCAATTGCATTATTATTAAATGAAGCTGATTTAGAAGCAACGTATTTTTTTAATGTATAATTTCACAGAAATTTTAATTTTGAATATAATTAATCATAGGTTATGGGAGCCTTTTAAAACCTAAATATATTATAAAGGAATGATTAATTTGAAAACATATAAACTTGCTTTAGTTGGTGCAACTGGTGTTGTAGGAATAAATGCTAGAAAAGTATTAGAGGAGAAAAAATTGCCAATATCTGAATATGTATTTTTTTCATCTAAAAAATCAGCAGGTAAAGAAATAGAATTTATGGGGAAGAAATATATAGTTCGTGAATTAAAAGAAGATTCATTTGATGAAGGATTTGATTTTGCTATATTTTCGGCAGGTGGAGATACTTCTAAAAAATTTTCACCAATAGCTGCTTCAAAAGGCTGTATCGTTGTTGATAATAGTAGTGCTTTTAGAATGGATGAAGATGTGCCATTGGTAGTTCCAGAAGTAAATCCAGAAGAAATTGAAAAAAATCATGGAATTATTGCAAATCCAAACTGTTCTACAATACAAGCAGTTGTTGCATTAAAACCATTAGATGATAAATATAAAATAAAAAGAGTAGTTTATTCTACATATCAAGCAGTTTCAGGTGCCGGATTATATGGAATAGAAGATTTGAAAAATGGTGTAGAATGTTATGAGAGTGAAAAAAATTATGAATTAAAAAAATTTCCACATCCAATTTTTAATAATTGTTTGCCACATATTGATGTTCCATTAGAAAATGGATATACAAAAGAAGAAATAAAAATGATAAATGAAACTAGAAAAATATTAAAAAAGCCAGATTTACCAGTTACTGCAACTACTGTTAGAGTTCCTGTTTTTAATTCGCATAGTGAATCAATAAATATAGAGTTTGAAAAGGAATTTGAATTAGATGAACTTATAAATACTTTGAAAAATGCTCCTGGAATAATAGTTCAAGATGATTTAAAAAATAATATATATCCATTAGCTACAAAAGCAACAGGATGTGATGAAGTATTTGTAGGAAGAATTAGGAGAGATGAAAGCATTAAATCTGGTGTAAATATTTGGGTTGTAGCAGATAATATAAGAAAAGGAGCAGCAACTAATGCAATTCAAATTGTAGAAAAAATGATAAAATAAGTGGATAAATATCAAATTTTAAAAAATAATTTCAAAAAATATATACATTTTTAGAAAAAAGTTATATAATATCTTTGCAAAGCTTAATTTTGTAAAAATGTTAGATGTAAAAATATTAAACGGACATTTTTATATATTAAAATGTTCGTTTAATTTTAAGAAAGGGGATTTATATAAATGAATGAAAAATTAAAAAAAATTAGTGTGTTTTTTGTTTTATTTTTAGCTATTTTCTTCATTCAAAATGTGGTTTATGCTGATTCTATGGTTACAGTTCCAATAGTTGGAAATTATAATCAAATTTCAGCTCGTGAAGTTTTAGATATAGTAAATCAAGAAAGACAAAGCAATGGTCAACAACCTTTAAAATGGGATGCTGATTTGGAAGCAGCTGCAATGCAAAGAGCAGTGGAAGTAAGTGGATATTTTTCACATACTAGACCATCTGGAGGACTTTGTTGGGAAGCTTTAGATGATTTAGGAATTTCAAAAAATTATGGTGCAACAGGTGAAAATATAGCATATGGTTTAACAAATGCAACAAGTGTTATGAATGTTTGGATGAATTCTTCTGGACATAGAGCTAATATTTTAAGTGTAAATTACAATGCAATAGGAGTTGCTAGATGTGGAAATTCATGGGTTCAGATGTTTGGATATAAAACTTCAACAATAAATGAAACACCTTCTAGATTTATGGGAAGTAAATCATATAATGTAAAAGTTAAAGATGGAGTTTTTTATTTCAACTTAGAATCAATTACATTTGATTTTGGAGAAGTATCTAATGATTTATTAAGTGAAATTGATACTAATGGGCAACTTCGAGCTTATGTAACTACAAGTGATAAAAATTTAGTAAGTGAAGACTCATTATATTATGCAATAGATAAAAATGCTTTAACTTTTACAACAAGTAATTCTAATATATTACAAGTTTCAGGAAAAAAAGTTACAGCAAATGATGTAGGAAATGCTACTTTAACATTCAAATATGGCAGTTTATCTGCGGATGTAAAATGTACAGTTAATCCACCAAATATGGCAGATATTTTATTTGATGCAAAATATTATGCTGATAAATATCCAGATTTAAAATCTACTTTTGGATATGATGCAGGTGCTTTAAGAAATCATTATGAAAATTATGGTAAAGCAGAAGGAAGACAAGCTTCACCAGTATTTGATGCTAAATATTATTTAGATAATAATTCTGATTTAAAAAATGCTTACAATAATAATTATGTAGAAGCTTTTAATCATTTTGTAGCATTTGGTATTGCAGAATATAGAAAGAGTTCACCTGAATATTGGGGAGATTTTTACATAAAAAATAATAAAGATTTAAATGGATTTTCAAATTATAGATTAATAATGCATTATTTAAGTTTTGGTAGAGGAGAAGGTAGAAAGGCAAATGTTAATTCTGGAACAGCTTCTACTCCAACAAGTGTACCAGTTCAAACTGCTCCAAGTGCAAATTTAGATGGTGTAATATTTAATGCAAAATTCTATGCAGATGTAAATCAAGATTTATATAGTGCTTATGGATATAATGAAGAAGCATTAAGATTACATTGGAATACATTTGGAATGAAAGAAGGAAGAATGGCTTCACCTGCATTTGATGTAAAATATTATGTAGAACACAATTCTGATTTAAAACAAGCATATAATGTTGATTATGTTTCAGCTATTGAACATTTTAAAGCTTTTGGAGCAAAGGAAGGTAGACGTTCTAGTAGAGTGTTTGATGTTAAGTATTATTTGAATAATAATACTGATTTAAAAAATACTTATGGTTCTAACTATGCTTCTGCTTTTGAACATTTTGCTGTTTATGGCTGGGGAGAATTACGTAAAACAGCAAGCGACTTTGATTTATCAGTTTATAGAAATAGCAATGGTGGTGATTTAGTTAAAGCTTTTGCAAATAATTGGAATAAATATTATGTTCATTATATTATTTTTGGTATGAATGAAAATAGAAAATGTATATAATTTTTATAAATATATTAATTTTAGGAGAAATAAATAATGTATAGTGAAAAAACATTTAAAAATTATATTTTTTGGATACAGGTAAAAAGATTTTTCTTAATGGTTTTATTTACTATCATTGGTGTTGCATTTGGTTTACTCCTTGGAAAGCTTTTAGAGGGAACATTAAGGTTACAAGGCTATACTAATACACTTATTATTGTTTTTGCGTTAGTGTTTTTTGTAATGTCTTTACTATTAACAGCTGGAACTGGTAAAGAAGTTCAAGATGGGTATTGGAAGATTGCAGTTTTAAGAAAACTTACAGTAATTCAAAAATTATTGGAAAGTAGTGTAAAAATTCAGATGAAGAAAATGAATTTGAATAGTTCAAAAATAACTGCTAAACAAAATGAACAAAAGATAAAAACCAAAGTAATAGAAAATGATAAAGATAAAGATGAAGTGAAGTTATCTCAAGAGGTAAAATAGAATATTAAAATACACAGTAAAAAATAATTATTACTGTGTATTTTTTTTTGCATATTTTAAAATTTACTGAATATATATTAATAAGGATTTAAAATTAAATATGAGGAGAAAAGATGAGTATTTTAAAATATTTTCCTAATAAAATAGAAAAACTTATAATTACTGAAATATCTGATAAAATGGACATGCTAGAGGAAATTAGAATGAGAGCTTTAAGACCTATTATTTTAAAATTAACTGAAGGAGAAAAAATTATAAAATATGATGTAACAAGAGAGGACATTTTAAATTGTATGCAAAGTATTTGTGAAAATTCAATATATTCTTACCAAAATCAAATAGTTTCTGGATATGTAACTATAAAAGGTGGGCATAGAGTAGGAATTTCAGGATCTTGTGTTATTGAAAATCAAAGGGTTATAAATGTAAATTATATTTATAGCTTAAACTTTAGAATTGCTAGAGAAATTTTAGGTTGTAGTAATAAAATTTTAACAGATATTATTAATACAGAACAAAATACGGTATATAATACTCTAATTGTTTCGAGTCCAGGAGCTGGTAAAACTACAATACTTCGTGATTTAATTAGACAAATTAGTTCGGGAATAAAAGAAATGAAATTTAAAGCTATAAATGTTGGTGTTGTTGATGAAAGAGGTGAAATATCAGCATTATATAAAGGTGTACCACAAAATGATATTGGCATAAAAGTAGATATTATAGAAAATGTTTCTAAAGATGTAGCCATGAAAATGCTTATACGTTCTATGACACCAAAGGTAATTGTTGCAGATGAAATTGGAAATAGTAAAGATATAGAAGCAATTAATTACGCAATTTGTTCTGGCAGTAAAGGAATTTTTACAGCTCATGGAAGTAGTATGTTTGATATTACATTAAATCCTATGATTAAAGAGTTGATATCATTGAATATAATAGAAAGAATTATTTTTCTTGATGAAAATAAAAAAGGAAATATTAAAGAAATTTATTATTTAGATAAAAAAAGTAAGGAATATATTTTAAAGGAGATTTGAATTTGATAGTTTTAAAGTATGTTGATTTATTTTTAATAATACTAATTTCAACATATATAGGTTTTTTGAAAGCAAACAGTTTTTCTAAAAGAATATTAGAACTAAAAAATATGAAAAATGCTTTGAATATGTTTAAAACGAAAATAGAATTTACGTATGAACCAATTAAAGAAATATTTTTAGAAATATCTAGGATAATTTATCAGGATAATAATAATATTTTTAAAATTTTTTGTGAAAAGATAGATTCAAAAGAAATAACTATAGCATGGAATGAAGCTGTTTTGGAATATAAAGGTAGTTTGAATGATAATGATAAAGATATTATAAAAATGCTTGGAAAGATGCTTGGGAAAACTGATAAAAATGGCCAAATAAGTGAAATTGAATTAGTTAGTAATTTTTTAGATAAACAAATAAATGATGCTGAAGATATGAAAATTAAAAATGAAAAATTGTATAAAACATTAGGTGTAATAGGTGGTTTAACAGTTGCTATTGTTTTAATTTAAAATTATGAAAAGGCGAGGAAGAATATGGATATTGATTTGTTATTTAAGATTGCTGGAGTAGGAATTATAGTTGCAGTACTTTATCAGATTTTATCTAAAGCTGGTAGAGAAGACCAAGCAATGATGACCACTTTAGCTGGAATGGTAATTGTACTTACTTTAGTTATAAATGAAATAAGCGATTTATTTACAACTGTAAGGACGGTGTTTGGTTTGTAATGGAAATTGTAAAAATTATTGGAATTGGTTTTGTTACACTTTTTGTAACTATTATATTAAAAGAATATAGAAAAGATTTTGCAATATATGCTGGATTAATTGGTGGAGTAATAATTATTTCATATACAATAAGTTATTTAGAAAATATAGTTGATTTTTTAAAAGGATTAGCAGAGTCTGGTATAAATAGTGAGTTTATTGTATTACTAATAAAAATTACAGGAATATCAATATTAACAGAATTTGCAGTTAGTGTTTGTAAAGATAGTGGTGAAAGTTCTATTGCAACAAAAATTGATTTAGGAGGAAAAATACTTGTTATTTCAATGTCAATACCGGTAATTTCAGCCACTTTAAATGGACTTGTAGGACTTTTACAATAATAATAATTTTATTAATTTTATTGAGTAATAAGTGTTTTGCAAATGAGGAAATAATAAAAAATCAGGCTGATAATTTAGGTGTTTCTACTTTTCTTGAAAAATCTAATGAATATTCAAAAAATACTTTTCCAGAATTAGATATAAATGGATTATTTAATGAGGCTATAAAAGGAAAATTGAATGTAAAAGGTTTTTGGGGATGGATAATAGATTTATTAGATAATGAATTAAAAACTGCAATTTCTAGTATGATTTCCATTTTGATAATTGTAGTAATACATGGTATTTTAAAGACTATAATAGAAAGTTTAGGAAATGAAGAAACATCAAAGATAGCATATTTTATACAGTATTTGATTATTGTAACTCTTGTAACTACTACATTTGTGGACATGCTAAACATAGTGATTGAAGCAATAACAAATGTAATTAATTTTATGAATTTATTAGTTCCAATTTTAATAACACTTATGTTAACAACTGGCTCTATTATTACGAGTGGCACTACACAAGGAATTTTACTTTTTGTAATAAATATAATGGGGAATCTAATAAATTTTGTTATAGTTCCACTTATTTTGATTTCAACTGCATTATCTATAGTTTCTAATTTTTCAGATAAAGTACATGTTGATAGATTATCGAAATTTATAAAATCTGCAATAGTTTGGGGATTGGGAGTAGTACTTACTATTTTTGTTGGTACATTATCAATAGAAGGAACTTTAAGTAGTTCGGTTGATGGTTTAACTGCAAAAACTGCAAAGGTAGCCGTATCAACGTTTATACCAGTAGTTGGAAAGGTTATGGGAGATACTGTAGAAACAGTTATAGGGTGTGCAAAAATTTTGAAAAATGCAGTTGGAGCAATAGGATTAGTAATTTTAATTTCAATAATAGTATTGCCTATAATAAAAATTACTATAATGTGGGCTTTGATAAGGTTAATAGCGGCTCTGTGTGAAACTGTTGCAGATAATAAAATAGTAAAATTATTTGATGCAATTGCAGATAGTTATAAAATATTGTTTGGAATTTTAATTTCGGTTTCTATAATGTTTATTGTTGGTATTACTGTGGTATTAAAAATGACAAGCATAGGTTAATTTTTTGGGGAGGAGAAATGAAACAGTGGACAGAAAATATTATTATTGCAGTAATTATTTCAATTATAATTGAAATGATTTTGCCTGATGGAAATAATAAAAAATATGTTAAAGTTGTAAGTGGATTATATATTTTATATGTTATTATAAACCCAATTTTTAACTTAGAAAGTGAAATTAATTTTAATGAAATAACTAATTTGGTTATTGGAGAAAATGTAGTACAGACTGTATCAGAGGGAGAAATTGGAAAAACATATTTGTTGAGTCTGCAAGATACTTTGAAAGGACAAATTGAAGATTTAGGTTATAGTGTAGATAGTGTTTCAATAGTTGTTACAAGTGATTATAGTGATATAGTTTCAATTGATATAAAAATGAAATTAGGAACTAATTATGATGTGAATAAAATTATTGATTTGGTTTTAAAAAGTTATGAAATAGATAAATCTGCAATAAATATTTCGTAATTTAAAAATGAATATATGGAGGTAAATATGTTTGATAGGATAAAAAAGATGTTTACTGAAAAAGATGAAAAGAAGAAAATGGAAAATTTAATTGCGTTTTTAATTATTTTAATAATTACATTAATAGTTGTAAATAAAATTTTAACAGGAAATAAACAGGAAAAAGTAGTGAACGAAACGGAAGCAGAACTTGTTACTAATGTAGAAAAACAAGTTGTAGAAGTCAATACAGATGAAGAAAATACTTTAAAAGAAGAATTAGAAGAGGCATTATCAAAGATTTCAGGAGTAGGAAAAGCTGAAGTTTTATTGACATATTCGGAAAGCTCGAGCATTTTTCCATTATATAATGAAAGCGTGAGTTCAAGCACATCAACAGATTCACAAGGAACTAAAACTGAAACAAAAACGGAAAGTAAGGATATTTTTACAGATAGTTCTAAAGAGGCAGTAACGCAAAAAGTTGTAATGCCCAAATTAGAAGGAGCAATTGTAATCGCGGAGGGTGCAGGTGATGTTCAAATAAAAACTAATATTTTATCTGCAGTAGAAGCAGTAACTGGTTTACTTAGCCATAAGATTCAAGTTTTTGAAATGGTTAAAGAATAAGCTTTAATTTAATAATTTTGAAATAAACTGGGAGGATAGTTAATGAAGGATATTAAATCATTTTTGAATAATTTTAAAAAAGAAAATAAGAAAAATAATTTTATTAAAAATTGGAAATTTGAAGAAGTGGAAGAAACTGAAAAATTAGAAAAAATGGAAGAAAGAAAAATTAATAAAGAAAAATTGAAAGAGGTTGGATTGATTATTACGGCATTAGTACTTATAGGTATAGGATATGTTAATTTTTCGGATAATAAATCACTTTTGAAACCTGATAATGAAACAGTTCAAACTTTTTCAAAATCTAATAATAATATTGGTGATGTTGAACTTGTAAATTCTGATGCAATTTTAGTAGAAAATGATAATGTTAAAACAGAAAATGAAGTTTCAAATAATAGTATAATGGAAAATGAAGAATTAAATCAAGATAATAATATGATTGTAAATGAAACTAATATTGAAAATGCTAATTTATCTACTAATAATACAACTATGGAAACTGCTTCTAATAATGAATCATATTTTAGTGAATTGAAGTTAAATAGGAATAATATGTATTCTCAAATGCTTGATACTTATCAGAAAATAGTTGATAGTCCATCAATTTCAAGTGAGCAAAAGGCTATAGCTATTCAAGAGATTGAAAAAATAAATAGTACTCAAAATTCTATTTCAGTAGCAGAAGAACTTATAAAGTTAAAAGGATTTGAAAATGTTGTTATATATGTAAATCGGAGAGTCTGTAAGTGTAGTAGTTAGAATATCAGCATTATCATTAGAGCAAGTAGCTCAATTGCAAAATATAGTTTCACGAGAATTGAATGTTGATATTGAAAAAATAAATATTTCCAATAAATAATAAAAAATTCGTCATAACGTAACAAAAACACGATAATCAGTATGCTTATTTTAGCAGGAGTATCTTTGAATGCGATAATAGGAGATAATGGGATAATAACTAGAGCGCAAGAAGCAAATATACAGAGTTCGATTGCAAACTTGGAAGAATTTTTGCAATTAAAATATACAGAAAATTATGAAGAAATGGCACAGTATAAAAGTAAAATAGAAGGATTAACAAATGTATGTTCAGATTATTTTTATATACCATCAAAAGAGGGAGTAGGAGGTTTAAGGTATGTAATAGATAGTGATGGACATGCATTATATTTAATAAAAAAGTCAGGTTTACCAGAAGAAATAAGAGAAAGCTTGGTAGGAGGAGATGCAGGAGAAGGAAGTTATACGGATTATCAAAGCTTAAATGATGTATATGGAATAACTTCGAATTTAAAAGTGTATTATTGCTCAGGTGGTACAGACAGTATAAAAGGATTAGCAAAAGAAAATTTGGATGAGGATAATTTAAAAAGAGAAGTTTTTAAAGCAGATTCTGAAATGTCAGGAGTGTTGGGTATTTATGATCAAAATGGAGATGGAATAATAAATGCTGAAGAAGCAAAAAGCGTAAGAGACTTGACTTTAGGAAGTGATTCAGGAGTAAATTCTTTAAAAGATTTATATAATTTGACAAGTTTACGAGAGTTAACGTTGGATAATTTAAATTTAAATAATTTATCAGGCATAGAAAATTGTAGTAACCTAGTTGATATTATATTTTTAAATTATGGTACAGGAACTTCGAAAATTATTGATTATTCTGCGTTGTGTAAGTTGAATAAGTTAGAGCATTTGTATTTGATAACTTCTAATGATAATCAAGTTAATGAAGTTTTTAATACAATAAATAAAATTGATTTTTTTAATTTGCAATATCTTGGTGTTTACAATAGTGGTGATAAGGTTACAAATATTGATGTTTTAAGTAGTTTGACAGATGCTACAAAAAAAGCTATAAAATATTTATATTTTTATCAAAATAATATTAATGATATTAGCGTTCTTTTGGATTATGTGAATGTTGTTGAACTTCAGGTCTATAACAATGCAAATTTGACAAGTTTACACGGCGTAAAAAATATGGAAAATTTGACGAAATTGGTAGCAAATAACTGTAGTTTGGGATTGAATGAGAATTTGGAAACTAAAAATGAAGAACAAGATAGTTTGTTTGAATTATCTGATAAAGTTAATTTAAGTAGTATTGAATTACAAAATAATAGGATAATCTGGATAGGATATTTGAGAAACAATTTGAGTATTACTAGAATGTTGTTAGCAGGAAATTCAACTTTAAATGATGCAGAAGTAGCATTAATTAAGAATATATACTTAAGATGTATGGTGTTTGATAGGAACATTGATAGTAAATATAATAAATTTTTAAATTCAAGTAATAGATTGGATTATAGTAACCAAAATTTGCAGGATAATTCGGCAAAGATAATTGCTTTACAGAATGATACGGTATGTGAAGCGTTAAATCTGACTGGAAATGTTAACTTAACGAATGATGTTTTGCAATCAACTTTGAAAACTATGACTAATATGAAATATTTGTGTTTGTGTAATTTAAAAAATCTTTCTAGTGTAGATTTTGTGAAAAGTATGCCAAACTTAATTGAATTAGATATCAGGGGTACTAGTGCTATAGATTTGACTTTGTTGGAAGATAGTGCGCAGAATTTGTTAGGATTATGGATAGATAACGAAAACATCGATTTATCTAAAATTCAAAAAACAATTTCAAGACTAGATTATGGTGCAAGTTCGAGTTTGTCTTGGAGTCAGTATAGACCTGGTTTGGGTATAACCAATTTAAAATTAATGCAGAAACTAGGTACGTGTTCAGAAATTACTACATTGGATATTTACAATATGAATAACTCAGAACTCTTAACAGGAAAAGTAGATTTATCTGGTTGTAAGAACTTAAAAAAAATTTTATTTGGGGGAACTGCTAAGTTAAAAATAACATTGAAATTGCCTAGTAACATGAATACTGTAACTTTATGTAGAGAAAATTACTTGGAATTTTTACCGGGTAGTTCGTGTGATACTGTGGAGATACTTTGGTCGAATTATTCACAAGAGGAATTGAATAATGCTTTGATTAGCTTAGGGACTTTAACCAGTATTTCGACTCTGCGTTTTCAACCTACTGGGGGATGGCAGGGGAATGATCTATGTACCTTGTCCGAATTAGCAAATACAGGATTGAAAAATTTTATTTTTACAACTAGGGATGATGATTCTTTTTATATTACTGGTGTTACAGATTTATCCGGACTAGAGAATATACTTTCTTTAGAGTCTTTGACTTTTAATAAAACAAATGTAAATAATGTTAGTGGATTGAGCGATTTAGTTAATTTAAAAACTTTAGATTTATCTAATAATAAAATAATGAATATTACTGGATTAGAAAATTTGATTAATTTAGAAAAATTGATTTTATCTAATAATCAGATATCGAATTTATATCCATTGAAAAATTTAAATACTTTACAATGGTTAAATTTAGAAAATAATTTGATTTATGATAATACTCCAGATCCAGATGGACATTCATTTAATAATATTCAATTATTGGTAGATTTAAATAAAAATGGAAATTTGAAAAATTTATTTATAAAAGGAAATTCTGGAATAGTAAATTTTTCTCCATTATTTGATTTGACATGGGATGGTAAATCAGGATTTTAAAATATAAAACATCTTAAGTATTAAATTATTGTATTTTTATAAAGATTTGCAATAAATTTAATATTTGAGGTGTTTTTTGAATTAAAATAATTATAATAAATCTATTGATAAAATTTCTTGTATATGATATAACTGTATTTGTATAATTAGGAGGGATTTTTGATTAAGAATATAAAAAATTATAGTTTAGAAGAGCTAAAAGATGAACTTAAAAAAATTGATGAAAAGCCATATAGAGCTGAACAAATTTATGAATGGATTTACAAAAAAAAGGTTGAAAGCTTTGAAGAGATGACAAATCTTTCCATTGATTTGAGAAATAAGTTAAATACTAACTTTAATATGGGACTGTTCAAAATAGTAAAAAAATTGGAGTCTAGTGATGGAACTAAAAAATATTTATTTGATATAAATGATAATAAAGGAAACTTAATTGAAACAGTGCTTATGCAGTATCATCATGGTTATACAATTTGTGTTTCTTCACAAATTGGTTGTAGAATGGGATGTAAATTTTGTGCTTCAACTGGAATTAAATTTGAAAGAGGTTTAACTGCGGGAGAGATTGTAGAGCAAATTTTAGCAATTGAAAATGATACAGGTGTTACAATTTCAAATATAGTATTTATGGGAATAGGAGAACCTTTAGACAATTATGAAAATGTTATGTCAGCAATAAAAATATTAAATAGTCCGAAAGGTTTAAATATTGGTGCTAGACATATCAGTATTTCAACAAGTGGTATAGTTCCAATGATTTATAAATTAGCAGATGAAAAATTGCAATGCACATTATCAGTATCACTTCATAGTAGTAATAATAAAAAAAGAAGTGAAATGATGCCAATTAATAATAGTTATCCAATAGAAGAACTTATGAAGGCTTGTAAATATTACATAAAAAAAACAAATAAAAGAATTTCTTTTGAATATGCTTTAGCAAAAGATAATAATGATAATTTACAAGATGCAAAGGATTTAATAAAATTATTAAAAGGAATGCTTGCACATGTTAATTTAATTCCGATTAATAATATAGAAGATGGGAAATATATTAAAAGTACAAACGAAAATATAATGAAATTTAGAGATTATTTAAATGATAATGGTATAGTGGCTACAATAAGGAGAGAATTGCGGTTCAGATATAAATGCTGCGTGTGGTCAGTTAAGAAAACAAAATTTGTCATTTTGAAAAGAGGTGGAAACAGTTGAGAATATTAGCACTGTCAGATATTGGTAAAGCTCGAGATATGAATCAAGATAGTTTCTTCATTAGTCAGTTAGAAGATGAAGTTAAATTATATATTTTAGCTGATGGAATGGGAGGTTACAAAGGTGGAGAAATTGCAAGTAAATTGGCTGTAAATTGTGCAAAAAATTATATTTGTAATAATTTTTCTAAAATTCCAAAAGAAAAGGAATTTATTTTGAGCTTAATAAAAAGTTCTATTGAATATGCTAATATGATAGTACATGAAAAATCTTCAGAAGTAGAAGAATTACATGATATGGGTACTACTTTAGATGTTGTAATAATATATAATAATAAGGTGTTTATTGGTCATGTTGGAGATAGTAGAGTTTATCGAATTAGAAAAAATTTTATTAGAAAATTAACTACTGATCATAGTTATGTTGAAAAATTAGTTAAGGATGGAAGTATAACAAAGGAAGAAGCTTATAATCATCCAAACAAGAATATGCTATTAAAAGCTTTAGGCTGTAATAATTTGGTTCAACCAGATGTTTTTTATAAAGGTTTTCTAAAAGGAGATATTTTACTCATGTGTTCAGATGGATTAACCAATATGCTAAAAGAAAATGAAATTTATAATATCTTACTGAATAATCCTGAGAAACCTGAAAGAGCATTGATAAATGAAGCAAATAATAAAGGTGGACTAGATAATATAACAGTTATTATTGTAGATAATGTTTAAGAGGAGAGAAAGATGAATCTTATTGGAAAAATATTAGATAATAGATATGAAATCTTGGAAAAAATTGGAAATGGCGGAATGGCAACAGTTTATAAAGCTAAATGTCATGTTTTAAATAGATATGTGGCAATAAAAATATTAAGAGATGAGTTTACAACAGATAGTGAATTTATAAAGAAATTTAATAGTGAGGCTCAATCAGCAGCTAGTCTTACGCATCCAAATATTGTATCAATATTTGATGTAGGAAATGAAGATAATTTATATTATATTGTTATGGAGTTAATTCAAGGAAAAACTTTGAAGGAAATTATAACTGAAGATGGAAGATTGTCTTGGAAATGGTCTGTAAATATTGCTATTCAAATAGCTTCAGCTTTAGAAGTTGCTCATAAAAACAATATAATACATAGAGATATAAAACCACATAATATAATTATTACAGAAGACGGAATTGCAAAAGTTACTGATTTTGGAATTGCAAAGGCAGTTTCTAATTCTACAATAACAGCATTTGGAACTACAATTGGTTCAGTACATTATTTTTCACCTGAACATGCCCGCGGACGGTTATACAGATGCTAAATCTGATTTATATTCACTTGGTGTTGTAATGTATGAGATGTTAACAGGTAAAGTTCCATTTGATGCGGACACACCAGTTTCAGTTGCACTAAAGCAAGTTCAAGAAGAACCAGTTGATCCAATTACATATAATCCAGAAATACCAATTAGTGTAAACAGGATTATATTAAAAGCAATGCAAAAGGATCCAAATCTTAGATATCAAAATGCTACTGAAATGGAAAGAGATTTGAGCATGGCATTAAAAAGACCTAATGAGGATTTTGTTGTATTAGCTTTAAGGAATGATGACTCTCCTACTCAAAAAGTTCCTACAATTTATGAATTAGAAATGGAAAAAAATAATGATAGAAATGCTCCAAAAATTGAAGATGCAGAAAAAGAATCTCAAAAGAAAAAAGGTAAAATAGCTAAAATAGGAGAGTTTCTAAATAAACATAAATTTTTAAAAGTATTAGTAATATTAATGGTATTGGGTATAGTTTTTGTAATTACAGCACTATTAGTAATGTTTGGTATCAATTCTTCTAGACCTGAGCAAGATTATGTTCCACAAGTTGCTTTTACTGAGCAAGAAAAAATGCTTACAGAAGAAGAAGCAATTAAAATTTTAGAAGAAAAAGGATTTAATAATTATGTAGTAAAAAGAGAGGCTAGTGAAACAGTTGAAGTAGGATATGTCATTTCCCAAAAACCAGATAAATATGATTTCCTATATAATAAAGATCAAGAAATTGTTATAACAGTTAGTTCTGGACCTGAAATAGTTAATTTGCCTAATAAGATTGTTGGCGAACAAAAAGATGAAGTATTAAATCAATTAGATACTTTAGGTTTAACTTATAACATAACAGAAGAAACAAGTGAAACAGCTGAAGCAGGAATGATTTTAAGTGTTTCACCAGATGAGGGTGAACAAGTAACAAAATCTACAGAAATAAAATTAGTTGTAAGTTCAGGTAGTCAATACAAAGATGTAACAATGATTAATGTTGTTGGAGAAGCTGAAAATACAGCAGTTTCAAAAATACAAGCTATGAATTTATTAGTGGATGTAAAATATGATGAAGATGATTCAAAAGCAGATGGAGTTGTATTATCTCAAACTGTTGCAGAAGGAAAAGTTATAAAAGAGAAAGAAAAAGTTACAATAGTAGTTAATAAATTGCCAGTAAAAGCTAAAGTAACATTTATAGTTGATGTTGCGTCATTTAAACCTGAAACACCTGCAGAAACGAATGTAGCAAATAATTCTGTTGATGAAGAAAATGCAAATAATAGTACTAATACAAGTAGTAAAACAGGCAGTGTTTCTGTGGTATTTTATATAGGTGGAGTTCAAGTTTCTACAACAAGTGTTTCTTGGAATAATTCAAATTATGTTTGGGAATATGACAGTACATCAGGAACTGAGGAAGTTAGAGTTACAATAGGTGGAAATGAAGTTTACAGGCAGTCAATTGATTTTAGTGTAGAAGGTCAAACAATAAACATAAAAAAACAATAATATTAGGAAGGTTTAAGATATGGTAAAAGTTTCAACATCATTACTAAATTTAGACAAAGAAGATTATATACATTGGTTTTATAATATAGAAACTGCTAAAACGGATTATTTTCATATTGATGTTATGGATGGAAAATTTGTACCGAATAATACAGAGAAAAAAATGAAAGAATATTCTAATGCTCTTTCTCATATTACTAATTTGGGGTTAGATGTTCATTTAATGGTTGAAAATGTTGAGGAATTTATTGATGAATATATTGAGTTAGAACCTCAGATAATTAGTTTTCATATAGAAGCAGTTAAAGATAAAGAAAGAGTATTGAATATTATTGAAGATTTAAAGAGAAATAATATTAAAGTTCGGAATTGCTATAAATCCAGATACTAATATAGAAGAAATAAAAGAATATTTACCTTTAATTCATTTAGTACTCGTAATGGGAGTTTTTCCAGGAAAAGGTGGACAAACTTTTATTTCAGAAACATTAACAAAAATTAAAGAATTAAAAAAATATATTTTGGAAAATAATTTGGATTTAGATATTGAAATTGATGGCGGAATTAATGAAAATACTGCAAAAGATGTTGTTGACGCAGGTGCAGATATTTTAGTTGCAGGAGTATATATTTTAGAAAATCCGAAAGAAGCTATAAAATTTTTAAAAAGTTTATAAATTTTTTATATAAATAACATAATGCAAAAAATTTTCAAGGAGGAATAATAAATGAAGAAAAATAAGAAAGTAGTAATTGGTATTTTTGCTGTAATAGTATTAATTATGTTATCTGTAACAGTTTTTGCAACAGATACAACAAAAAATGTAATTAATAATTCTAATAATAAAAAGTCAAATAATACAAGTAATGAAATATCAAATAACACAAGTAAAAATACTAATGAAACTACTAATAGTTCTAAAGAATTAAAAGAAGATGAACTAATTCCTGCATTAGAAGAAAAACTTAAGCAAAAACAACAAACAACAAGTAAAAAAGAAGCAGAAACAGAAAAAGAAACAAAAAAAGAAACAGAAAAAAATGATGATATAGTAGCTACAAAACCAACTCTTCCTTTTTACACTAAAGAATTAGAAGAAGATATTACAATTTTAAATTGCGATGAAAAAATTAATTATGAAAAAACATTTATTGATGGAAATGTATTTATAATTTCATCAGAAGATGTAAAATTTGTTGATTGCCAAGTTAATGGGGATGTTTTTATAATTTCTAACAATATAAAATTTAGCAATTTTGTTGTTAATGGAAGTATGTATATTGGTGGAACAGAAAAAATAGATTTATCTGAAGTTAAAGTAGATTCTGTATATGCTTTTGGAAATAAATTAGATATAGATAGTCTTACTAGCATTGAGAAAGAATTAAGATTTGTTGGTAAAACTTTAAATGTAAATTGTGAAATAGGAAGAAACTTAAATGCTATTACTGAAAGTGTAACTATTTCTGACTTTACTGAGATTGGAAATGATTGTAATATAACTGGTGAAAAAGCAGACATTTCTGAAGATGCAAAAATTGTTGGTGATAAAAATTTGAATATTACAGAAGTTTTAGGAATCGAAAATGATGAAATTAAAGAAAATGTTGTAAAATCTACATTATTAGAATTAGCAACAGAATTTGTAATAATTTTAATTTTAGCAATATTTATTTTAGGTGGATTCCCTAAATTTACAGAAATTAATAGTAGATTAAAACTTAGACACTTTTTTACATCTTTTTTCAGCGGAATACTTGAATTAGTAATTGTTTTAGCAGTATCATTAGGATTATTAATTTGGGGTTATGGTGTTGGATATGGAATTGGAATTGTTTCATTATTCATTACATTATTAGGATTTGGTAAAGTTTTCTTCATTATAGCATTTGCTATTAGAATGTGTGAGGGCAAAAATAAAGCTTTAAGAGTAAGATCATTTTTCATGACAATATTTGTAGCTTTAGTTGTTCAAGTTATTAATTTAATTTCATTATTAGGATATACTGGTTCAATAATAACTTTAATATTTAATATTATTATTGGAATAAGTGGATTTGGAAGTTTGATAACAGTTATATTATCTGCTAGACCTAAAGCAAACAAAGATATAAAAGTTTCAAATTCAGAAAGTGCGATTCCTGAAGTTAAAACAGCAGAACCTGTTGTAACTAAAGTAGCTGATAATAGTAATGTACAACCAGTAGAACCAAAAGATATCGAGATAAAGAATGTCGCAATTAATAATTTAGAAATAAAAAATGTTGATGAAAAAAAGAGTGAAGAAGTAACTGATATTAAAACTGATGAAGAAGTAAAAGATAGCAACAATGATAATAACAATAATAATAATGATGAGAATAATAACAATGATAGTAATAATAATGAAAATTAGATAGAATAAAGGAGAACGATAAAGTTCTCCTTTTAAAATATGTTTTTAATTTTGTTATTATTTAACTCCAAATATGAATTTTACAATTCCTCTTAAGCATTTTGGAACTTTTTTTACAACGATTGTCATATAAAATTCTCCTTTCTTATAGTATAATTATAAACTTATAAAATTTACTAATGAAATTTTACTTATTTATATTTTAAGCTTAACATTTAAAAAGATAACAAAAGCCAGCTATTATTAATACAATTCCACTTATAATTAACCAAACATTTGATGGAAGAAACAGAATTAGTAATATACCGTAAACCTAAACCGATAAGTATACCTGAAATTAGTTTTTTTAATTTTCTAGTTGGCTTTCTAAACATATTAATACCTCCTTTTTCTTTATATTATAATATTAAGAATACATAATTTTGTTACCATAATTTTAATAAAAATTTTTAAAAGTTGACTACTTAAATAAAATATTATAAAATAAAGAAGAATTTTGTTGAAATATGGAGAAAAAATGAAAAGTCAAAAAGAGGCAATTAAAATTATTGAAATTATGAAAAAAACATATACTGATGCAACATGTAGTTTAGATTTTACGACACCATTTGAAATGATGGTAGCTGTAATGCTTTCAGCACAATGTACTGATGAAAGAGTTAATAAAACAACTCCAAATTTATTTAAAAAGTACAATACACCAGAAAAAATGGCAAATATTGATATAGAAGAATTAGAAAAGATAATACATCCTTGTGGTTTTTATAAAAATAAATCTAAGAATATTATTTTAGCAAGTAAAATGCTTGTAGAGAAATATAATGGAAAGGTACCAGATGATATTGAAGAACTTACAAAGATTCCGGGTGTTGGAAGAAAAAGTGCAAATGTAATTATGCTTGAAGCTTTTAATAAACCATGTGGAATTGCAGTAGATACACATGCAAAAAGAATTTCAAATAAAATGGGACTTTCTATAGAGAGTGAACCATCTAAAATAGAGCAAGATTTGATAAAATTATTTCCTAAAAAATATTTTTATGATGTAAATCATTTATTTGTTTGGCATGGTAGGAAATGTTGTGATGCACGAAAGCCAAATTGTCCAAATTGCCCAGTTAATAGATATTGTGATAGTTATAATAAAAAAAGTGATATTATATAAATTTACGAATACATAATAAAAAATTTGTAAAAATACTTGCAATTTGCAATTAATTGTGTTAAACTAACAATTAGTCAGTTTATTTTATTAAATGGAGGTGGCTTAAGAAATGGCAAAATGTATAATTTGTGGAAAAGAAACATCTTTTGGAAATCAACTTAGTATAACTCGTTCTCATATAAGTAAAAGAACAGTTAAACCAGTAAAACCAAATTTAAGAACTGTAAAAGCAGAAATTAATGGAGAAGTTAAAAAGGTGTCTGTTTGTGCAAAATGTTTGCGTGCTGGAAAAATTAAAAGAGCTGGTGCAAATGTATAATTTAAAAATATAATTATAATGGTGTTTCATTCTGTTTTTAGTTTTTAAAAATAGAATGAAGCATCATTATTTTTTTATATTTTTTCTATTGAAATTAATTATTATTAAGTATATAATATTTTTGATAAATCCTAAGAAAGGGAGAAACGGTAGATGTTAAGAGATAATAAAGGTATTTCACTTACTACAGCGGTTATGACGGTTTTAATTTTATTAATTATAATGTCAACATTGACATTTAATACAGTAAGTAATGTGCAAATTAGAAAGTTAAATAAATTATATAATGATATTAGAGCTTTAAACGATGCTGTTGCTGTATATTATTTAGAACATAACAGATTACCAGTATCAGAGCTTTCTGCTACTCTTACAGTTAATGGTGCGGTTCAAGATAGTATGAAAGAAGTTGTTGTTAAAGGCTCAACTTTTGCAAGTAAAGCAGATTTGGTAAATCCAAATGATTTTTATAATAATGCAGCTAGCTATTATAAAATTAATTTAGATTTACTTGATGTAACACTAGAAAATTATGATGGAACATATATAATAAATGAACAAAGTCATACAATTTATTATCTTGAAGGAGTTACAATTGATGGAAAAACATATCACTCTTTGCCAATAGATTATACAGATACAAATTATACAATAAATCATCCTGTAACAGCAATTCTAGCATCTAATGTATTTATTCCTACAAATGGTGCAACGGTAAATTTAGAGGATTTCATTACTTTGAAATCTGGTCAAAATAATAATGGTGCGGCGCAATCTCTTTCATTTTCAGCAATTTCAGGTGAAAATGCTGAGGATTTTATGAGTTTAAAAGATGGAAAAATAACTACAAAAGTAAAAGATGCTGTTCCTACAGAATTTTCAACAAATGTTACTGCAACAAATTATGAAAGCACTTCAGTTGGTAATCAAGAAACTACAATGAAAATATATTTAACTGGATTAAAAATTTTAGATAATGAAACAGAAATTGAAGAAATCAACTTGTTAAAAGACGAAGTAAAAGAATTAACAATTGAAAAACTTGGAAGAGCAGGAGAATTAACTTTATTGTCTGATGTACAAGATGGAAAAGGAATATCTGCTTCTGTGGATAATAATACTAATAAAATAACTATTACTGGTTCTAATGCTGGAAAGACCAATCTTACTGTAGTGGAGGCAAATGGACGAGCTACAAAAACTGTAATTGTAAATGTATATGATCCACAAATGAATAAAAATGATTTAGAATTTTCATCATTAGAAAAAAGTGAAGTATTGAATTTAACAGTTGGAAACAATTTTGAAATAAATGATGAAAAAGGAAACAGAGTAGAATGGAGTTCTTCAAATGATGAAGTTATTAGTGTAGATGGTTCTGGATTTAGAGCAGAAGTTAAAGCTATGAATTTTGGTGTAGCAAATGCTATATGTAAAGTTTTTCTAAATGGAAATTTAATAAAAACTATTGAAATACCAGTAAAAGTAACAGGTGTAAAAATAGTTGGTAGTGAAGATAATAAAATGATTCTTGAAAATGATAAAACAGTTAGTAAAAAATATACTTATTCAGTTAATTCTGATGTTTTAAAATCTTCAGGAAAAAGTATAAAAGATATTAATTGGACTTCTGCTGATGAAAGTATTGTTTCAATTTCAAAAAACGAAAATAACGAATGTATTGTTACAGCTAAATCAGTTGGAACAGTAAAATTGACGTTAACTGTAATATTAAATGATGGTACAAAATTTGAGGATGATTGTGAAATTGTAGTAAATAGTAAATAAAGTTTTTGATATTCATTTAAAAAATACTGCAACTCATGAATGAAAATGCCTTGACAAATTAATTAAATGATTGTATAATATTCAAGTATTATGAGAAAAAAATAAATTTTGATATATACATATCGTCGGAACTTAAAGGAGGGATTAAAGTGGCACAACCTAAAAGAAAATGGTCAAAAGCTAGAACAGCAACTAGAAGATCAACATGGAATTTAGAAGAAAAGAAATTATCAGTATGTCCACATTGTCATGAAGCAGTATTACCACATACTGTTTGCTCAAATTGTGGTTATTATAATGGTAAAGAAGTTGTTTCAATAAAAAAAGAAGATTAATTAAAAAATAAAACTCTAGTTAAAAATTAGAGTTTTATTTTTTTAGTATTTCTAAATTAAATATTTTTCGTCATAACGTAACAAAAACACGATAATCAGTATGCTTATTTTAGCAGGGGTATCTTTGAATGCGATAATAGGAGATAATGGGATAATAACAAATGCACAACTAGCAAATGTGGAATCGAAATTTGCTAGTTATAGAGAAGAACTTGGAATAAATTTAGTAGTAAGTGTAACAGAAGGAAAAATAGAAAAAGAGGAAGAAGTAACATTATTGGGTGAAAATGTAAGAAAATACATACCATCATTAGCAGATGAAGATATAGGAAAGTTTAATGTAATTTCAGGAAAATTATATTATACAGGAGAAGATGAATTAGAAAAGAAGGCAGCATTAAGTCAAAATATGGAAACAGATTTAGGAACAGGAAGTAAAGAAGAATTAGCAGAAAAGTTAGAAAATTTAGCAGTTGATAGTGTATTAAAGAATGCAGGAAAAAATGCTTTTAATTATACAGATGAAAACGGAGAGAAGCACCAAGGAGGAATACCACTGTATGATAAAAATTTAGAAAATGCTTCGAGATGGAAAGTAGTAACAGAAGTAGAAGAAGGAGTGGTGAAACAAACTTATGGAACAGGATGGACATATATACCAAAGGGAACAGAAGTAGAAAACTTAGGAACAACAACATGTAGCTATATAGGAAATTATGCAACAGGAGAAATAAAAAAATTTGATGAAAAAATACATTCACTAATGGGCTTTGATAGTTCAGTAGCAGTAACAGACCATTTAATATTTAATGCAGATCCACGGAGTTATGGATGAATATAATAGAATAGTAGAAGAAAATAAAAACTTACCAGAAGAACAAAAGAAGAAATTTGATATAAGTAAGTTAGGAAATGGAATAGAATTTCATGGATATGATGGTGAAAATGGTGAAGTAGATTTATCGCAAGCATTTACAAAATCAAGTTTTGTATTTGATGGAAAAGATGATTATTTGACGTTTCCATTTAATAGTGAATCGAGATTAGATGGTGGATTTTCAATAGAATTTTATGGGAAGTTTGTTGGAGATGGATTACATTATGATTATTTTGATAAAAAAACTGTTACAGAGAAGTATATGGGTATTTTAAATATTTTACGTAAATCGAGTATAACTGAATGGGGTTACGAAGGTAATGACTTTCGTTTTGGTTTTTACTTTCTGAATGGTCCAGTGGATGAAGTATCATTTAATTTTTTTTCTGTTAATAATGCGGAGAAGTGGAAAGAAGCATACACAGAAGATTCGATTGAGAAGGGATGGACTCAAGATGATGCGCCTTGGAATCAAAGAAAATTGATTGATAATCCTATAGAGTTTAATAGAGATGTATATGTTTCAGTGATTTTTGATGGCGTTAGTAATACTGAAAAACTAATTATAGATGGTGAAATTATTGATGAGAGTAAAATTTCTTCGAAGTTCTGGGAAACGTATGAGAGTTCTTTAGAGATAGAAAGCAATTTGCCAGATACTTTCATATTAGGAGCTGGTAATATGGGAACAACGCAGACAATTCATTATGCGAATTTGAAATGTTATTCACTGAGACTATATAATAGACCTTTAACTGATGATGAAATTAAAGAAAGTTATAAGAAAACATTGAGTTATCATGAATTTTTAGAACAAAATTAATAATATAATATTTAATATAATATTATTGATAAAAATTTTTAAACAACGATAATAATATAAAGAATATTAAATTGAATATATATAGAAATTTAAACAATTAAAAGGATTAAGTTTTGAACTTAATCCTTTTATGAGTTTTAAAAATATTCTATAATTTTTCAATTTCTTCTTTAGTTAAATCAGTAATTTTTGAAATTAATTCAATATTCAAATTTGCTTCTTTCATTTTTTTAGCAATTTGAATTGCTTTTTCTTTTTTTCCTTCGTCCTTGCCTTCATCATGAGCATATTCTAACTTTAATAATTCGAGATTCTTTGCCATTATTTTATCATTTATAGCTTCC
>CANRQI010000016.1 GCA_947632835.1 uncultured Clostridia bacterium
TGTGAAATTAAACTGTTTTTACCTCCAGCCCATTTTACAAAAGGTTTTACTGTGTCCATTTTGTACCTCCAAAAATTTCAAAGTTATTATATCATATAAATGTTGTATTTAAAAGCGAACATTATCATTTTTTAATAGTCCACTCCGTAACTTAACAACTATGGAGTCAATTCCTTTAATTTTAGGATATTTATATTACATAATATATAAACTACGTAAAGTTATAATTCAAAAAAAAGTTTAAAATAACAGCCTTTTATTTTTTATCATGTTCTATCGCAATTAAGCATCCCTCTAATTTATTCTTTTTTTCACTAGATAATTTTTTATATCTAAAAATTAAATTTTCTATTTCTTCATCTTCATTTATAACTTTATCCATATTTATATTAGGATTATCTGTTCTATCAAGTAAATAGTCTATACTACAATTAAAATAATCAGCAATTTTAATCAGAATATCTTTTGATGGAAAAGCAATGTCTGTTTCATATTTTGAAATACTTTCCTGTGTTATTCCTAAATCAATAGCTAATCTTAATTGATTTATATTTCTCTTTTTTCTAATTAATCGTAAATTTTTCAATACTATTTCACCTCACTTCTAGCAATTTTTTATATAATCGTATATTACAATAAATTAACTAAAAAACAATAAAAAATAAAAGACGAAAAGGTAGATTGCAAAACTGTAATCTACCTTTTAGCACATAAAATATCAGCAAGCGTTAGTTGTTCATTGCTTCTCTGCAACCTGTATCGGTCTGTGCAATAAACAACTTTATTCAATTTTATTCAATATTACTCGGGATTACTCCGGAAGTCCCTTCAAAAGCAATGGATTTTCCAAAGTATATAACACCGAAAAGCTTCCACTTTTCAGTATATATGTATGAATAACCCATGTTGCTTTTTTTACTTTCAGCATCGATGTCGATTCGTAAACCGACAATATTCTTTCCCAAGTTTCCATCATACTGACTTCGATTTCTCCATCAGTACAAATGTACGACTGGTACTTTTTATTTTTTTTCGATACTTTGTAACACTTATTCGGGTCTTCATGTTTGACAGCGGAAATGTTATGTTTTTCAAGAAAATTTTGGAATTCCAAATTTCTGAAATAAACATATCTACTGTCAATGTTTCCACCGGAAAGTCCCAACACTCCACAGGAAATTACTCCACCTTTTGGCAGAACATTTCCCTGTCTGAGTAAAATTCGTGGAGAATCTGGTAATTTCAAGCTTAACTTGTACTTACCATCTGGCCACAGTTTATATCTCAATTTGTGTTTGCCATCACTATATTCACAAATAGCATCACATCTTATAATACCATTTGCTAAGATTTGGCATCTCCAGCCATTAGCAACTACGAGCTTTGGCTCAATTAATGTAACATACACACCATTTGAGCCAACAAAGGTTCCATCAACAATTTTCAACCGTAAAGTCCCCATGTTATCATCCTTTCTTTAGTACTATCTACAGTTTACCAGTTACCACGAACATAAAATAGATACCTATCACTCATGCTAATATTTTATGAGATAACTAATAAGTTATCTATTTTTTAATGTTCATTGAGTTAACATAATATCACTTTTTCTTTAAAAAGTCAATACCTTCTCTTTTAAAGCTTCCTATTTTTAATAATTATGAAAATATTTTTCCAGCACACATACAGCCTGTAAATTTTACAGACTGTAGCTTTGGCTCATACAAAAAAAATTTATAAAAAGTATATTTTTCGTAACTTTTGTATATTATAAAAAATACCAAAGCCTAAACTTGACTTTTTCAATTTTAGTATTTTTTACTTATACAATTTAACCATTTTTTAATACATTCAAGTTATGGAAATATTTTATTTGCTATCCAAATATATGTATATTTTTTCTTATAAAAATATATATTAAAAATGATTTGCAATATCTCTACAAATATCAATATATATTTGATAATTACTTGGAGATATACCTTCCAATATCTCTGAAAAAGTAGTATCAGCATTTTTCTCATTTAAACCATTTATTAAATTGTCTAAATTTAATTCTAACACATCGGCTATATTGACTAATACATTTATACTACAAATTCTGTTTCCACGTTCAATTTCACTAATAAAACTTGGAGATACACCAATATATTCAGCTAATTTTTCTTGAGTTAATCCAAACTCAGTTCTCCTAACTTGAATTCTTTTTCCGATTTCTTTTTTATTTACAGTTTTCATATTTCTTACCTCATACATACATATAATAATATAAGTATAAGTGTAACAGAATAATCTGTGAGTGTTGAAGTACAACTATAACTGTTTATCAACATTAATATTTTAATCTTCACGATTATCCATTGCAAAACTAATGCAATTTAAAATCAATGTATTCATTGAGATATTGTGCTTTGATGAATACTCAGCTATTAATTGATGTAATTCATCTGGCAATCTTAATGTAAATTTTACATCTATACTTTTATAATTTTCTGGTTTAAATTTCATTTTTATCACCCATAATTAGTATAACCGTTTTTTAATATAAAAATAAACCGTCAAAATTTGACATTATTTGACAATGTCATATAAAATAGTAAATAAAAATCTTAAAAGGAGGTTAACTATGATAAAATTGTCTAATTTAGAAATGAGCATAATGCATATTATTTGGGAAAGAAAAGAAGTTACCGCTTTTGAAATATTAAATGAATTAAATAAAGAAAAAAAGGTAGCTAAACATACAGTTAGAACATTACTCTCTCGTATGATTAAAAAAAAGGCTATATGTGTTTACAAAAAAGTAAAAAAAGAATATATTTATATACCAATAATTGATAAAGAAGCATTTTTAAGAAATGAAAATTTATACTTTTTAGATTTAGTATATAAAGGAGATATTCGAAAAATGTTATTAAACTATGTAGATGAAGGCAAATTAGTAAAAAAAGACATAGAAGTCGTATTAGAGGAATTTAATAAGGAAATTTAGATTTTTCCTCAATATTTTGCAGTTATGAAAAATATATGCTTTACTGTTCATTTCAACCATAATATATTTTACCATTTTTAAACAATTTTATCAAACATATATTTTTCATAATTTTATTTTATTGTTATATTATCCTTTATTTTTTCATATTTATTTTCTCCTATTCCAGCAACATTTTTAATATCTTCAATATTCAAAAATTTTCCATTTTTATTTCTATAATTTATTATTTCTTCAGCTATGGATTCACCTATACCATTTAATGTTTGTAATTCTTCCTTTGAAGCCACATTTATATTTATTTTTTTATTCTCAACTTCATATTCTTCTTGAAATTCTATATCATTAATATTAGGAATAATTATTTTTTCTCCATCTGATAAAATATAAGCTAAATTAATCTTAGACATATCAGCCAACTCAGTTAATCCACCAGCTTTTTCAATAGCATCATATACTCTATCTCCCATTTTTAGCTCAATCATTCCTGGGTTATTAACTTCACCTAAAATATGAACTTTTATAATTTCTTCTTTTTCTTCACTTACAATATTTTCTGTATTGCTTATTTCAATTATATTTTCTTCTAATATGTTCGAATTTAATTTATTATTTTTAAAATAATAAATTCCTACAAAAATTATTAAAAAAACTATTATAATAATATTAAATTTATTTTTCATATCAACCTCCAAAATATTTTTTATTTTTATATTGAAATTAATTTAATTTTGATATATATTATTTTTAATTATTATAAAAGGAGAAACTTATGAAACTAGGTTCAAAATTAAAAAATTACAAAACATTTTATATAATTATTTTCATAATAATTATTAACTTATTTTTATGTACTAATGTATTGGCTGTTGAAGATCCACCTGATATAAATTCAAAATCAGCCATTTTGATGGAGAATGAAAGTGGAAATATATTGTTTGAAAAAAAATCAACAAAAAAAATGTATCCTGCTAGTACAACAAAAATTATGACAGCAATATTAGCAATTGAGAACTGTGATTTATCTGATACAGTTGTTGTTAGTGAAAGTGCAATTAATGCCGTGCCAGAAGGCTATACAACTGCACAATTTGTAGCTGGTGAATCAGTTACAGTTGAAAATTTATTATATGGTCTAATGTTAAGTTCTGGAAATGAAGCTGCAAATGTTTTAGCAGAATATATTTCAGGTTCAATTGAAAATTTCTCAGAGCTTATGAATCAAAAAGCTAAAATTTTAGGCTGTGAAAATACCCATTTTGTAAATGCTAATGGAATGCATGATGAAAATCATTATACAACTGCAAAGGATTTAGCTATTATAACAAGATATTGTATGAAAAATGAAACCTTTAGAAAAATAGTAGCTACAGAACAATATACTTTACCAGCAACTGATATATATTCTAGTACTGATAGAGTATTAGAAAATACAAATTCTTTAATAAAACTTAACAGTCCTTACTATTATAAATATGCAATCGGTGTAAAAACTGGATATACTACACAAGCTGGAAACTGTTTAGTTTCTTATAGTAATAAAAATGAAGTTGAATTAATTTGTGTTACATTAAATGCTGATTCTAATGAAAATGGTTCTAGTTATAGATATGATGACACTAAATCATTACTTGAATATGGATATAATAACTTTAGTCAGAAAGCAATTGTAAACCTAAATACAGTTATATCACATGTACAAATTTCAAATGCCACAAAAGAAACAAGAGAGCTTGATATTGTAACTCAAAAAAGTATATTTGATTTTGTTCCAAACGATATTACTATAGATGAATCAAATGCTAAAGTACAAATAAAAGAAGATTTAAAAGCTCCTATTAATGCTGGGGATGTTCTTGGAAAAATTACTTATAATGTAAATGGTGAAACTTATAGTACAGATTTAATTGCAAATTCAAATGTATATATTCAACATAATTACAGTATACTTTTTCTAATTATTGGACTTGCTCTTTTAATAGCTTCAATTATAATTATTCCAAAAAAATCAAAAAATAGAAGATATTAAAATTACTTTAAAGTTTGGATTATAGTTCATTTATATCTTAGGAAATAAAAACTTCCTAAGATATAAAAAAACATTTGCTTTAGATTAGCAAATGTTTTTTTGTTTGGTTGCGGGAGCAAGACTCGAACTTGCGACCTTTGGGTTATGAGCCCAACGAGCTGCCAACTGCTCCATCCCGCGATAACAATAAATTTATTATAATACCTATAAAACAATATGTCAAGTATTTTTTAAATTAAAATTTCGACATTTTTTACACAACTAAAAATTTGCATATTTACAATTTTACAATTTTAAAGTAAAATATATATTGAAGATTTGTTATATTTTTTACAAGGGGGATTTAAAATTGAATAAAATAATAAAAATATTTTTTTGTATTATAATAATTGCACTTTTAACAATTATGTTATCTCAAGTTGCTTTAGCAGTTAATTTTGATATAAAAGAAAAATTCGATGGAAAAACTGACCAAAGTAAAGCAACTAAAAAAGTGGCTCGTATAATAAGCACTACTATAAATTTAGTGCAAATTGTAAGTGCAGGCATTGCAATTATTATGCTCATTGCATTAGCTATCAAATATTTATCCTCTTCTGTTGAGGGAAAAGCTGATATTAAAAAAAGTTCAACAATTTATATTGTAGGTGCAATAATAATATTCGCTGCAATTGGTATACTTCAAATTATAAAAACTTTTGCACAAACTAATATTAATGGTCAATTTTCTGAATAATAGCTAACAATAATGATAATTTTTATAAAAAATTAACTAAAAATTGAATTTTTCTTTTAAAAATAGCATTTTTTTTTTAAAAGATATTTACAAATTACAATTTTTAAAGTAAAATTAAAATAAGTAGTTATACTTAGTTTTCGTATATAAGTGTATTAAAATAAGGAGGAATAATTATGACAATGAAAAAAGTTATGAAAGTAGTTATAGCTTTACTAATAGTAACTTTGATTGTAATAGTATCATCTAATGCTGTTTTAGCTACAGATCCTACTAATACTTCTCTTACTTCAATGTTTAATAAAAAAGATAAGAGTGGTGCTTCAAATGCTGCTAGTAATATAATTTCAACAGTAATCAATATTGTACAAATTGTTGGTACTGGTGTTGCAATTATAATGCTTATAGTATTAGCTATTCAATACATAGCTGCATCTCCAGAAGGAAAAGCAGAAATCAAAAAGAATTCAACTATTTACATTGTTGGTGCTGTAATTTTATTTGCTGCTTCAGGTATTCTAGGAATTATTAGAAACTTTGCAGTTCAAAACGTTGGAGAAGAAGGACAAAACTTAAAAGCAAATAATGGTGAAGGATAAAAAATAAGGTAGAAATTTTTTTCTACCTTATTTTTTATTCTCTGTCTTTTAAATTCATTAAATATGAAAATATAATTGAACTCAATTTTAAACTATTATGCTTTATTGTACCATCAACAGTCGTCAATAAATCAGACTCTAGCAATTCATATTTTCCTTTTTTTATATTATCATAATCAATCACTACTGGGTCTTTTTGCTCCTCTGTTTCATATTTATTTAATAATTCTTTATTAATTACAGTATTACTAACAATTACACTATCTATTGTATTTTTTCCTAAATATTTTTCTAAAGCATTAACGTGGTCACTAACACCAAAACCATCTGTTTCTCCTGGTTGTGTCATGGCATTACATATGTACATAACTTTTGATTTTTTCTTAGCTTCATTAATGGCATCTACTACATCTTTACAAATTAAATGTGGCATTATACTTGTATATAAACTTCCCATACTTAAAATTATTAAATCTGCTTCTTTTATAGCAACAAAAACTTCTGGTAATACATGAGGTTTTTCCTTATAAAAAAATCTTTCATATTTTTTATGAGCTTTTGTTATAGTATCCTCACCTTCTATAATTTCTCCATCAATTGTTTCTCCCATTAATGTTAGATTATCTTCTGATAATGGTAACACTTTATGCTTTACACCCAATAATTTGCTTAAATATTCTATACTTGTTTTTAAGCTTCCTGTTTCATTTAATAAAGATGTTAAAATTAAATTTCCAATTGCATGACCATTTAATTCACTATATGTAGACAACCTGTATTCCATAACATCTCGAATTTCATCTGGCAAAGTTGATAAATTACTAAGTACATGCCTAATATCTCCTACTGCTGGTGTAGAAAATTCCTTTCTTAATCTTCCTGTACTACTTCCACTATCTGAAACTGTAATTACAGCCGTAATATCAACTGGGAAATACTTTAATCCTTTAAGTACATAAGATGTACCTGTACCACCACCAAATATAACTACTTTCTTTTGTTTCATCATAACTTTTCATTCCTTTCAAACTTAATAAAAGCTACACATAAGAATGAAAAATTTGATAATTAAAATTCTTCATTCATTGTATAATATATTTTATTATCCATAATTTAAAAATGTACCATTAATTTGCACATATTATACAACTTTATTTATTAAATATCAACCACTTCTTTAAGTTTCAATATTTTAAACCTATATTCTTTGAATTTCAATATTTTAAAGCAAAATAAAAAAAATATATATTTTATGAATGAGCTTCGTGGGGACCGGCTAGCTACAGTCTGTTAATTTTATGTTCTACAGAATTTTAAAATTTTACAGACTGTGCGTTGCTGGGATAATGAATAAAATATATATTTTTTTATTTTGCTTTTTTATTCCTCTTTAATAACATTTTTACTTCCAAAATATGTTGCTAAAAAATAAGAGCCATAAATAAATCCTATCACAAATATTGTAACTATTATTGAAGGCAATAATTCTTTTGAAGATGCTATTTCTGACAACACCATAAGAGCAAATTTTATTCCAAAAATTGAATGTATAATTGCAAGAATAAGTGGCATTATGAAGAAAATTCCTATATGTATAAATAAAGATTTATTTATCATTTTTTCATCACATCCAATTTTTCTTAAAATACTATATCTTTGTTTATTATCACTACTTTCAGTCAACTGTTTCAAAGCTAGAATAGCACTACTTGCAATCAAAAATACCACACCTAAATAAATAGCTATAAAAGTTATTATTGTTGCCATACCAACATTTGAATCTATAAGTAATATTTTTGTCATGCCATCTATACTTTTTATTCCTTTTTCCTTTAAACTTTTATAAAATTCTGAATTATCATCTACAAATATTTTTTCAATATTTTGTTTTTCCTCTTCTGTATTTGCATTATAATTTGCAACTAATAATTTTTCTGCTTTTATATCTTCTGTTAATTTTGTTTCATCTGGAACTACAATAATTCCAGTATTTGTATGGCTTCCACTCATTTCAATATATCCATCTTTACATTTTTTATATTTTGATTTATAAATATTACCAGCAATTTCTATTGGATTATTATTTTCCAATATTTTATTTCTTATATCAGCCATATTTTTAAAATTACAAATTAAAATATATTCATCATTTTTTAAACTATATTCTTCCATACCATATACTCTAGCTATTTTATTATAATCTGAAATTTTTATAATTTTTTCTGGATTACTATATATAAGATGAGGATATTTAGCATCTATTTCTTTAAATTTATTTCCTAAAAACTTTTCTAAAGTTAAATCATGAATTTCATATATTGGTATTTCTACAATATCTTTCAATATATTTATATCTACTTTATTATTTTGTAATGTTTCCTGAATAGAAACCTTTGAATCTTCTCTTTGCTCTAATGTCGTTTGAATCAATTCTCCATATTCTTCATAACTATCTCCTAAATTAGCTTTTTTTACTAAATTTATATCTACTGGTGTCATTTTAATTAAATCCTTTTGCATTGTATTTTTTAAAGCTAAGCTAGAAGATAAAATCGTAATTGTTACAAATAACATTAAACAAATTATACTAATACTAATAACATTTGTATTAATTTTATTATTGAGTTGCCTTAAAATAAATATATTAGTCCCTTTTAAATAAATTTTCTTTATTGATTGAACAATTATTAAAATAAATCCTGCTAAAGACCAAAAAACTGCAACTGTACCAAAAATTCCCATTAATATCGGTATTAATAATTCTTTTGCTGAATTTGCAACACTTGAAGGTGTTGATACTTTTAAATAAGCAGTTTTTAAAATATTTATTGCTATTAAAAATATCAATATAGCTAAAAATGGATTTTTTATGCTTATTTTTTCATTCTTTTTATTTGAATTTAATAGGTTAATTAATTTATACCTAGAAATTGCAAACGTATTAAATAATAATACTGCTAAATACATTATTGTAAAATATATAAAAGTTTTTATACAAGCAGATTTTGAAAAAACAAATACAAATTCACTCATATCTGCTTCAAATATTTTTGCAACAATTATAGACATAAATTGTGAAGCAAATATACCTATTACAAGTCCAACAATAAGTGAAATTACACCTACAAAAATTGTTTCCATCAAAATAATTTTAGAAATTTGTCTTTTTCCCATTCCTAATGTCATGTAAATTCCAAATTCTTTTTTACGCCTATTTATTAAAAAATTATTTGCATAAACTATTAATAATCCTAATATTACAGCTATAAATACAGAAACATAGCCTAACATCTCAATCATTAAATTAATTATTTGTTGTTTAGAAGTTGAAAGCTTCAACATTGCTTGCGTTCCATCTATAGAATTAAACATATAAAAAATTGCTACACCTAATACTAATGTCAAAAAATATATACCATAATCTTTTATACTTTTTTTCATATTTTTTAATGATAATTTAAATAACATCGTTCAAATCACCTCCAAGAAGTGTTTGCACTTCTATTATTTTTTCAAAAAATTGTTTTCTACTGTCATCTCCTTTTATTAATTCATTAAAAATTTTTCCATCTTTAATAAATAATATTCTATTGGCATAAGAAGCTGTAAAAGCATCATGTGTAACCATTAATATTGTAGCTTTAAAATTATTATTTAGAAATTTAAAATTTTCTAATAATTGTCTAGCAGATTTAGAATCTAAACTTCCAGTTGGCTCATCTGCTAAAACAAGTTTCGGATTTGTTATGATACTTCTTGCAGAAGCAACCCTTTGCTTTTGACCGCCAGATATTTGATACGGATATTTCTTTAAAATATCTTTTATTCCCAATTTATCAGCTATTTCTTTTACCCTTTTATCTACTTCATTTGCTTTTATCTTTTGAATTGTTAAAGCTATTGCAATATTTTCATAACAAGTTAAAGTATCTAATAAATTAAAATCTTGAAAAATAAAACCTAATTCTTCTCGTCTAAATTGGTTTAATTTATTACCTTTTAATTTAGTAATATCTTCACCATTTACTAAAATGTGGCCACTTGTTACTCTGTCTATCGTAGATATGCAATTTAAAAGTGTAGTTTTTCCTGAACCACTCGCTCCCATAATACCTACAAATTCTCCACTACATACCGAAAAACTTATATTATTTATTGCTTTGCTTAAATTTGATTTTGTCCCATAACACTTTTCAATATTTTTTACCTCTAATACATTAGCCATAAACGTCATTTTCCTTTCCTAGTTTATTTGAAGATTTTTATAATTCCTATCTTCTTATTGCATTATAATTATAGAAACAAAATTACGAATTTACCATCGATTTGTCTTACATTTTCCTTACATTTTTGTAATACTTGTTATAAATTTCAAATATTTTTTACACGTTTTCCGTGTATGAATTTTTTATCCAAAAAAAGAGTAACTTTCTAATGTTACTCCTCTTAATATTCAATATTTTACTTAAAATTTATGCTTCATCAAAAATAACAATACTTGATTCTGCTTCTTCTGGTTCTTCTTCAGCATTACTGTTCATAGCTTTCTTTACATTACTAACAAAAAAGACTATCGCAAATATTAACATACCAAATAATATAACATAAAATATTGGCTTTCTTTCTCTATCGTCAAACTGCATTCCATTTACCTCCTTAAATTAACATTTTAGTTCTATATAATTCGCATTTTAGTTAAAATCTCAAAAATATTTTTCAATTCATTTTTTATTCTTATAACTTTATTGTATTTTTTTTTTATAAATTTGTCAATAGCAATTTTAATTTAAAAAATATTTTTTATTAAAGCATACTAAATTACGAAAAATATATGTTTTATGAAGTCATTTCGTGGGGACCGGCTAGCTACAGTCTGTTAAATTTTATGTTCCACAGAATTTTAAAATTTTACAGACTGTGCATATGTTGGGAGGACGAATAAAACATATATTTTCGTAACTTATTTTTGTAACTTAATATAAAAAATTACTCCAAATTATAAAAATAACTATTATTCGGAAAAATTAATTTTACTTTTGTCTCTTTATTCTGTACAGAAGTTACTTCTATTGAGATACCTAATTTATCACATAATTTTTTACATAAATATAAACCTATTCCAGTCGATTTTTTATTTAGTAATCTTCCATTAGTTCCTGTAAAACCTTTATCAAATAATCTTGTTAATTCATTATTTTTTATTCCAATTCCGTTATCTTTTATGTATAAAATTATATTTTCTTTGCCTTTTTTAGAATATATTTCTATTTCAGATTCTACATCTTTTTTTCTATATTTTATACTATTTTGAACTATTTGATTTAAAATAAATACAATCCATTTACTATCAGTATTTAATTGTTCATCTAAATCATGAATATTTATTAATATTTTTTCACTTATTAAAACTGTTTTATTTCTCTTAATACACTCATTTACTATATCCTTCAAATTACTTTTTTTAATATAATAATCTTGATTTGCAACATTACTTCTTGCATAAAATAATGCTTGTTCTATATAATTATCAATTTTATCTAATTCTTCATCAATACTTTTTGTAATTTGTGTTTTATTATTTTCAATTATCATTTTACTTGTTGCAATTGGTATTTTTATTTCATGTATCCACATTTCAATATACTCTTTGTAATCCTCTTGAGAATATTTATATTTATTTACATTTTCTATCATTGATTTATTAATTTGTTCTAATATTTCTTTTAAAATTTTTCCTTCTAAAAAATCTGGATTTTTAATAAGCTCTGTAATTAAATATTTATTATCCAATTCATTTAATAAATTATCTATATTTTTATAAAAATAATTTTTAATAAAATATTCTATAATTATAGAAATAAAATATAATAAAAAAATTATAAATGGAATATATATTTTTAAAAAATTTCCAATAGGATAAATCATTAAAAATATTTCGATTGTAATTAAACCCAAAATTATTAAAATTATTTGCAATATTTTATCTTTTAAAAAATCAAAAAAATTCATTTTCTTCCTCTCTAAAAATTAATGTAACATATATCCTTGTCCCCTCTTGGTTTCTAGCAGTTCTTTTAATTTTATTTCCTCCAATTTATTTCTTAATCTAGTAATATTTACAGTTAATGTATTATCATCTATAAAGCTTTCACTTTCCCATAAATAATCCATAATATCTTCTCGTGCTACTATTTTATTTCTACGTTCTAATAAATATTTTAATATTTTAAATTCATTTTTAGTTAATTCTATTTCTTTACCATTTTTCTCTATGCTACTTTTTGAAATATTTAAAATAAAATCCTTAGCATCTATTTTCTCAATATTATTTTCCCTTCTTCTAAGTAATGATGCTATTTTAGCAAGTAATATTTGTATATTAAACGGTTTTACAACATAATGGTCTGCACCATAATTTATACTAAGCAATTCATCAATTTCATTATTTCTACTTGTAATAATTATTATTGGTAAATCAGATTGCTTTCTAATTTCTCTACATATAAATTCTCCATCTATATTTGGTAAATTTATATCTAATAATACTAAATCTAGATTTTTATTTAAAATATCTTTTATTGTATTATCAAATTTTTCCAAACTTTCTACTTCATAGCCATTATTAATTAAAAACGTTTCTAATTCATATCGCAATTTCTCATCATCTTCTACAATTAATATTTTATACATAATTAAAATCCCCTCAAAAATAATTTTCTTTTTTTAGAAATTATAGCATAAATTAAAAAAAATAATCTTACAATTTTGTAAGAATTAAAAAAAACGGAATGTAATTTATACACTCCGCATTTTTTTATTTAATTTCTATTAATTCATATTCTTTTGTTCCAAGTCCTAATTCATCTGCTACATCTATTGTGTGAGTACCATGTCTTGAATTTACTCTTTCAAAGAATTTTTCTTTTCCTGCATCATCAGAATTTCTTACTAAATCTATACATGCCTCATCTATTGCTACTGGATCTAAAGATGCTAAAATTCCCATATCTTTTACACAAGGTGCAGATGCGTTTCCATCACAATCGCAATCAACAGAAATATTTTTCATAACATTTATAAAAGCAATATTTCCTTTAAAATAATTTACTACTGAAAATGCACTATCTGCCATTGCTTCTAAGAACTCATCTTGCTTTGGTAAATTGTCCCATAATTCTCCTTGTTCTTTAGTTTTTCCAGCAGTATGAATCCATGATTTTCCAGCTGAAGAAGCACAGCCTATTGATAACTGTTTTAATGCTCCTCCATATCCTCCCATTGCATGACCTTTAAAATGAGATAATACCAACATAGAATCATAATTTGCTAAATTTTTTCCAACAAAATTTTCTTTTATAATTTTTCCATTTGGAATTTCTAAAACTAAATCTGGTCCTTCAGCATCTAATAAATCTACTTTAAAATTTGTTGTCCAACCATGTTCTTCAAGTAATTTCTTATGTTTTTCAGTTGAATTTCTTTGACCTTCATAAGCAGTATTACATTCAACTATTGTTCCATTAACATAATCAACCATTGGTTTTATAAATTCTGGACGAAGGAAATTTTTATTTCCTTTTTCTCCTGAGTGTACTTTTACTGCTACATTCCCTGATAAATTTTTATTTAACATTTTATAAATTTTTATTATATTTTCTGGTGTAATTTCTTCTATAAAATAAACTTTTGCTTTTTCCATAATGTTATACCTCCTTATTTTAATATTTATCTAACAATATCATATAATGATATTTTATTTCAAGTATTTTAAAAAAAATATTTTACTTTTTATATTTAGTGGTATAATATTATCAAATTAAAAATTGGAGATGATTATTTATGACAAACACAAAAGAAGATGTAAACGTAGCTAAATTATACGGAAAAGAATGTACTTTAAGTAAAGAAGATTTTATCAAAGAATACAAAGTCTCTGAAAAAGGTTTAAGTACAAAAAAAGCAAATGAAAATTTACAAAAATTCGGTTTAAATGAAATAACCGAAAACAAACCTAAAAAATGGTACAATTATTTTTTAGAAAGTCTTTTTTCTCCATTTAATTGCATATTAATTGGAATAGTTTTTATTCTTTTTTACACTGATGTATATCTTGCTGA
This sequence comes from uncultured Clostridia bacterium, assembly GCA_947632835.1. Taxonomy (GTDB): domain Bacteria; phylum Bacillota; class Clostridia; order TANB77; family CAG-508; genus Scatovivens. Next base: position 14,474 of record CANRQI010000016.1, read on the forward strand.
TAAACCAAGTTATGCTAACATTATTGTTATTATTGTATTAGTTACTGTAAGCACTTTACTAGACTTTTTTCAAGAATATCGCTCTAATAAAGCTGCTGAAAAATTAAAAGCATTAGTTGCAACTAATGTAACTGTTATTCGTGATGGAAAAGAAAAACAAATACCAATAAAAAATGTAGTTGTTGGAGATACAGTTGTACTTTCTGCAGGTAGCATGATACCAGCAGATTTAAGAATTATAGAGTCTAAAGATTTATATGTTGGTCAATCTGCTTTAACTGGAGAATCTGACACAGTAAAAAAACTTGCAAATTCAGAATTATCCATGGATGACATTTCCAACATTGCAGATTTAGACACTATTTGTTTTATGGGAACAAACGTAACTTCTGGAATGGCAAAAGGAGTTATAATAAAAACAGCAGATAATACTTATTTTGGAAAAATTGCACATACACTTACAAATGTTAAACCAAAATCTTCATTCCAACAAGGAATAGAAAATATAAGTAGATTATTAATACATTTTATGATAATAATTATTCCAATAGTTTTTGCATTAAATGCTTGGAAACATCATCCAGTACTTGCATTTACTTTCGCAGTAGCAATTGCAATTTGTATAACTCCATTACTTTTACCAGTAATTTTATCTTCTAGTTTATCAAAAGGTGCTGTAAGAATGTCTAAGAAAAAAACTATTGTAAAAAAATTAGATGCTATTGAAAATTTTGGCTCTATGAATATACTTTGCACTGATAAAACTGGAACTTTAACAGAAGATAAAATTGTTCTTGAAAAATATTTAGACATAAATGGTGAAGAAGATATTCGTGTTTTAAAACACGCATTTCTTAATTCATATTTTCAAACAGGTTTAAAAGGAAATATTGACGAAGCAGTTATTAATAGAGCTGCAAAAAATGGTGTAGATGAAACTGCTAAAAATTATAAAAAAATAGATGAAATACCATTCGACTTTTCTCGTAGACGTTTATCTGTTATCTTAGATGACGGCAATAAAAAACAAATGATTACAAAAGGTGCAGTTGAAGAGATTTTAAGTATTTGTACTTTTGTAGATTATAAAGGAGAAGTTACTCCTATTACAAAAGAAATAAAAAGTCGTATAAAAGAAATTAGTAAAAAATTAAATGAAGATGGTCTAAGAGTAGTAGCAGTTTGCCAAAAAAATGATATTCAAAATGTTGAAACTTTTGATGTATCAAACGAATCAAATATGGTATTAATGGGATTTATAGGATTTTTAGATCCACCTAAAGAAAGTGCTAAAGAATCTATTGAAAAATTAAATAAAAAAGGTATTCGTGTTATTGTTTTAACAGGTGATAATGTAGAAATAACTAGATGTATTTGTAACAAAGTAGGAATTAATTCAAAAAAGATTGTTGTAGGAAGTCAAATTGATAAATTATCAGACATTGCTCTTCGTAGACATTTAAAAACAACAAATATTTTCGCAAAACTTTCTCCTATTCAAAAAGCAAGAATTGTTCGTATTTTAAAAGAATCTGGAAATACAGTTGGATATATGGGAGATGGAATCAACGATAGTCCTTCACTTACAAATTCAGATGTTGGAGTTTCTGTAGACACCGCTGTTGATATAGCAAAAGAATCTGCTGATATTATTTTATTAGAAAAAGACTTAAATGTTCTATTAGATGGAGTAACTGAAGGAAGAAGAACTTTCGTTAATTTAATGAAATATATAAAACTTGCAACAAGCTTTAACTTTGGTGAAGTGCTTTCAGTTATGATAGCAAGTATTGTTTTACCTTTCTTACCTGAAACACCGATACAATTATTAGTTGAAGGTTTATTATATGACTTTGGACAAATGACACTTCCTTTTGACAATGTGGATGATGAACTTATTGAAAGTCCTAAAAAACTTGATATAAAAGGATTAAAAAACTTTATGTTTTTCATGGGTCCTTTAAGCTCATTATTTGATTTAATTATATTTGCTTATGTGTGGTTTATTTTTGGAGTTAGAAGTGCTGCACTTTTCCAAACAATTTGGTTCACATATAGTATTATTTCAAACTTACTTGGAATGCACATAATAAGAACTGCAAAAACTCCTATCGGAAATAGTAATGCAAGTAAACCAGTATACCTATCTTCTATAATAATTATGATTATAGCAATTTTCGTACCACTTACTCCTTTAGGAAAAGTTATTGGACTTGTACCAATTGGAGGAACAGCAGTAGCAATTATTTTTGTAATTTCATTGTTCTACTGTGTTGTTGCTAGTTTTGCTAAAAAACACTATATTAAAAAATACGGTGAATGGATATAAAATAAAAAATGTAGACATTTTGAAGTGTCTACATTTTTTATTTTCAAACCTATAATAATAATTCAATATGTAATTCATCTTTTAAATACTTAGCAGTAATTATTCCACCATTCAATTCAACTAACTCTTTTACTATTGCAAGCCCTAAACCTGAATATTTTTTTACATTTTCTATAGTATAGTATCTATCAAAAATTCTCTTTACTGTTGATACATCTAATTTACTTGCTTTATTTGAAAAAGATATTTTTCCATCTTCATTTAATATAATATTACAATTATTATCACTATATTTTATAATATTTGATATTAAATTTTCAAAAATTCTAATTATCATATCTTTATCTACATTTCTATATATCTTTTTTTCACATATATTAATATTAGGAATTATATTTCTATTTTTAAATGAATTATAATAACTTGCTATTATTTCTTCTAAAATATTATTTATACAACATTTTTCTTTATTTATTTTTCTTTCTGTATCTATTCCTATTGATAAATCCCTTAATTGTTCTGTAAGTGATGTCAATTCTTTTGTTTTATTTTTTATAATTTTTACACTCTCTTTTTGTGTTGAGCTCAATTTTCCTTCTTCTAATACTTCAACATAACAATTTATCGCTGTAAGTGGAGTTCTTAAATCATGTGAAATATCAGTTATTAATTTTTGTAATTCTTGATTTCCATTTTCATATTTTAATTTTTGATTTCGTAATTTTTTTAATTCTTGGTTTAAACTATTTGTTAATTTTTTTATATCCTTATCATTAGAAAATATTGTAATAACATTATTAGTATCAGAATTTAATATATATTTATATGTGTTTTCAATTTCTTTGATTGATTTTTTCATAAAATATATTTTTATTATACTTCCTATACAAATAAAAAACATTAATAATAAAATAATATTCACTTTTTTCTCCTACTTTAATTCTTTTTTTGAAAACAAATATAACCCCCCAATATTAATAACGCTAATTACTATAATAGAATATATTGGCATTTTATATAATTTTTTTATGATTTCTTCAATTTCTTCTATCGTGTATAATTGTTCCTTTATTTCATCAGAATCCGTTAATTTTGGATTTATTATTAAATGAGCTTGACCTTGTGGTAATAATAAATATATTGTTTTTGCAAGATTTACTATATCATCTCCTGGATAATTAGGATTTAGTTCTTGACTCACAATAGTTCGAACATCATTATCCCAGCTCGAAATCGTTATGTACTTAGACTGACTTGCAGTTTCTCCTATAATTATTTCTGCAACAAACATAATAACAAATATAGCTACATTAGTAACCACAGATATTGTTGCTTCTGAACAAATCATTGATATTAAATTAAAAATAGAACAATATGTAATAATAATTAATATTGCATTTAATATAATAATTGATAATTGTGATATTGACATTTGTAATGGTTCATATATCTGGCTTCCAATTAAAAACATTATTGCAATATAAATAAACTCGCATAATACTGATACTACTATACTAATTATTAATTTTGATATATATATTGAAATTCTATTATGTCCAACTATTATTTTATTTCTAACAATTCCCTCTGCATGTTCTTTTCCAACAAATACACTCACAAACATTGCTATAAAAAGCCCAATATATATAATATAATCATATAAAAATTTATCTAATGGTTCATAATGTGCTGTAGTCAATATTCTAATTCCTGAAACAACAATTGTTGCAAATATAAAAATCCAAAATATTAACTCTTTTTTTAATCTAAAAAATCCTGCTCTTAATAATTTAATCATTACCTACACCTCCAATTAAATTCAAATAATAGCTTTCTAATGTTTCGCCCTTTTCCTGAAATTCATTTACTATACAATTATTTTTTGAAAGTGCAGATACAAATTCTGTAACATTAACTTTTTCATAAATTTCAATTATTTCATCTGAAATAATTTTATAAGAAATATGTGTTTTTTCTAAATATTTCACACATTCTTTTATATTACTTACTTTTATTTGGATTCTCTTTTTAAATTTTTGAGCTAATTCCTTCTTGTTAATCTCTTTTAAAATTCTGCCTTTATTCATAAATCCATAACAAGTTGCAATTTTAGATAATTCATCTAAATAATGACTAGATATTAAAAATGTAATTCTATTTTCTTTATTTAATTTTAAAATTAATTCTCTTATTTCAATAATACCTTCTGGATCTAATCCATTTATTGGTTCATCTAAAATAATAAAATCTGGTTTTCCAACTAATGTAATTGCAATTCCTAGACGTTGCTTCATTCCTAAAGAAAAATTTTTTACTTTTTTATTTTTTGCATTTTCAAGGTTAACAATTTTTAATATTTCATATAAACTTTCTTCATCTGAAATGCCAACAATTTTATATTGTTCTTTTAAGTTTTCCTCTGCTGTCATATTCAAACAAATTGAAGGAGTTTCTATAATTGCCCCCATTCTTCCTCTACTTCTTGTAATCTCCTTGTTTTGATTTGAAATTCCAAAGATAGAATAAGTTCCTAATGTTGGCTTTTGTAAATCGCAAATTATTCTAATTAAAGTAGTTTTTCCAGCTCCATTTTTACCCACAAGTCCATATATTGAGCCTTTTTCAACGTGCATATTCAAATTATTTATTACTTTAATTTTTCCATATTTTTTCTCAAGATTATTAATTTCTAATACATATTCCATAAAATTATTCTCCTTACTATTTCATTATAACAAGAAATAGTAAAGAAAATAGTTAAAAAAAAGTAAAATTTTAGTAAAGTTTTCACTCTTTCATTTTAAAGCCTATCCCCCATACAGATTCAAGGTATTCTATTTGTGTAACTTTTCTTATTTTCTTTCTTATATTACTTATATGAACCTTTAATGAGCTTTCATCAAAATTTTCCAAATTAACACTAATTAAATCTAATAATCTTGTTTTTGTAACTATTTTATTAGAATTTAAAATCAACTCTCTCATTATTGCATATTCTGTTCTAGTTAATACAATTTGATTATTTTGAATTTTCATAATATTATTATCATCTAGTAATTCAATATCTTTATACTTTAAATTTTTATTTTGTTTACTATTTATTCTTAGTTGTACTTGTATTCTTGCAAGAAGTTCAATTTTTTCAAATGGTTTTGTAATATAATCATTTGCACCGTCTAATAAAACTTTAACTTTATCTTTAGGAGATGTTTTAGCACTAATAACTATTATTGGTATAGTTTTATTTACTTTTTTCACTATATCTTCTCCATTTATTCCAGGTAGCATTAAATCTAAAAGTATCAAATCTATGCTATCATTTTTTATTATTGTTAAAGCCTCTGTACCAGAATAAGCACTTTTTACAATATAGCGCTCTTTTTCTAGAATTTCTTTTATAAACTTATGAATTACATTATCATCTTCTGCTACCAATATTTTTTTCATTTTTATCTCCTAATTTTAAAGTGTGCAAAAGGTGAGTGTAAAAACTCACCTTTTTTCACTTATTTAATCCATTTAAGATTGATTCCAAATATATCTAAACAATTTGTTTCTAATGCTAACCCCATAAGTTCACTTTTTGGTCCAGTTGGAGCATAAGTTCTTGACAAATTATAACATGGAATTAATCCTATAATTATTAAATATATCATTAAAAAAATTATATATTTTTTACTTGATTTATTCTTATTCTTAAACGCCAATAAAGCTATTCCTACATTTATCAATTCTAATATTACAATCAATATTTTATTTGCACTATATGTATAGAATGATGCTTGTCCTACAAATTCAAAATATGTAAAAACACAAATTGGTATAATACACGCTAAAACTGAAATTACCTTTATAATTGTTTTCAATAAGAATACCTCCTACTTTAATTTATAATATTACTTATATTATAAAAAAAATACAATTTAATTATACCAATTGAATGTTCTTTTTTCAAGAATTATCGAATAGTTTTACAATATGCTGTATGTTTAGATAAATTATAAAAAATGTTACAGTTATTTTTTTAATTGTAATCCATCTTTAAAAGCATCTCCAACTCTTTCAGTAACTTTATAATACCCATGTGTATATGGATCAAATGCTATTGCACCTACTTTTGCAATATCTATTTTATCTTCACTCATTACATTTTCATCAGCTGTTACATTAACCACTTTTCCAATAACCCCTGCTCCATACTCATCATTTTGATATTCTATAAATTCACATTCAAAACAAATTGGAAATTCATTTATAATTGGTGCATCTACATGCTCTGATTTTATTACTGAAAGTCCAGTATTTTCAAATTTATTTGGTGTATTATTTCCTGATACTACTCCAAAATAATTTGCCTCTACAACATGTTTACTATCTGCAATACTTACTGTAAACGCTTTTCTTTCTTTAATATTTTTTACAGTTTTATGGGTTTCTGTTAAATTTAATATAACTTGATTTCTTGACAACATAGTTCCCCATGCTGCATTCATTACATCAACACTTCCATCTTCATTATATGTTGCAACCATTAATACTGGCATTGGAAATATTGCTTCTGTATTTTTAACATTTTTTCTCATTAAAATTCCTCCTTTTAAAATTTTATATTATTACAATAAAAACTCTCAAATTAGCTTGAGAGTTTGGTGCACCTGGAGGGATTCGAACCCCCGATCTGCAAGTTCGTAGCCTGCCATTCTATCCAACTAAACTACAGGTGCTTTCATATTTTAATACAATTATTATAAACTCCCTTTTAAATTTTGTCAATAAACTATTTTTTTAAGTTTCGGTGCTTTGAAACATACAAAATTACGAACATATATGTTTTATTCGTTCTCCCAACAACGCACAGTCTGTAAAATTTTAAAATTCTGTAGAACATAAAATTTAACAGACTGTAGCTAGCTGGTCCCCACGAAACAACTTCATAAAACATATATGTTTGTAATTTTGAAGTTTAAAAAAATACATATTGAAAAAAATTCATTTAACTGATATAGTATATCTGTAAATTTTTTATTTAGGAGAAAAAATTTGAAAAAAGAAAAAACATCAAAAATTAAAATTATAATAATAACTATAATATCATTAGCAATTATAATACTGATTGCCATGTACACAACAAATTCAAATTTTAGAAATTTTATTGATTCAAAATTTTTAAATAAAAATGTTTCTGAAAACAATTTAGCAATTATTGAAATAAATTCAGATGATAATCCAGCATTATTTGCTTTTGAAGATTATATTGGAGTTTTCGCTAAAAATAAACTTTCAATTTACAATAATAAATCAGATTTAATAAATGAATTAACTATAAATATTACTACCCCATTAATAAAAACTAACGGAAAATATATTGTTATTTCAGAAGATAATGGAAATAAATTTTATGTAATAAATTCTACAAATCTTTTATGGGAAGGAAACGTTGATGGAAAAATTCAAAAAATAAATATAAATAAAAACGGATTTGTAAGTGTTATTGTATCAAATTCAACATATAATTCTATTGTAATTGCATTTAATTCTGATGGAAATGAATTATTTAAAACTTATTTACCTTCAACTTATGCAATGTGTTCAGATATTTCAATAAATAATTCATATTTAGCATTTGGAGAAGTTGATTATTCTGGAACAGTTATAAAATCTAATATAAGAATTATGTCAATAGATTCAGCAGAAACAATTTATAATTATTCTTCATCAGCTAATGATATAATTTCAAATATAAAATATGTAGATAAAGAAAAAGCAATTTGTATGTTTACAGATTCTATATCTGAAGTAACTCCAAATAGTGGTACTGTACTTTATAAAATTAATGACAACATTTCATTTACAGATATAAATATAGATAATCATATAGCAATTATTGAAAGACAATCTTCAGGATTATTCTCTCATGAATATCAACTTAAAATATTATCAACAAATTCCAATAATGAAAGTTTATATTTTTTAAATAATAAACTTCCAAAACAAATGTTGGCAAGTGGAAAAATAATTGCTTTAAATTATGGAAGTGAAGTTGATATTGTAAATCAAAATGGAACTTTAAAAAAGAATTACGTTTCTAGCAAACAAATAAAAGATTTAATTGTTGGAGAAAACATAGTTGGAATTGTATATAAAGATAAAATAGAAATTATAGAAATTTAAGCAAGAAAGGATTAGCATTTTTCATGATAGATTTTGTTAATGTTGGAAGTATTATAGCGGATATTATTGTAATTTTAATTTTTATATTAAGCATATCTCATGCATATAGACGAGGATTGACAATACTAATATATCAATTTATTAGTTTAATAATTACATTTGTAGTATTATTAATTCTTTGCAAACCTATAACTAATTTAGTAGTACAAAATACTGGTTTAGATGAATTTTTTGTAACAAAAATTCAATCAACATTAGAAAATACTTTTGAAGAAAATTTCAAAGAAGGAACTTTAATAGATACTGATAATACTAATATTTCAAATACAGTTGTTAACATGATTAATAAATATATTACGGAAGCAAAAGAAAATTCTACTGATAATATTGCAAATTTTGTAGCAAATGAAATTTCATATATCGTTGTTTCTGCAATAGTTGTAATAATTCTTGGAATTACAATTAGATTACTACTAATATTATTAAAATTCTGTTTAATTACACTTTCTAATTTACCAATAATAAACACTTTAGATAAATCTGGAGGTATAGTTTACGGAATTTTTAGAGCTTATTTAATAACTTACATAATCTTAGCAATACTTTCTTTACTTTCACCAATGTTAGCAAATACAGGTTTAACAGCATTTATTAAATCATCAAGAATTTGTAGTATATTTTATAATAACAATGTACTATTAAAAATATTCAAATAAAAAATATTATGATTTCAAATTTTAAATATTAAAGTTATGAAAGTATATGTTTCATTCGTTACTCCCAACTACACACAGGCTATAAAATTTAATTCTTCTTTTAAAGTTTAAATTTAATAGCCTGTAGTTAGTCGGTCCCCACGAAACCACTTCATAAAACATATACTTTTATAACTTTTTATTTTTAATTGAAATCATAATATTTTTTATTTTAAAATTCTGGACCTACTGTTGAAACTATTTTATCAAGTTCTTTTTTCAATAAATCATATTCTGAAGAAGTTATATTTTTGCTTCCATTCTCATAATTAGAAATTGCTTTTTTTATATCTAATACTTTATATCTTCCTGTTGTTCCACTTGAACTTTTATAAGTATAAATTGGTGTATATTTTGCATTGTCAATTGTAATTTCTCCAGTTCCTTTTTTTGTTATAGTTAAATTTAAAATAACCGAATTTTTAGTATTTTCCTTAACTTGACCTGATACAAAATTACCTAAAGAATAGATTACAAATCCATCTCTTGTAGTTCCATCTTCAAGTGTTACTGTACGTTTTTCCATTTTTTGTAAAACATGTGGATGGCTTCCCAATATTACATTTACTCCATTTTGAAATAAAAAGTCTGCTAAATCATTTTGCTCATCATTAGGAGTATTTTGATATTCTATTCCCCAATGCATAAAAACACATATCATATCTGCTCCCTGTTCTTTTGCTAAATTTATTTGATTTAAAATTAATTCTTTGTCTATCAAATTAATGCAATATTCTTTTCCTGAAGGTACTGGAATTCCATTAGTTCCATATGTAAAACTTAAAAATGCCATTTTTATTCCATTTACATCTTTTATAATTATTTGATTTTTAGTTTCTTCACTTGTGTAAGTTCCTGTATGTAAAATGCCTACTTCATCAAGATGTTTAATAGTGCCTTCAATTCCTGAATATCCTTTATCTAGGCTGTGATTATTAGCAGTAGAAAGTACATCCATTCCAAGTTCATTCAAATCTGTTGCTAATGCTTCAGGCGTATTGAATGTAGGATAACTACTATATCCTCTTTCTGCTCCAGCAAAAGTAGTTTCTAAGTTTCCAACTGATATATCAGCACTTCTCAATTGTTCTTCTATGTCTGAAAATACATAAGAAAAATCATATACACCATTTGAATATGCATCATTATATTGTGTGTTATGACACATAATATCACCAATTACCGCCATATTTATAGTTATATCATCTGGTACTTCTACTTTTTCAATTGTTCCATCAATAAGTTCTACATTTGCATGTTGCTTATCAATTGGTTTTTTCTTTTTGAATAATCCAGATATTACTATACTAAGTACAATAATAAAAATTATTACTATTAATATAAATATTTTTAATCTTCTATATTTTTTATGCTTTGCCAAATAAATCACATCCTTTAATAAAATTTTGTTTTTTATATAAAACTTTGAACTTGGTTTTTATTATATAATACTTTTTTACAAAAAACAACAAACTATTAATTTTTAAGTTTCGGTATTTTTTTGAAATATGTTAAATTACGAAAAATATATATTTTATGAATGAGTTTCGTGGGGACCAGTCAGCTACAGTATGTTAAATTTTTTGTTCAACAGAATTTTAAAATTTTACATACTGTGCGTAACTGGGATAATGAATAAAATATATATTTTTCATAATTTTTGTATATCCATAAAATACCGAAACTTAAAATCATTTTAGTAATGATACTTTTGCCAAAAAACATAAAGCCAGATGCAAACATTTTTGCTTCTAGCTTTACGTTTTGAAAAAATATGATAGTTACCTTTTAACTTTATGAAGCATTAACCTTTAAAATGCTCCATAAAATCAAATTTGTTCGCCACATTAATATAGAGAACTGCTCCGTCTTCATTAGCAGTTACTACTACATTTCTTGGATGCTCAAGTGTCCTCAATGTAGCGTCTCCAGCGGTTTCCACTCTCATAGAAACATCACCAGTTACAGCCAGGAACTGTGCAGGCATTATCTTCCTTGGAACACCTTTTGTTAGGCGTACTGTGTGGTAGCCACCACACACTTCTAAAAAAAGGTGTCCCTCACCGTAGAACCTTTGAAGAAAAGCCCCAATCTCGTTTCTCAAGACGGAATCCTTTACTCCGTAAAGTTCCATTAGAACTCCTACCTCTGCTAAGAGGAAAGAGCCTTTGCCTGCCAAAACTTGTTGTCCCCTTCTTAGATAAAGGTGTAATGGAAGTCCTGGCATGTTGGACGTAAACAGGAAATCCTGATTATCGTCCAACGATTCGACCAGTACGAATGCCTGATCTTCTCCTAAGAGCTTTCTGTTCGCCGTAGCTCCCTGAAAATCATCAAGCATGCTCCGGAAAAAGCCACTTGGTAACGGCTTTCCCTTCAGCTCCGCCATCGTCGCCATCCTTTTCTGAATGGCTTCTGACATTAATACCACAGAATTTTTTTGCGAATAAAATCTGTGGCCTCTGGGAATATTATAGATTTTATAATATCCCCATGTGCCATGCCCTGCAA
>CANRQI010000017.1 GCA_947632835.1 uncultured Clostridia bacterium
AACTCTTAACATACATAATATTTTATAGCATTATGTTAAACCGTAATATTTTTGTAATATGATTAAATTTCCCTGAATATGGATAAAGTATCGGTAGAAGATGTAACAAAAATTTCAACAAGCAAAGAAGTTAATGGTAGACGTTATTCAGCTTTCAATGTTTTAAACCAAGAAACCCTACTATTATTTCAAATAATTTCAAGTGGAGATTTTATAATCAATGGTTTTACAAATAAAAATATAAGGCAAAGATATTTTAAAGAATGTAGTGAAAATACAAAAAATATATCAAAAACTACACGTATACTTGCCAAATTAAAAGCACATGACATTATTAAAAAAGTAGCTAGAAAAAATAAATATTATTTAACAAGTGATGGACGAAAGCTAATTTCAAATGTGCTTATCTACACCAAAAGAGAATTATTAAATTAACATTCCCCAAAATACAATTATTTTGGGGAAAGGGGTATTATGCCTTTTTTATATTTAAAGTTTAAAAATCTTGTTTTTTATTACAGTTTTTTGACTGTAATAGCATAAAAGATTCTATATTCTTTAAAAGAGAATAATCAAAAAATAGAAAATATTAAATGTAAGGGGGAAGTTAAGGTATTATTTTAGTTAAATTTTTTTAATCAAAATGCACTTAAAATTGTGATGTATATTAGTAAAGGAGTTTTTTATATGGGAAGATATTTAGCTTGTGGTATAGCAATTAAAATGGTAATTGAAAATGAACGTGCAGGTGAGGATAAAGATAAGATTTTGAAAGATTTGGGAAAGAAAGTTGATTTAGATTTATATGAAATAACAGATAAAGACTCAAATATAATATTGACAATGAAAAAAGAACTACTTGAAAAGTATGCAGTAGATTGTATATTAGAACAATTAGAATATTGTAGAGAAAAATATAAAAAAGAAGAGAAGGAAAAAGTAAAAAAAATAAAAGGTTTAAAATATGATGAACTTATGAAAAGTGCGAAAGAAGATCATATATACAGTTTCGAATTATTTGAAGGAAGTCATTTTTCTAGTGATATTTCTTATTTGTTGGAATTCAGTCGAGCAAATATATTTTGTGATATGATTTATTATGTTATAGATGGTAAAGTTGACTTTGAGTGTTGGTATGAAATGTTTACATATTTTAGATCATGCATAATAAAATCTTCTACAAGTCCGCTTAGTAGCTCATTAGTAATAGATATAATAGGATAAATCTAAAAATAAGTAGTTGCAACAAGTGAAGTGAACCCCAATTATTAGACAAAATAAGTTTAATAAGGAGGGTTCATTTTAAGAAATTAAAAAACAAGTAAATTGTCAATAATTATCAAAAATATTGATTTAGTGTGAAATATGTGATAAAATGTCAAAGACTAAAAAGAAAGGAAAGTATAACGTGAAAATAGGATTTGTATCACTTGGATGTAGTAAAAACTTAATAGATACAGAAGTAGCAATAGGATATTTTAAAAATAATAAACATGAAATTGTAAATAATCCAGATAAGGCAGATATTATTGTAATAAACACATGTGGATTTATAGAATCTGCTAAAGAAGAAGCTATAAATACAATACTTGAAATGGCACAATATAAGAATAAAAGATGTAAATATTTAATAGTAATGGGGTGTTTAGTACAAAGATATTATAATGATTTAATTAAAGTTCTACCTGAAGTAGATTTATTTATAAAATTAGAAGATTATGACCATATGTGGCAAAAAATAGAAAATTTAATAGAAAATAATAAAACAGAAAAAGAATTAAAAGATAATAAAAAACAAAAAGCAAAAATTAAGCAAAATCCAATGTTTACAGAACAAGAATATTTAGATAGAATAATATCAACAGGTCAAAATTATGCCTATTTGAAAATAGGAGAAGGTTGTAGCAATATGTGCACATATTGTGCTATCCCATATATAAGAGGCTTATTTGTAAGTAGACCTATGGAAGAAATTATAGAAGAAGCTACAATGTTAGCCAATAATGGTATAAAAGAGCTAATTATAATTGCACAAGATACAACGAAATATGGTGTAGACATATATGGCGAATCATATTTGGCAAAATTGTTAAAACAGTTGTGCAAAATAAAAAATATAAAATGGATTAGATTTTTATATTCATATCCTGAAGGAATTACAGATGAATTGATAAAAGTAGTAAAAGAAGAAAATAAAATTTGTAAATATTTTGATATACCAATTCAACATATTTCAAATGACATATTAAAAAGAATGAATAGAAAAACATCAAAACAAGATATAGAAAAATTGATAAGAAAAATAAGAAATCAGATACCAGATGTTGTTTTAAGAACAAGTTTAATAGTGGGCTTCCCAGGAGAGACACAGGAAAATTTTGATGAATTATATAAATTTGTAAAAGACACAAAATTTGATAAATTAGGTGTATTTGAGTATTCAAAAGAAGATGGAACGCCTGCTGCTAATATGCCAGACCAAATACATCACATGACAAAAAAGGCAAGATATAATAAGATAATGGGCTTGCAACAGGAAATATCAAAAGAAAAATTAAAAGAAAATATAGGCAAAGAAATGGAAATATTAGTAGAGCGAATGTCATTGGATAAGAAATATATGATTGGAAGAACTAAAAAAGATGCTCCTGATATTGACGGAGTTGTCTATATTAAGAAAAATAAAGAAAATGAAAATAGTATTAACCAATTTATAAAATGTAGGATTACAGACGTAAAAGATTATGATTTGATAGGAAAATAAATTGTATTTTTAATTTAAATTTTTTGGAGAAATATAGCTAAAAAGGTTGAAAAAAATACAAATATATTATATTATTACAAGGAGTATTTTTTTAAGGTAAAAGTGATGAAAAGAATAATATTAAATATGATTGTATTGATATTGAAAATTATATATGCACCATTAAAATTATTGAAAGTTAAAAATAAAGTAGTATATATAAGTAGACAATCCAATAAAGAAACATTAGATTTTAGTTTAATAAGAAAAAAAATGGAGGAAGTATATCCTGAAATCCAAAATGTTATTTTAACAAAAAAAATAGAAGATGGCATTTTTAATAAAATAGGTTATGCATTTCATATGATTAGACAAATGTATCATATATCGACTTCAAAAGTTGTAATATTAGATGGATACTGTATTGTTGCAAGTGCTTTGAAACATAAAAAAGAAACAAAAATAATTCAAATATGGCATGCACTTGGTGCAATCAAGAAATTCGGATATCAGTCAATAGGTACAGAAGCAGGAACAGATAAACTAACGGCAAAAATTATGTGTATGCATAAAAATTATGATTATGTACTAGCACCAAGCAAAATAACAGCTACACATTTTAAAGAGGCATTTGGGGTTCAAGATGAACAAATAAAATATATAGGATTACCAAGAATAGATTACATACTAACAAAAGATGAACAAGTAAATAAAAGGCTATATGGTGAATATCCTGAATTAAAAGAGAAAATAAATATTTTATATGTACCTACATTTAGAAAAGGTGAAAAAATTCAATTAGATGAATTAGTAGAAAAAATTAATACAGATAAATATAATTTAATTATTAAGATACATCCATTAGATATAGAAAATTATAAATATAAAGAAAGAAACGGGGTAATATATGATAAATATTTTTCCTCATATGATTGGCTTAAAATAGTAGATAGAGTTATAACTGATTATTCATCATTAGCGATGGAGACAGCTTTGCTAGATATACCTGTATATTTTTATACATATGATATTGAAAAATATAAAAAAAATCCCGGACTAAATTTTGATTTTGAAAATGAAGAAATAGGAAAATACGTTGCACTAAATGTGGAAGATTTACTAAAAAAAATAGAAGAAAAATATGATCATAATATTTTAAACACATTTGTTAGTAAATATGTATCAGTAAACAAAAATAATTGTGTCGAGGAATTAATTCAGTTTATGAAAGAAAACATCTTGATGAAAGGACGAATTTGATGAAAAACTTAGAAAAAATAGTAACTAACATCAAAAAATATTTTTATAATCAAAGTTACAAAGCGAGATTTATATATACAAAATTTTATGAAAAATTGAAAATTAAAGATAATGAGATACTATTTCAATCATATGATGGATCTAGTATCTCAGGAAATGTATATTATATATTGCTCGAGTTATGCCAAAGCGAAGAATACCAAAATTATAAAAAATATATAGTTGCTAATAAAAAAAATTATGACAAAATTAAAAAGTATTTAGATAAAAAAAGTTTAAGCAATATAAAAATAATTATAATACATTCACGTAAATATTGTCGTAAATTAGCTGAAGCAAAATATCTAATTAACAACTCTACGTTTCCGACATATTTTATAAAAAAGGAAAGACAGATATATCTAAACACTTGGCATGGAACTCCGTTAAAAGCTATGGGAAGAAATATAAAACATTCTCAAAATGAATTAGGAAATGCACAAAGAAATCTTTTAATGGCTGATTATTTAATATATCCTAATCAATTTACTTTTGAACATATGAGAAATGATTATATGCTAGATAATTTATATAAAGGCAAATATATTATTACAGGTTATCCACGAAATACAGCATTTTATAATGAAGATTTGAAGAGTAAAATAAGGAATAAATTAAAACTGGAAAATAAAAAAGTAATTGTTTATATGCCTACTTGGAGAGGTGCAATAGATAATAAAAGTAATAATAAACAATTTGTCTATGTTATGCATACTTTATATGAATTAGACAGTAAAATGGATAAAAATACTGTATTATATGTAAAATTTCATAATTATAACAAGAAAAAAATTGACTATTCTGAATTTAAAAATATTAAACCATTTCCTAAAAATTATGAGACTTATGAATTTCTAAATGTTGCTGATTGTTTAATTACTGATTACTCAAGTGTATTATTTGATTATGCAAATACTAGAAAAAAAATAATATTATATGCATACGATAAAGACGAGTATTTGAACGAAAGAGGTATGTATTTAGAGTATGATAAATTGCCATTTAATATAGTTAAAGATATTGATTCACTATCAAAAGAGATAAATTCAATAGATAAATACGAATCATATAATGAATTTATAAATGAATATAATAAATACGATAATGAAAATGCAGTGAAAGAATTATGTGAATACATTTTTAATAACAAACAGAGTAATGATTTGAGGGTTATAAATGGAGAAGAATTTTGTAATAAAAAGAAAAATATTTTAATATTTGGTGGTACATTATATAAAAATGGTATAACTACTGCACTTAAAGGGCTTATAAAAAACATTGACAAGGAAAAACGCAACTATTTTATTACTTTTTATAAAAATAAAGTAGAAAAAAATAAAGAAAGCATAAATGATTTTTCTCAAATTGGTTATATACCAATACAAGGCAAAAAAGATATGACAATAGCTGAATCTATATGTCAATATTTATATTTTAATTTAAATATAACTAATTATTTTGTCAATAAAAAGCTAGAAAGATTATATAAAAGAGAAATAAAAAGAGTTTTTCCTAATTTGAAATTTGATTATGTAATTCACTATTCAGGATATGAGCCACATATTATGCATTTGTTTAAATATATGAATGCGGAAAAAATAATATATTTACATAGTAATATGGAAAAAGAAATAGAAGTAAAAAAGAATATACATGAAAAATCTTTTAAGGAAGTACTTGATAACTATGATAAGATTGTTGTAATTAGGGAAACAGCTAAAGATGATATTATTGACTACTATCCTAAAATAAAAAAAGAAAAGATAATGCTTGCACATAACTTAAATAATATAGATGATATTATAGAAAAGTCAAAAAGAAATATAGTATTTGACCCAGACACTTATTGTAATATTTCAATACAAAAATTAAATGAAATTTTAAATGACAAAAATGTGTATAAATTTATAAATATAGCAAGATTTTCAACTGAAAAAGGACAAGATAGATTAATTCATGCTTTTCAAAAGTTCAGAGAAAAATATAAAAATGCATATTTAATAATTATTGGTGGCAAAGGCGGAGGCAAATATAAAGAAATTAAAAATATGGCTTTAAATAGTGAAAATGTAATAATTATTAAATCAACTACCAATCCTTATCCTATATTAAAGAAAAGCGACTTATTTATTTTGACTTCTTATTATGAAGGATTACCTATGACAATAATGGAAGCATTAATATTAGAAAAACCTGTAATATCGACTGATATCACAGGACCAAGAGAATTTTTACAACAAGGATATGGTTACTTAGTAGAAAATTCGGAAGAAGGAATTTTTAATGGTATGATATCATATGTAGAAGAGAAATTAGGTAATTTAAAAAAGTTTGACGCTATTACATTTAACAAAAAAGCTATAGAAGAGTTTGAGAACTTGTTTACAAAATAATAATTACAGTAAAGTGAAACTAAAACAGGAGAAGAAAATGAAATTGAATAATAAATATAATAGCATAATCAGTACATTAAAAAAGAAAATCAAAAAGCTTAATTATAAAACAATATTTATATATGTAATGGCAATAATAGTTATGAGTTTAAATTTCTACTGTGACATCTTTCACTCCAATAAAGAAGAAAGAAAAGAATTCCAAAATTTTCAAAACGATTCAGAAGATTTGGTGATTGGAGGAATTATAAAAGATAAATACAAAACTAACACAAGTAAATGGACATTGCAAAGTGTAGATAATGTAAAAAAATCTGACAACAGTAAATACAATGATATTTTAATTAATGGGGACACAAATATTTCAACTACAGATTATAAGTCTCAATTTGGACTTCAAGGAAAAATATTTTCATTTTTATATAATAAATTAGGAATACAAATAAAAGTATTACATCTTATTTGTAGCATTCTTTTAGCAATAGTATTATTGAATATATGTAGATTACTAAAAGAAAAGTATGGAAATTTATTTGCCTTAATTTTCTATGTTGTATTTTTATTATCACCATGGATTGCAAGATTTGCTGACAATTTGTATTGGGTAGAATTCACATGGTTTTTACCACTTATGTTTTGCCTGTTGTTATATAAAAGTAAAAGTAAAAAATATATACTATTGATTTTTTTATCAGTTTTAATTAAATGCTTATGTGGATATGAATATATAACTACGATTTTGTTAACATCAATTACATTTTTGATAGCTGATTTCATTTTGAACAAGCAAGAAAGAAAACAAAATTTTAAAATGTTATTAATGGTAGGCATTGTTTCGTTGTTAGGCTTTATAGTAGCTTTATGTATGCATGCATATATAAGAGAAGATGGAAATATTCTTAAAGGAATAAAAACTATTTATAGAGAAGATGTTATGAGAAGAACAATATCAAATGATTCAAGTCAATTTGATAATAAAAAAATAAAAAAATCAATTAATGCTTCTTATTTTGAAGTTATAAAAAAATACTTTAACTTTAAGACAGATATTATAATTGGCATAGATGGAAATCTTTTTAATCTTATGTGTATTAGTGCAGCAATTATAAGTTTATATAAGATTATTAAAAACAAAAAAGATGCTAAACAAGATTTTATACTGTATTTGATCTTTTTACTAGGTCCATTATCATGGTTTATATTAGGAAAAGCACATTCATACATTCACACTCATATAAATTTTGTCTTATGGTATTTTGGATATATTCAAATATGTATATATATAGTAATTAAATTTATTTTAAATATAATAAAAAATTATAAAAAAGGAGAAGAAGTAATATGAAAAAAATTTTAGTTGGTTATTCTGGATTTGTAGGCTCTAATATATGTAGTTCAACAGAATTTGATGGACTATATGATGCAAGTAATGTGGAGGAATCTTATGGAACTAATCCTGATATATTAGTATATAGCGGTGTTCCTGCGCAAAAGTTTATTGCAAATAAGTTTCCTGAAAAGGATTTTGAAATAATAGAAGGAGCAATAGAAAACATAAAAAAAATTAATCCTAAAAAGGTTATTTTAATATCAACAATAGATGTGTATAAGAAGCCACAAAATATTGATGAAGATTTTGAAATAATAACAGAAGAATTAGAACCATATGGAAGAGATAGGTACTATTTAGAACAATGGGTAAAAAGTAATTATGAAGATTATTTAATTGTTCATTTACCAGGTCTATATGGTAAAAATTTAAAAAAGAACTTTATATATGACTTGATACATGTAATACCATCAATGTTAAAAGAAGAGAAATTTGAAGAATTAGTTAATAAGGATAATTTAATCGAGAAATACTATGAAAAACAAGATAATGGATTTTATAAATTAATACAAATAAATGAAGAAGAAGAAAAAATGTTGAAAGAATATTTTAATAACATGAATTTCAGTGCTTTGAATTTTACAGATAGTAGAGGAAAATTCCAGTTCTATAATTTAAAGTTTCTATGGGGACATATACAAAAGGCATTAGAAAATAATATTAAAATACTAAACTTAGCGACAGAACCAGTAGAAATATCAGAAGTATATGAATACATAAAGAATGAAAAATTTGTTAATGAAATAACAGATAACATACCAGATTATAATTATAAGACTAAATACTATAAGATATTTAATGGAAAAGATGGGTACATATTAGATAAAGAATTTGTATTAAAAGATATTAAAGAATTTGTAACAATGAATGAAAGAGGATAATATGGAAAAAGTAAATGAAAAACATAATAGAATAGAAAACATAGTAATATTTGTTCTACTTATAATATTAGCTATAATAGTTGGAATTAATAGGATTAATTTATCTGATTTTAACCCTATTAATGGTGATTTTCAAAATTATAATCCTGTTAGAAGATTTTTAGAAGGTCAAATACCATATAAAGATTTTGCTGTGTATTTAGGTACAGGACATTTAATAGTTTTATCTATATTTCAACTTATTTTTAGTATATTTATGGGTAATGACTTTACAACTAGTTTATTTGTTAGTAATATGGTAACATTTTTTGCTTTTGAAGTTACAGTTTTCTTTGTTAGTTATTTAATATTAAAAAATAAAAAAAGTGCATTTTATATTACTTTATTTTTTGCATTAATAAATATAATTAGACCTAAATTTATAATGAATAATATAAATGAAGTGTTTTTTAGTGCTTTAGATTATGGAATAAAACCAGGAGTATCTGCAAGATTAATAAGAATGATTATAGCACCTTTATCAGCTTTATTATTATTTTTAGTATTAAAAAAAGATAAATTAAAAGAAAAACATAAAATTGATGCCACATTACTAAAAAAGGTTTTATTTGCTATTATAGGTGGGGCTTGTATATTATGGAGTAACGACGGGGGAATTGCAACATATATAAGCATTTCATTTGTTTATTTTTTGCTTTTAATAAAAGAACATAAAAAAAACATAAAGCTTATTATAAGAGATGTTTTAATGTATGTATTCATAAGTATAATAACTTTTTTCATCTTACTTGCTATTGTTACAAGAGGACATATTTTGTCTTGGTTTAATTTTACATTAGGAGTAAGCTCGTATCAAAAATGGTATTATCATGAAGCACCAACAAAAATGAATATTTCTCTTTTAAATATAGATTTAAATATATATAATGTTATACTTATAATAATGGCTTTATATTATATATATAAACTATTTAAGTCTAAAGAAAAAAATACTATAATTTATTATGCTATGTTAATAATTATCATATTAACTTCCGTAATCTCTTGCTATTTATATCAATTTCTTTCAGGTGGAACATCTAGAGATATGATAATGTTAGTTCTAATGGTTATTGTATTTAGCTATATTTATAAAATAATTAATATATTGATTTGTAATAGTGTTAACAAAAAAATAATTTTGAGAGCAGCAAAAACATGTATTATAATATGTGCAATTGCCACTATGATTAGTAATGGTGGAACAATTATTAAGGATATACGTGATAGAAATGATAAAGTGCATAGTAAAAAAGTAGTATATATTAAAGAATTAGGTGGATATTTTTCAAATTATGGAGAAAGTATAAATGATGCAGTGGATAAAATAAAAGATAAAAAAATATTTTCTACATATGCATCTGCAATCGAAAATGTAACAGATCAGTTCCAACCTACAGGCATAGATTATATTATACATTGTATGGGTGATAAGCAAAGAGATGAATATTTAAATGTATTTAAAGAAGGAAACTTTGATTATGTTACAACAGTAGATAAGCCAAATGTATATTCTAGTAAATGGATAGTAAACTCAAATTGGTTTTTTTATAGAGAGTTATATAAAAATTACAAACCAATATTTACAACAGAATATAACGTATTTTGGGAAAAAAGTAATGAAGAAATTAAAACTAATCAAGATGCAAAAATAAATAAAATAAAAGCAAATAATCATACATACAATATAACTGTTACGACTGACGATACATCATTTTCAGGAGTTGCAGATTTAAAATTATCATATAATAGTGAATTTAAGAGAAGTTTTTTTAAAACATTAGATATAAATAAATATGTATATGTAAAGGATGTAACAGGAAAAACACTTTTAAAGGATAAAAGTGAAATAATTAATTATAATATTCCAAGTTCGTCAGAACAATATTATATCCCAGTTACAATAATAAATGGTGTTGGAAAAATACAAATAACTACTTACCCATTATATAATACGAAATTAGAAATTAATGATTTAGAATTAGTAAATGTATATGATGGATTGTTTAAATATTGTGTTTTAAGTAAAGATAAAAAAATAAAGGAAAATACATTGTACATAGATAATACAGAAGAAAATCAAGTAATCTTAGAAGGGGTTAAGTCAATAAAGATTGGAAATATTGAACAGAAGGTAACAAAATCTAAGATTAATGGAAAATATATTGAAATACAAGTTAAAGAAAATGCTGAGGAATTTAAATATCCTAATTATTTTGAGGTTATTAAATAATAATAAATATTTTATATTAGGAAAAAATATATGATTATTATAAATTTTGCAATACTTAAATATATATGTTAATGAATTATTAAAGAAGTAATATAGAAAATACTAAAATGTAAAGCAGGGGGATCTTAATATGAAAAAAGTAGAAAAATACATTGTACCGGTTATAGTTTCAATTTTAATAATACTATCTATTATAATGAGAATACCGAAGAAATCTAAAGAATACAATAATAATGATGCCACATATCATGTGTTATATACCATGCAATGTTACGAAGAAACACCTATAATTACTCATAAATTTTTGCCTATTGTTTCTCTAGGAGATAAAGAAGATAAATACATACCTTGGGGTGCATGTGTTGAAGGTAATGAAGGTAATTACTACTATACATCTTTTTCCCCTGTGGGGTTTGTTGCTCCATATGTTTTTGTAAAAATGTTTAATTTACCAATTAATATATATAGTTTATATGCCTTTAATTGCATAATACAAGTAGCAACTTTAATTTTAACAATATATATTTTCTATAAGTTGTTTTCTAAGTATTTAAGCAAAAATATCATTATATTATGTACGAGCTTAATATATTTATTTCAAATGGAGATAATGCATTCTCAAGGAGTAATATACTGGATACATTCTTTATTCCAGTTACTGCTAGCTTTACAATTTATTTTTTATTTAAATTATAAAAATAAAAAATGTAAGGTGGCGTTCTATATAATGTGTTTAATAATGCCGTATGCAGAGTGGACAGGTTATATTAGTAATGTAGGATTTGCTTTAATTTTATTTTTAGAAGATATTATTAAAAATAAAAAATTGAGATTAAAATCGTTTGTGGCACCAATAGGAATAGGAATATTAACCATAGCTTCATTTGCATTGTTTTCATTACATTTCTTATTAAACGTTGATATGGAAACATATATAAATGCATTAAAAGCAAGGTTTTTTGCAAGGAATACAGCCAGTACTAATGCACATATAAGTTTATTATTAAAAGGATATTATATGTCATATGGTTATATGATATTATTGTGTTTAGCACTTGTAATAGCTATTTTAAGTATAAAAGAATACAGGAAACATTTATTTGAATTGATAAAAGAATATAAATATGTAATTATATTTTTTACTTTTATAATGTTAGAAAATATTGTTATGTTGCAACATGCAATAGAATATACTTTTGATAGATTGAAGTTTGTGTATATTTTAATTAGTGTATTTTTTATTCTAATTGTAACAATTTATAATATGATTAAAGAAGATAAAAAAATTTTTATTCACTTTATTATAGCTATACTCGCAATTATAGCTTTAACTAATATGGTACAGTATAAAAAAGGAGTAAATAATTATATAAGACCAAATACATATTATAAAAATAATAATAAATTTGCAGAATATATTAAAGAAAATTATAAAAAAAGTAATAGTGTAATGTGTTCAAATACACAAATACGTGGATATATGAACTTATTGTTTGAAAGAGGAATTTACGAATATCAAACATATGAAACTGCTCAAGACCTTACTAATAAAAATAAAAAAAGATATTTAATATATGTTGAAAAAACGGGCGGCGGAGATAATTTAATAATTAAAAAGATTACGATTAAAGATTTAAGTAAAAATAAAGAAAAAATTGTAACAATTTCAAAGGGAAAAATAGTAGTAAATAATCAATAAAGGAGAAAAAAAGTAAATATGAAATTATCAACATCTAATATTGCATGGTCAAATGAAAATGATGAGGAAATGTATAAATATATTTCAGATAGTAAATTTTCGGGATTAGAAATAGCACCAACAAGAGTTTTGACCAATAATCCGTATGACCAATTAGATAAAGCAAAACAATTTAAACAAGAATTAAAGCAAAAATACAATCTAGAAATATCATCTATGCAGTCTATATGGTATGGAAGAAAAGAAAATATATTTAATAAAGAAGAAGCAAAGGACCTTATTGACTATACTAAAAAAGCTATAGATTTTGCAAGAGAGATAGAGTGCAAAAATTTAGTATTTGGATGTCCTAAAAATAGAATAATACCAGATGATAAGTGTGAAGATGATATTATATATTTTTTTAGAGAACTAGGAGAATATGCTAAAAATAATAATACAACATTATCTATTGAGCCTAATCCAACAATATATGGTACAAATTTTATAAATACTACTGAGCAAGCTTTTAGTATAGTAAGAAAAATAAATTCAGATGGTATAAAAGTAAATGTAGATTTTGGCACAATCATTGAAAACAATGATAGTTTAGATACTGTATTTAAAAATATGGATTTAGTAAATCATATTCATATAAGTGAACCTAATTTGGCAAAAATAGAACATAGAAATGAGCATAAGAAACTTAGTGAATTTTTAAAAAATAATAATTATGATAAATATGTATCATTAGAAATGAAAAAGACAGATTCAATTCAAGATACGATTGATTGTATAGACTACATTAATAAAATATTTTGTAATTAAGGAGAATGTTATGTTATATACAAATATAAGAGGTGTTCCTGACATGGAATGCACAGAATTTGAAGAAAAGAAAACGAAGTATTGTATATGTATCCCTATAATAAATGAAGGTGAAAAAATAAAAAAAGAATTAGAAAGAGCAAAAGAGTATGGGATAGATAATATTGCAGATATTATTTTGTGTGATGGCGGTTCGACAGATGGCTCTACTCAAGAAGAATTATTGAGAAGTCTTGGAGTAAATACATTAATTGTAAAAAAAGGACCGGGAAAACAAGGTGCGCAACTAAGAACAGGCTTTTATTTCGCCTTAAATCGTGGGTATGAAGGTATAATTACAATAGATGGAAATAACAAAGATAGTATAGAGGATGTTCCTAAGTTTATAGAAAAGTTAGAACAAGGTTATGATTTTATACAGGGGTCTAGATTTATAAAAGGTGGGCAGGCTATCAATACACCATTAATAAGACTTATTTCTGTTAAGTTAATACATGCACCAATTATATCAATAACTGCAAGGAAAAGATTTACAGATACTACAAATGCATACAGAGCATATTCTAAAAAATATTTAACACATCCTGAAGTGCAACCATTTAGAGATATTTTTGTGACTTATGAATTACTAGCATTTTTATCTGTTAAAGCATCTCAACTAAAGATGAAAACATGTGAAGTACCAGTTAGGAGAGAATATCCTAAAAAAGGAAAAACACCAACTAAGATTAGTTTCTTTAAAGGAAATTCAGATTTGATGAAAATATTATTTTTAAATCTTTTTGGAAAATATAATGTAAAATAAAATGCAAAATAAGAAGGAGTAATTTATGGAGTATGATAAAATAATTATAGGTGCAGGAATTTATGGATTATATTCGGCATTATTTTGTGCAAAAAATAATGAAAAGGTATTAGTGTTAGAAAAGGATTCAGAAGCATTTAAACGTGCAACTTATATAAATCAAGCTAGAGTTCACATGGGATACCATTATCCAAGATCATATTCAACAGCAATTAAATCGGCTGGATATTTTGAAAGATTTAATAAAGATTTTGATTTTTCAATATTAAGTGAATTTGATCAAGTATATTCAACATCGGCTAATTTTTCTTGGACAAATGCAAAACAATTTAAAAAGTTTTGTAAAGATGCAAATATAATGTGTGAAACATTACCAACAGAGAAATATTTTAAAGATGGTATGTGTGATGGAACATTTTTAACAAAAGAATATACATATGATGCTCAAATTCTAAAAGAACATTTTATAACGGAACTTGCTAAATATCCGAATGTTGAGATAAAATATAATGCTAAAATAGATACAATAATAAAAAAAGATAAATATTATAATATAAAATTAAATGATAATACAATTTATCAAACAGGTTTTATTTTAAATTGTACATATGCAGGTGCAAATGAAATTTTAGAAAAACTAGGATATGAAAAATTTAAAATCAAATATGAACTATGTGAAATAATATTGTGCAAAGTAAATGAAAAATTGAAAAATGTAGGTATAACAGTAATGGATGGACCTTTCTTTTCAATAATGCCATTTGGTAAGACAGGATATCATTCATTAACATCTGTAACTTTCACTCCACATAAGACAAGCTATGAAAGTTTACCTACATTTGAATGTCAAGCGAGAAGTAATGGATTTTGTTCACCTAATAATCTAGGAAATTGTAATGATTGTCCAGCGAGGCCAGAAAGTGCTTGGCCATATATGTCAAATCTTGCAAGAAAGTATCTTAAAGATGAGTATGAATTTCAATACGAAAAATCATTATTTTCAATGAAGCCAATACTTAAAGCATCAGAGATAGATGATTCAAGACCAACAATTATAAAACAATTTAGTACAAATCCTACTTTTATTAGTGTACTTTCAGGTAAAATAAATACAATATATGATTTAGATGAGGTGTTAAAAAATGGTAAATAATAAAGAAAAAAATTTTATATCAGCTGTAATATATGTATATAACAAAGAAAATGAAATAGAACAAACATTAACGAAAATAAATAATATTTTAAAGAAAAATTTTAATAAATATGAGATTATATGTGTTAATGATGCATCTACTGATAAATCAGTAGAAAAAGTACAAAATTTTGCTCAAAAACTAGATAATGAAGTTTTAACAGTTGTTAATATGAGTTATTATCAAGGAATTGAATTATCAGTTAACGCGGGAGTAGACTTGGCAATAGGTGATTTTGTTTATGAATTTGACAATGTAATTGATGATTATGATGATGCAAAGATTATAGAAGTGTACAATAAATGTTTGGAAGGATATGACATAGTTAGTGCCACTTCAAAAAGTTCAGTTAATAAATCATCTTCTATTTTTTATAAAATATTTAATAAGTTCTCAGATGTTAAACAAGAAATACATACAGAGACATTTAGAATATTATCTAGAAGAGCTATTAATAAAGTACATTCAATAAGTAAAAATATACCATATCGTAAGGCTATATATGCCAACTGTGGATTAAAGATGTATAACTTAGTTTATGAACCAAATATTAAAGTTAAAAGAAAGTTTAGTAAAATTGCTCAAGATTCAAGAAAAGAAACTGCAATGAATTCTTTAATATTATTTACTAATATAGGATATAAATTTTCTATAACTATGTCTCTTATTATGATTATAGCTACGCTATGTGTTCTAATATATACAGTAGTAATATTTGCTATTGGTGCTCCTGTTAGAGGATGGACAACCACAATGTTATTTTTATCATTTGGTTTTTTTGGATTATTTACAATAATGACAATGATGATGAAATACTTAGAGGTTATTGTTAGCTTAGTTTTTAAAGAAAATAAATACATAATAGAGTCAATTAATAAATTAAATTAAAATGAGCTATATCAAATGCTAAAAAGAGGGCTGATAAAATGAATGAAATTATAAAAAACGATGTAAAAACAATAATAGGTTTTAATATTAATTGGGGTAAATTAAAAAATAAAACTGTTCTTGTAACAGGAGCAACAGGAATGATGGGACAATATTTGATTTTTACTTTGTTAGAATTAAATAATATGTATAATTATAATATTAAGATATTAGCATTATGCAGAAATAAGGAAAGAGCCGAAAAAATACTAGGAATAAATGAATATTTAAAATTTATTATTCAAGATGTAACGAAGGAAATAAATATATCAGATAAAATAGATTATATTATACATACGGCTAGCCCTGCAAACCCAACATATTATTCAACAAATCCAGTAGGAACAATTATGGCAAACACATTAGGAACTAGAAATACATTAGAGTTAGCAAAAAAAAATAATGCATCCTTTTGTTATATTTCTACTATGGAAGTATATGGAAATATGGAAAATAATGACGGAATTAAAGAAGAAGAATATGGAACAATTAATTTCTTAGAAGGAAGATCTTGCTATCCAGAAAGTAAAAGACTAGGAGAAAATATGTGTGTAGCATATAATAGTCAATATGGTGTGGATTGTAAGATTATAAGACCAGCACATAGTTATGGACCAGGAATGAGTATAAATGATACGAGAGTACAAAGCTTATTTATGAAAAGTGTTTTAAATGATGAAAATATAATCATGAAAAGTGATGGGACAATGAAAAGAACTTATACTTATATATTAGATGTTACTTCAGGGATATTTTTTGCCATATTAAATGGAACAGATATGGTATATAATGTAGCAAATGAAGAAGCAGTTGTTAGTATAAAGGAATTGGCAAACAAAACAATAGAAACGAAGAGTAATACATCATCAAAATTAATTATGGAAATACGAGAAGAAAAGGGTTGGTCACAAGTAAAACCAAAAATTATGAATTGTGATAAATTAAAGTCTATTGGGTGGACACCCATAATAAATCCTGATGAAGGGTTGAAAAGAACAATGGAGTATCATTTGCAAGAAAATGATTATAAATAAAAAATTTAAAAAGTTATATTTGACATTTCTTTTTTACGAATATATAATTAAGATGAAATTTTATTATTTATATTAATAAAGTTAATAACAAAATTTATAATAATGGAGATATAAAATGATAGATTTAAAACCAAATACAGGTAGAGATAAAACACTAAAAGCTTTACAAAACATTGAATTAGAGGGATTAAAAGAAATAGATAGAATATGTAGAAAACATGATATAAAATATTCACTAGGTGGAGGAAGTTGCTTAGGACAATACAGACATGGAGGAATTATTCCTTGGGATGATGACATAGATGTAGATATGACTACTGAGAATTATGAAAAATTCATGAAAGTTGCACCTAAGGAATTAGATAGTAATAAATTTTTCTTACGTTGTAGAGCAACAGATAAAAAGCATCTACGTACATGTGCAAGATTAGAAATGAATTATACAGCTTTAGGAATTAAAAGATGGGATAAGAAAAAAATGACAGTTGGAATTTTCATTGACATCTTTCAATTAAGTTATTTACCAAACAACAAATTTTTAAGAAAAATAGTTTCGTCTATGTTATTTTATATTAGATGTATAGAAAATTATAAAATGTTTCATACATATGCTAAAAAGGCTAATCCTAAACTAAAATTTTTAATTGAAATATTAGCAAAAATAATACCTAATAAATTATTATTTATTATAGAAAACAAATTAGTGCACTGTTGTGGAAATAAAAAAACAAATTGGATTATGGATGATGCAATAATTAATGGAAATCACGGAGGGTATCAATCTATTAACTTAGATGAGTATGAAGATGTAATGTTTGAGGGACTAAAAATAATGACAAAGAAAAATGCCAAGAACTTTTTACGAACATTATATGGTGAAAAATTTGATCAATGGCTACCTCCAGCTAGTAGAATATCACATCATAAATGGACAAATGTTGATTTTGGAGTATACAAAAATAAATATGATGTACCAGATAATTATAAAGATTATTTGTCAACAGAATATAATTATGATAAATTAAAGCAGATGCAAAAAGTATCATTTGATATGATTGATAAAGTACATCAAATATGTACAGAAAATAATTTAAAATATTATGTAGTAGGTCTTAATGCCTATATAAAAGCGTATGATGTTGATGAATTTGGTAAAACATGGAGAGAACCATTTAAAATTGCAATGCCAAGAGAAGATTATGAAAAATTTGCTAACATATCATCAGAAAAATTAGGAAATAAATATTTTTATCAATCTTATAAAACAGACTCAGAATATAAATATCCTTATGCAAGAATAAGATTAAAATATACATATATTAGAGAAAACAAAGTTCCTGCAAGATTAGAAGAAAAATACGATAATGGTTTTTATATAAAAATCATACCATTAGACAATACGTCGAATGACGCAAAAAAGGCAAAAAAACATCAACGAAATATAAGATATTTGAACCATTTTTTAGCCTTAAAATGGCAAAATGGAGATGTGGCATCGTTTTTTAAATCATGTTTAACATTTAAAATAAAGCTAATATTACTAGCTCCGTTTTCTGTAAAATCAATTATAAAGAAACTAGAAAAAGAGCAAGGAAAATATGCTAATATAGAAACAGACTATTATGTTGATAGTACAGGATATCAACTAAATAATATAATTGTAAGTAAGAGTGTTTTTGGAAATGGAATAAAATTAGAATACAATGGACATGAATTTGTATTCCCAAAAAGTTTAGAGCAATATGTGACATGTATTGATAAAACTGAGTTAACAAATATGTACAAAGAAGTTAAATCAATAAATTATATTAAGAAAGAATTTCCTGAGAGTTATTTAACTGATGAGTACCAATGTTCAAAACAAACATTGAAAGATGTTGGAGCTAGATATGCTTCATGTTTCTTAAATTATTTTGACCAAGAAGATTATCAATTATCAATTTTAAGGTATGATGAAAAAAATGATAAATATTTAACAAATGAAGAAATATTTGGAGAATAGTAGGAGGAATTTATTTATGGAAAATGGGAAAAAAGTAGTTGCACTATTAACTGCAGCAGGAACAGGTTCAAGAATGAAACAAGATATACCAAAACAATTTTTACATATAGAAAACAAACCATTAATTATTTATACATTAGAGGCTTTTGAAAGCCATCCTAGTGTAGATGATATAATTGTAGTTTGTTTAGATGGTTGGCACGATATATTAAAAGCATATGCAAAACAATTTAATATTACAAAATTAAAATATGTTGTTTCAGGAGGAAAGACAGGACAAGAATCAATAAGAAACGGAATAGAAGAATTAAGAAAACATTATAACAATGATGATATAGTAATGGTACATGATGGAAATCGTGGATTAGTATCTCATGAAATTCTTTCAGACTCACTATATACATATTCAAAGAAAGGTGGAGCAGTAGCTGCTATCCCATGTGTAGAAGCAGTATTTGAAAGTGAAAACGGAGAAAAATCAAACATGGAAATTCCTAGAGAAAAATTATACAGAACACAAACACCACATACATATAGTTTAGGAAGTATCATATGGGCACATGAACAAGCAGAAAAAAAAGGAATAACAAATACAGCAGCAACCTGTTCACTAATGAAAGCATTAGGTAAAGAAGTTTATTTTTCAAAGGGATCTGAAAAAAACATGAAAATTACCACTGTAGAAGATATTGAAATATTTAAAGCTTTATTACATACAAATAAAGAAAATTGGGTAAAATAGAATAAAATGATGATTTATTAGAACAGTAAATAAATTATTTTATAAAAAAATATCAGTTGATTTTTTATAGGAGGATATCATTGGGAAGTTTAAAAAAACAAGTAAAAGAGAGTATGACTAGTATTGCTAAAAACAACATTTTTTTGCGTGGATGGATAAAAAGATTACTTAATACATATAGGTGGATTAGATATAAATTGGAAACTACTGGCATAAGAGTAGATGATAAAACAATTATATTTTCATGTTATAATGGAGCATCATACACATGTAGTCCAAAGGCAATATATGAATATATGCAAAATAATGAAAAGTTTAAAGATTATACATTTATATGGGGATTTAAAAACCATAAAATGTATAAAGGGAATTTGGAATGCAATAATAATACTATAGTTGTAAAAATGGGCTCTAGACAATTTAGAAAATATATTGCAAAATCAAAATACTGGGTTTTTAATTTTAAATTAGACGATTATTTAAAGCCTAAAAAAAATCAGGTGTTTTTACAATGTTGGCATGGTACTCCATTAAAAAGATTAGGATGTGACTTAGAACATTTTGATAATGTATTAAATACTGCAAAAGCAATGAAAAAAAGATATAAAATAGAAGCTAAAAAGATTTCATATTTTATTTCACCTTCAAGATTTGCAACTGACAAATTCACTTCGGCATGGAACTTAAAAGAACAAAACAAGGAAAATATTTTAATTGAGACGGGTTATCCAAGAAATGATTTCTTATTCAATTATACGCAAGAAGATGTAGATAGGATAAAATCTAAATTATTTGGATATTATTATTTAATTTATGAAAGAGAAATTAAAAAGAAAAAAATAATTTTATATGCTCCAACATATAGATCTAATCAACATGAAACAGGAGTAGGATACACATATAAAGAAGAAGTTGATTTTGATAAAATGAGACAAGCCTTAGGAGAAGATTATATAATATTATTTAGACCACATTACTTTATTGCGAATAAATTTGATTTTGAAAAATATGACGGATTTGTTTATGATGCATCCAAAATTGACGATATAAATGAATTGTATATAATTTCTGATATACTAATTACTGATTATTCCAGTGTATTTTTTGATTATGCCAACCTAAAAAGACCAATGATTTTTTATATGTACGATTTAGAACATTATAGAGATGAGTCTAATGGTTTTTATATAGATATAGAAAAAGAACTTCCTGGAAATATTGTTAGAACAGATGACGATTTAATTACTGAAATAAAAAGAATTTCAACAGACTTTAATTATGACGAAAAATATAAGAAATTTAATGAAAAGTACAATTATTTAGATGATGGACATGCGAGTAAAAGAGTAGTAGATATAGTTTTGAAATAATATATGAAACTTATTAATAAGTTTTCGGAGGTAAAATATGAAAAGAATACTAACTTATGGTACATTTGACTTATTACATTATGGACATATTAATATATTAAAAAGGGCAAAGGCTTTAGGAGATTATTTAATTGTAGGATTATCAACGGATGAATTTAATAGTGTAAAAAACAAAAAAGCATATCACAATTATGAAACAAGAAAAAAGATGCTTGAAGCTATTAGATATGTTGATTTAGTAATTCCAGAGAATAACTGGGAGCAAAAAGTAAATGATATACAAAAATATGAAGTAGATGTGTTAGTAATGGGAGATGACTGGGCAGGAAGTGATAAATTTAATTATTTACAAGATTATTGTGAAGTTATGTTTTTGCCAAGAACACCAGGAGTATCAACAACACAAATAAAACAAGAGTTACATTTACAAGAGCCAATACCAGATACAACATCAATACCAGAAGAGAAGTATAAAAAAATCAATGATTAAGGAGCATAATTTTGAAGGCGATACTTTCTAAGTGTAAGAAAAATATATATGTGCAATATACTATTTTGTTTATAATATTAAGTATAATATCATATTTTAGTTTTATAAAACTTGGAAAAAGCTTTATTTGGAAAACAGATGGTTTAAAACAACATTATGTTATATTATATGACTTTAATAGAATAATTAGAAATATATTCAAAAGTGGTATCCCAATGTTTTCGTGGAACATGGGGTTAGGACTAGATATAATTGGACAATACTCATACTATATTTTAGGTGAACCATTTGCATATTTGAGTTTATTGTTTCCAATGAAAGGATTAAAATATGCATATCAATTTTTAATAATTTTAAGGGTATATTGTGTTGGTATAGCATTTATTATTTACAGTAAATATAATAAAAAAGAAAACATGGCTACTTTAATTGGTGCAATAATATATACTTTTTGTGGATATATAATTTTTGCATCAGTAAGACATCCATATTTTACAAATCCTGCAATAATGTTACCATTAGTATTACTGGGTATAGATAAAATTTTAAAAGAAAATAAATATATATTTTTTACAATAACTATTGCGTTACTTGCTATAATGAATTATTATTTCCTTTATATGATTACTATTTTAGCATTTATATATGCAATTATAAAATATATAGTAGAATATAGACAAAATGGAATTAAAGATTTTTTTAGAAAGTTTATAAAAACAGCATTATGTTATATAATTGGGGTAATGATAGCAGGAATTATATTATTACCTACTGCATATGCATTTTTAAATTCTAATAGAATGGGGGCAGGATATACATTCTATGATTTAAAATATTACGAAAAACTTATATTTGGACAACCAGATACACCATATTGGTCAAAATCATATGTATCAGCTATTATATTATTAATGCTACCTGTTTCAGTAATTAATTTGAAAAAGAATAAAGAAAACAAAACTTATTTAATTAATATAATTATATCTATTATAATATTATTAATTCCATTTTTGGGCTCTGTAATGAATGGATTTTCATTCCAGTCTAATAGATGGGTATTTGGCTATTGTTTTTACGTAGCTTATTTAGTTACATTAAATCTAAGGAAAGATGTAAAATATAGTATAAAAGAAATATTAGCTATGATAATAACCTTAATGATTTACATGATAATTGCATTAATTGCAACTGATATAAATCAAAAATTTGCCTTAATATCAATATTTTCTTCAGCTCTAATGATAACTATTATATATATCAGAAATATATTTTTAAAGAAAGAAAAATATATTGTCTATTGTAGAGCAGGTATGGTTTTATTAGTTGGAATTAATATAATTATATATGCAGCAGCTGTTTACGATACTAGTGGGGGAAAATATGTAAATCAATTTATAAAAATGTCAAAAGTTGAAAAAGTCTATAATAGTTATGAAAATAATATTAAGAAATTCAATAAATCAATTAAGTATGTAAAATCAAACGATAAATCTACTTACAGAGTAGGCACAAATGTATATAAATCTAACAATATGCCTATAAAAAGTAATTATAAAGGGCTTAATACCTATTTATCAATAGGTAATAAATATATAAGCAATCTTTCAAAAGAATTAATGATTTTAAATTGCACAAAAACAGACATGTTAAATGAGTTGGATTCAAGGACAAAGATAACTACTTTACTTGGATGTAAATATTATATTACACCAATTAATGAAGAAAGTTATATACCTTATGGATATAAGTTAATAAAAAGTTATAAAAATTCACAGGTATATGAAAATCAAAATTATATAGGAATCGGCGCTTTCTACGATAATTATATACTAAGAAATGATTATGAGAGTTTATCACCGCTAGAAAAAGAACAAGCACTACTAGATACTGCAGTATTAAATGAAACACCTCAGAATGATAAAATAAATTATAATAATGAATTAACTAAAGAAATAAAGAAAGATACAATTAAAGAATTAGGTTATAAAGTCATTAGTAGTAATAAAAATAATATAGAATTACAAATAGATAAAGTTAAAGATTGTGAATTATATGTATATATTGAAAACTTAGAATGTGATTCAATAGAAAAATATAAAGTTAAAATTTATTATGAAGATATAATAAAAAAACAGAATGTTAGAAATAAAGTAAATGATGCATATTATGAAGAAACACCAAATATATTGTTTAATTTAGGATATAAAGATATCCATAATGGAAACATTTATATACAATTTGAAGGTCAAGGAAACTTTAAATATGATAATATAAAGGTATTAGCTGTTCCAATGGATAATTACAGGCAAAGTATAAAAAAGATAAAGGAAAGTAATTTTGAAATAGAAGAATGTAAAAATAATTTGATAAAAGGAAAAATATCTAATGATAAAAATGGAATATTGCAAATTGCAACTTCATATTCAAAAGGCTGGAAAGCTTATGTTGATGGAAAGAAAACAGATATTATAAACGTAAATACAGGATTTATTGGAATAGAATTAAATGAAGGTGAGCATGAAATATATTTTAAATATTGTACACCATATATAAAAATTGGAGCAATAATTTCTATTTTAGGAATTATAATATTAATTACTATGATAATAAAAGTAAAAAGAAAGTAGGAAAAAATGAAAGATTTAATAACAATATTAAAAGAACATATGGAATATAAGCAACAAATATTTAAACTAGCAAGAGCAGATTTGGTTAAGACATATAGAGGTGCTGCTCTTGGTTGGTGGTGGGCTATAATAAAGCCTGCTGTAACAATATTTGTATATTGGTTTGCA
>CANRQI010000018.1 GCA_947632835.1 uncultured Clostridia bacterium
AGAGCTTATAATAAATCAGATTACATACCTTGTATAGCATGGGGAAGAAATGCAAGATTTTGCCAAAATATTGAAACAGGAACTCAAGTTAAAATAGTAGGTAGAATTCAATCAAGAACTTACGAGAAAAAATATGAAGATGGTAGAGTTGAAACAAGAGTTGCTTATGAAGTTTCAATAGCAAGTATGCAAATTGTAAATGATAAAGAAGAACAGGAAGAAGTATTAGAAGAAACTGTTTAATTAATAAAAATAACTGCAAGGAAATTTAAAAATTTCCTTGCTTTTTCTTTACAATTCATTTAATAAAGTATATAATCGTTATATCAATAACTTATTTCCCTAGGGGAAAAAGATTTTATTTAGGAGAATAAAAATTGATGGATGAAGAACTGGTAAATAAAAAAACAAAGAAGGAAAAAAAAGGAAAATCAGATAAATTAAATAATTTTATATTTGATATAATAGCTATAATTTGTATAGTTATTATATCAATTGGTATTTCTCCAAAAGTTTTGCAAAATGATACTTTTTACAATATAAAATGTGGAGAATATATTTTTGAGCATGGAATATTTGGAATAGAAAATGATCCATTTTCTTGGCATGGATTGAAATACACATGGCCTCATTGGTTGTATGATTTATTAATATACATTTTTTATGCAATTTGTGGCAGGTTTTGGAATTTACGGAATATATGCATTAACAATGTTTTTAACATCGATTTTAGGAATAGCATTATATAAAACAAGCTTTAAGCTAACGAATAAGAATAGAGTGGTTTCTGCTATATCGACTTTAGTAGCTTTATACTTACTGAAGCCATATATACAGGCAAGAGCGCAATTAGTTACCTTTATATTCTTTGTGCTAGAAATGTTTTTTATAGAAAAATTGTTAGAAACAAATCAAAAAAGGTATTGTATACCGCTTTTAATTATTGCATTTTTAATTACAGAAATGCATTGTGCAGTATTTCCAATGTTTTTTGTATTTGCGCTTCCTTATATTGCTGAGTATCTTTTTATTGTCATAACTGATTTAGATTTAGATGAATTAATACTTAGACAATCTTTAAAGATATTAAAAAAATTATCTAGCTCAAAAGAACGTATAGAAAAATTAGATACATTAATTGAAAAAAGCAAAAAAAATGTAGAATCTAGAAAAATAAAGAGAGAAAAACGTAGAAAAAATCCTTATAAAGTAATTGCAGTAAAAAATAAAGCAATTATTACTTTAATAGTAGTATTACTTTTGGCGTTAATAATAGGATTTTTAAATCCATTTGGAACAGGTGCTTTTACATATACATATAAAATTTATCAAGGCAATACAACTGACTCTATAAATGAACATTTACCTTTAACTCTTGCAAATAGTATGGAATTTGCAATTATGCTTATAGTATTATTTTCAATATTAATTTTAATAGATGTTAAAGTTAGATTAAGTGATTTACTTATGATAGCAGGAACTTTAATTTTAGCTTTTAAAGCAAGAAGGCAAGTTTCATTAGTTGTAATAATGTGTATGCCTATTTTAGCAAAATTAATTGCAGATTTTTTTGCAAAATATGATGAGAAAATTTGTGAAATTTTAAAAGAACTAGCTACAAGTGTTATTGGAATGATTGTTACAGTAGGGTTTGTATTTTTAATTGGTCGAAACTTTATGAATGATAAAAAAGCAGACGAATATATACAAACAAGTAGCTATCCAGTAGAAGCTACAAATTGGCTAATATCCTATATGGAAGAAAATAATATAAAACCAGAAGAATTAAAATTATATAATGAATATAATTATGGAAGTTATTTATTATTTAGAGATATTCCTGTTTTTATAGATTCAAGATGTGATTTATATACACCAGAATTTAATGGATATAAAGATATATTTTCTGATGCTTTATCTGTTCCAAATTTAAACTCAAATTATAAAAAAATATTTGATGAATATGGTGTAAGATATGTTATGTTATATGATGGAGATGATGTAAATACAAAGCTTAAAGAAGATGCAAATTATAGTTTATTATATGGTGATGGACAATTTGTTATATACAAAAAATTAGATGCGGAGTAATATATAAATGAAATTAAAAAAAATATTATTGATTATGACTATTTTTAGTATTTCTTTAATTGCAATAGACCAATTATCTAAAATTTTAGTAGATAATTTTGTAACTGAAGATAAAAAAATAATATCAAATTTTCTTGTTGTTACTAAAATTGAGAATGAAGGAATTGCTTTTGGAATGGCAAAACGGAAATGTAAAAAACATGCTTTTAGTAATTTTAGTTTTAACTTTAATGATTAGATATGTAATAATCCAAAGGCAATTCATGACATTTAAAACGATATTATTTATATCTTTTATTATTGCAGGTGGTTTTTCTAATTTATTGGATAGAATTTTTAGAGGAGCTGTTTTAGATTTTATAAAAATAGGAAGCTTTCCAGTATTTAATTTGGCAGATGTATTTATTGTAATAGGTTGGATTTTATTTGTTGTAAATATAATGAGATTTTCATTCAAAGAATTAAATAATAACAAGGCGGTGTAAAATTGCAAAGAAATTTGATAAAAATTTTAGGAGTAAATATAGATAATGTTACACTAGATGAGGCTGGATTATATACAGAACAATTAATAGAAGGTAGTAATAAATCATGTAAAATAGTTGTAGCACCTAATACAGAATTTATAATGATGGCAAATAAAGATAGAGAGTTTTTTGAAGTTTTGAAAAATGCTGATTTTTCTACGCCTGACAGTGTTGGTGTGATGATAGGAGGAAAGCTTCAAAAAAAGAAATTTAAAGAAAGAATTCCTGGCCAATCTTATTTTCGAAAAATATTAGAACTTCGGTGAGAAAGAAGGATGGACATTTTATTTCTTAGGTGGTGATACAGGAATTGCTGAGAGAACTAAGGAAAATGTACTTAAAACTTATCCGAACTGTAAAATAATAGGCTGTCATGAAGGTTTTTTTAAAGAACATACAGAAGAAGAAGTTATAAATGAAATAAATTATCTTAAACCTAATGTTTTATTTGTAGCTATGGGTGCACCAATTCAAGAAAAATGGATATATAAGAATAGAAATAAGTTAAAAGTAGATATTTCCGCTGGTCAAGGTGGTACTTTTGATTATGAGGCGGGAAAGATTAAACGTGCACCAAAATTTTTTCAAAAGTGCGGAATAGAATGGCTTTGGAGATTAGCAAAAGAACCAAAGAGAATAAAAAGAATGATGGCATTACCAGCATTTTTAATAAAAATTGTTTTTTCAAAAGATAAAACAAAAGGAAATTTTGAATGATAATTTAATATATAAGGAGAATTTTGGTGGAATATATTGTACAAAATGGTGAAGCTGGTATTAGAATAGATAAATATATAAGTAAAAAAGAAGAAAATATTTCTAGAGTTGCTATTGCTCGTATGATAGAAAATGGTAATATTTTAGTAAATGGTAAACAAGTTAAAACTTCATATAAAGTTTTAGAAAATGATAATATTACAATGGAAAAGGAAGAAGTGAAAGAAATTGAAATAAAACCTGAAAATATTCCATTAGATATTGTTTATGAGGACAATGATATAATAGTTGTAAATAAGCAAAAAGGGTTAGTTGTGCATCCTGGAAATGGAAACGTGAATGGAACTTTAGTTAATGCAATAATGGCATATTGCAAAGATAGCTTATCAGGAATTGGTGGAGAATTACGACCAGGAATAGTACATAGAATTGATAAAGATACATCCGGGCTTTTAATTATTGCAAAAAATGATGAAGCACATGTAAATATTAGTAATCAAATAAAAGAGCACAAAGTAAAAAAAACTTATGTTGCACTTGTTAGAGGAAAAATAAAAGAAAATGAAGCTACAATTAATATGCCAATATCTAGAAGTATGAATGATAGAATAAAAATGGCAGTTAATAAGAATGGAAAAGAAGCAATTACACATTTTAAGGTATTGAAAAAATATGATAATTATACTTATATAGAAGTAAATATAGAAACTGGTAGAACTCATCAGATAAGAGTTCATTTATCACAAATAGGTTTTCCTATTGTTGGTGATGGAGTGTATTCAAATGGAAAAAATCCTTTTGGTGTAGAAGGGCAAATGCTACATAGTCAAAAATTAGAATTTGTACATCCACGAACTGGGAAATTATTAAAACT
The DNA here is from genome assembly GCA_947632835.1 of uncultured Clostridia bacterium. Lineage (GTDB taxonomy): Bacteria > Bacillota > Clostridia > TANB77 > CAG-508 > Scatovivens. Next base: position 4,210 of record CANRQI010000018.1, read on the forward strand.
TGAAGCCAAAATACCAGAATATTTTGCAAAAGTTTTAGAAAAATTAGATAATAATCCAAATATTTGATTAATAATATTAGAAAGGACATAGTAGTTGGAAGTAAGATTACAAAAATATTTAGCTTCTTCAGGAATTGCTTCTAGAAGAAAATCTGAAGAATTAATTTTACAAGGTAAAGTACAAGTAAATGGAAAAGTTATTACAGAACTTGGAACCAAGATAGATATTGAAAAAGATGAAGTAAAATATAATGGAAAAGTTGTTAAATTACCAGAAGATGAACATGTTTATATTTTGTTAAATAAACCTATTGGATATGTAAGTACTGTTACAGACCAGTTTGGACGAGATACAATATTAGATTTAGTAAAACAAAATGGAAAACGAGTTGTACCTGTTGGAAGATTAGATATGTATACATCTGGTGCAATAATTCTTACAGATGATGGTGATTTTGTATATAAAGTTACACATCCTAAACATGAAATTGATAAAACATATACAGTTACTTTAATTGGAATAGTTACGGAAAGGGATTTACAGTCTTTAAGAGAAGGAGTTATAATTGACGAAAATTATAAAACTAGACCTGCTAAAGTGAAAATATTGAAAATAGATAAAGAAAAAAATCAATCAAGGCTTATGATTACAATACATGAAGGAAAAAATAGACAAGTTAGAAAGATGTGTGAGGCAATAGAAAAAAAGGTTTTAGCATTACATAGAGCTAAGATAGGAAATATTGAAGTAAAAGATTTAGAAATTGGAAAATGGAGATATTTAAAACAAGATGAAATAAATAGTTTATTGAAATAATATTTATACGAAGGAGAAAAAATGGAGTATTTTCCAGAAGGTTGGATAGAAACAAAAGAAGAGTATGAGATAGAAATATTGAGACAAGCTTATAATAATGGAACAATTATGCAAGGTTTTGTTTATGAGTGTGATAATAATTACAATTTACATGTAAAACTTGGAAAAAATATTGTTGGAATTATACCACAAAATGAAGTTGATTTTATAGATAGTGATGAATATGGTTTTACAAGACCAAGTATTTGTAAGAATAAGTTAAATTCTTATGTACAGTTTAAAATAAAAGAAATTTATGATGAAAATAGAGTTATTCTTTCAAGAAAAAGTGCAAATGAAGAAGCGATTAATTGGATAAAGGAAAATTTATCTGAAGGAATGATTATAAAAGGAATTATAAAGAACATTAGAAAATATGGTGTTTTTATTGAAATAGGTGCTGGAGTTGTAGGGCTTTTACATATTGAGGATATTTCTGTTTCTAGGATAAAAACGCCAGAAGAAAGATTTTTTGTTGGACAAAAAGTCAATGTTATGGTAAAATCAATAGATAAGGTTAATAATAGAATTGTTTTATCATATAAAGAACTTTTTGGAAGTTGGGAAGAAAATGTTGAAAAAATTTCAGAAAAAACTATAGTTAAAGGAATTATTAAAGAAGCAGATAAACATAAAAATGGTTTATTTATAGAGTTAAATCCAAACTTAGTTGGGTTAGCAGAGTATAAAGAAGGTTATCATTATGGACAAACTGTGGATGTCTATATTAAAAAGATAATAAAAAATAAAAAGAAAATCAAATTAGTAATAATTTAAGGAGGGTTTAGAAAAATGGTAGATGATGAAAATATTAAAACTACCGTTTCTCCATTTGCAATTAGGGAAGGAGAAATAAAAACTTTTGATGGAAAAGATGGATATGTATCAATAAACCAGATTATCCACAAAATTAATGAAGGTAATATTACTGATATTCATTTTGATATTTTAGAATTAGTAAATGATTTTGAATTTATGACATCAAGGCAAATTTATCAGATTTTATTACAAAAGGGAGCTGATGTAAAATCACAAGACAAGTTAAATAATAAACTTGAGCAATTGGTTAAATCAAAAATTTTAACTAGATATTTCTTTACATCAGAAGAAGGAAAAGGAATATATAGAATATACTGTTTGGAAAAAATGGGTAAGTATTTACTTACTTCTAAAGAAGTAGAATGTTATTGGCAACCAACTGATAATACAAAACCTGTTGGAATGATAAAGAAAAGACTAGCTGGAAATCAAATTATTATTGCTTATGCTAGAAAATCTAGTAATTTTCAAGGTTACAGAGTTAAACCACAGATAACTGCTAAAAATTTAAAAAAGACTTTTAAACCTCATGGAGAAGTAACTTTGGGAAAAGAAAATAAATCTATAAGTTTGATTTTTGAATGTGTTAGAAGAGAAAAAGAATGGCAAATAAAATTAATTGAAAGATTAAAATTATATAAAGATTTTTACGAACACTTTGTTCCAGGAGATTCAGGTTATCAAATTCCACCACAAATTATATTTGTTTGTGAAGATGATAAAAATATGGTAGAAGTATTTAAAGAAATTGTTATGAGCAAGATTACTATTGATAAAATAAAATTATATTTTACAACAGATTTAAAGCAGAATGAAACAAGTTTAGAAAAATCATTAGTAGAATTTATTATAGATGAAGAAACGGGAAAATATAAAGCAAAAAATGTAGAAATTAAATTGTTAAAATAATTATTTCTAAAAGTGAAAAGAGGCTATAAAAGCCTCTTTATTCATTGTTATCATCATTATTTGTATTATTATAATCATCAATAGCTTCAGTTAAATTAGAATTAGTTTTTATAGGGTTTATGTAATTTTCTGGAGTTCTATTTTTTTCAAAAGTACGTTTAGGATTTCTTGCAATAGGGCCATCAACTATTGGACTATTGTCATAAAAATCAACATTCATAAGATTAAATTTTGAATTATCCATTTCCTTTGAGGATTCAGATGAAATTCCTTGTACAAACTTAGAAAAATTGAAATTTTTAATTTTTTGAGGTTCTTTATATCTAGATTCTAAGAAGTCAAGTTTAGCTTTACCAACAAGATTTTTTCCTTTTAAATCCTTTGTTTTATAAATTATTTGTTTGAATTTTAAAGCTTGAATTTTACCAGCCTCAAAGTTTTTCTTCCAAACCCATTTTATATCTCTGTAATTTTCGTCATAAGCAGGATCACCATCATTATCAGTTTTATAAGTATTTTTGAAATCCCATTCACGTTTATCGCCAAATTCTAATTTCCACCATTCATTATCTTCAGGAGTATTATTACCAAATACCATTTTTGTAGAACAGTTGGCTAAAAGAGTTTGTCTAAAGCTTGCTCTTTCAGAGTCTTTTTCAGCTCCGAACTGTGATAAGTTTTGAGCTGAGATTATAGTTCCAACTCTATATTTTCTATATAATGTAAATATATCTTCTGTTGCTCTAGTAACAAAAGGAGGAAATTCATCAATGTATAAGAAGTGAGGTATTCTTGATTTTTCATTTCCAGGTCTAGATAATACAGATTGTTGCATTAAAAGTAAGAAGAATAACCCAAATGCTTTTTGAGTAGCAGCTCCTAAATCTCCACGTCTTGTACATACAAATAATACTTCTCCATTAGCTAAAGCATTGTCATAATTTACATTATTGTATCTATTACATAAAATGTTTTTTACACCAGGATGTCTTAATAAAGCTTCTATTTGTGCTGCTGGAACAGCAACAGTTTCAGACATTTTTTTTCTGTTTTCACTTTTCTTGTAGAAGTTCTTTTTAAAATATGCAATTTGTATAGCGTATTTTTCTGCTAGTACTTCATCATTTTCCATGACTTTGCACATTTTTTCAACTAAATCAAAATTATTTAACATATTTAATAAATCTTCAAGATTAGGAAGGGAACCTTCATTAATCTTTGGATATATTTCTTTTAAAAGTAAAACTAAATTTTCTACAGCTTGTGTTGAAAGACTAGTTGTAATAGAATTGTTAGAATTTGTTATATTTACATTATTTGATACATCAAATCCATCAGAATGCATTTGTTTTAATATTGCAGATATAGCAAGTGAAGATTTTATTGGATCTTTAAAAACAAATGGATTTAATCCAATTGAATTATTATCATTAGGATCTATAATATGATATGGTATACCAAAATTTTCAGCTACGTCAGTCATATGAGAAATAGATTCATAATCAGGTACCATATATGTTAATCCTAAATTTTTATAAATATATTCATCATTAGTATTAATTAAGATAAGCTTTGACATGAAAGCTTTATATAATTTTTCTTTATTTGGATTTGGTTTTAACATGTTTAAGTTAAAATTTTCATTTAAGTATTCATTAGAATAAGGGCTAGTTAAAGTTGCAAGTCCAGTTCTAAGAGCAGTATAACCCATTTCTTTTGAACTTTCTTTAAAGAAAAATTTCTTTTCAATATCTCTTGCAAACATTGGTTCAAAAACCATAGAGGTTTTTCCAGAACCAGAAACACCAACAACTAAAGAGGCTTCAAATCTCCTAGATTCAGGAGTTTTAATTACTGCACCTGTTTCAGAATCTTTACAAAGTAACATTTCACAAGTGTATGGCCCCCAACCTTCTTTATTGTTTGAAATATCTATTCCTGGACAATCGAATACGGAATCACGTATATCTTTAGTATCATTAATCATTCCATAGCATTTTTTAAATACAGGGTAGAATGATACGATTGGTAAATACCATGCAAAAGATGAAAATGCAGGTTTAACAAGTTCATAAAAGTTTTGAATTATGTATGAATAGTTAGGTACTGAGAAAAATAGAACCCAACAAATTTTGTTTACCCATTGAATTATCATAGATGTTACTACTATGAAGAAACCAATTGTGAAAATATATAAGAAGGACAGTTTTTTGGTATCTTCTGTTACAAACTTTGAAGAAAATGAAAACTCTAGTGCAAATACTAAACAAGCTAATGCTAAAGTGTATTTTATTGGTCCCCAATAAGAAACAGCCATACCAGTAGCACCTATGAATATTATTTCAACTAATCTATCTACAACAATATAAATTGATATTAATGTTAATATATAAGTTACAAATGTATTTCTATCTGTTTTTAACTTTTTTAAAAATGTATCTATATATTTCATTTTTCCTCCATTAACAACAAAAATTCACATATATATTATCCTACAAAAAGCAAAAAAAATCAATACCTTTTCAATTTTATGTTTCTGAGTTTTTTAAATTTTTAAGTTTCGGTATTTTTTTGTAAGTACAGAATAATATTAAAGAAATGATATTAGAAAAAGAAATGGGGGAAAATAAATGAAAAACAGTAAAGCTGAAGGATTTTTTAGTGGAGTTCTTGCTTTAATGTTTTCACAAATTGCAGTTAAATTATTGGGAATGATTTATAGCTTATATCTAACCAATAAAAATGGATTTGGGGATAGTGGAAATGCAATCTGTATGTCTGCTTATCAAATTTATGCTATATTTTTAACGATTTCTTCAATTGGGATACCAAACTCAGTTTCGAAAATTGTTGCAGAAAACTTTTCAGTTGGAGATGTAAAAGGTGCAAAAAGAGTTTTTAAAGTAGCAATAGCAATATTTGCATTAGTTGGATTAAGTTGTAGTTTGATATTGTATTTTTCATCTGATTTTATTGCAAAATATTTTTTACAGATTGACGCTGCAAGTGATACTTTAAAAATTTTAGCACCATCAATATTTTTTGTTTCAGTTACTTCTGTTATAAGGGGATATTTTAATGGTAAACAAAATATAAAAGTATCAGCTATTATTCAAACATTTGAGCAATTAATAAAGACTATTCTAACTATTGTAATGGTAGAATTTGTAGCAAAAGTTACTAGGTTTAATACAGAGCTTATGGCTAAAACGTCAATGCTTTCTGCAACATTAGCTACAATATTTAGTTTTATATATGTAGTTAAAAAATACATTGAAACTGAGAAAAAGGATTGCATAGAAATAAAATTAAGTATTTATAGAATGAAACCTACTATAAAGCAAATTATGAAAGAAATTTTAATGATTTCAATTCCTATTTCAATAAGCTTTTTTGTAACTTCTTTAGGAAATAATATAGATTCTTTTACTATAATACGATTATTGAAAAATAAGTTAGGTGAAGAATTAGCTAGAGAAAAATATGGAATTTTAAGTTCTAAAGTTGAGTTACTAACTACAATGCCACTTGCATTAAATGGGGCTTTAGCAGTTGCATTAGTTCCAGAAATAGCAAAATTAAATTCTTTAAATGATGAAAAAGAACTAAATAAAAAAGTTAATTTGTCATTTTTAATAACGTTTTTTATTGCTATACCAATTATGTTGGGAATGAATATATATTCAAATGAGATAATTAATTTCTTATATCCAAATGCAAATAGAGGTGGGGAGTTATTGAAAATAGCTACGATGTCTATTATTTTTACAAGTTTAACTCAAACAATGACAGGAATATTGCAGGGAGTAGGCAAATTAACGATACATTTGAAAATAATGAGTGTTTCTATGGTTTTAAAATTAATTTTGAATTTTTCGTTAATACCTATTGATGGAATTTATGAAAAAGGAGCATTAATAAGCTCTTTAATTTGTGATGGCTTTGTTTGTATTACCATTTTTTATAAATTAAAGAAAAATATGAATTTAAAATTAAATATTGTAAATAATATATTTAAAGTAACTTTGATAAGCATTATTTCTATTTATTCTGGAAAATTTTTATTTATGAATTTTTATTTTAATGAAAAAATAAAATTTTTGTTAGAAATATTTTTGATTGTAATAATTTATTTTGTATTGTCAATTGTGTTTAATATTTTTTCTCAAATGGAATTAAATATTGCTTCAAAAGACTTAAAAATAAGTAAAAAATTAAAAAATGTTGAAAATTCATAGAAGTCTGAAAATGCTTGAAAATACTGATTTTTTTGAAAAATGGTTAAAAAATAAAACTATAAAATCAAAAAAATAAAAAAATAAAAGAGGGATTTTGCTTGAATTTGGCGAATAATCTTAATGTAGAAAGATATATTGACAAATTTCTACATACAAATTCATTAGGAGGTAATAGAAAATGAACAAAGCTGAATTAATAGCAGCAATTGCTGCAAAAACAGGAGAAACAAAAAAAGCTGCTGAAGAAATAGTTAATGCATTCGTTGATGTAGTAACAGAAGAATTAAAAAATGGAGAAAAAGTTCAATTAGTTGGATTTGGTTCTTTTGAAGTTAGAAAAAGAGCTGCAAGAAAAGGAAGAAATCCACAAACTAAAGAAGAAATTAAAATACCTGCTTCAAAAGCACCTGTATTTAAAGCTGGAAAAGCATTAAAAGAAACAGTTAATGATTAATTAATATAAATAAAAGATACGCTTTCAAAAACGTATCTTTTGTTTTTTATAAAATTTAATTTAGGCATTTTACAATAATAAAAATATACATTTCAAGAAGTTTTATATATTTTTTAAGTTATTCTCCCCATTTAAGAAAATGTAATTTGCTAACGCTAATAACATTTTCTAAAACGGTCCCCACAAACCATAACTAAAAAAATATATTAAAACTTCTTTTTTCACTATATTGCAAATATAAAAAATATATGTTTTATGAAGTTATTTCGTGGGGACCGGCTAGCTACAGTCTGTTAAATTTTATGTTCTACAGAATTTTAAAATTTTACAGACTGTGCGTGGTTGGGAGGACGAATAAAACATATATTTTGTATTTAAAATATGCTAAAAAAATTGACAATTTATCATAATATGTTATAATTATAATGTATTAATTAGATAATTGGAGGAGAGAATATGGAACAATCACAAGAAAATATAGAGAGATTAGCTGAGAAGTTAGAAAGTGTAGCTAGAAAAATGACAATGCATGATTTAGAAGTAGCTTCTGGAAAAATTATAAATTATGTTGAAATAGCAAAACAATTAATGGAGCAATATCCAAATTTAGATGTAGAAGAAATTGGAAGAATATATGAAGAACAATGCAAAGAGAGAAATCAAGAGCAAAGCAATGAAGATATGGAGCATTAAAATATTTTTTTACGAAGGATAAAAGGAGGTATTATTTTGGTAGCTACTATTCCAAATGAAGATAGAATTGCAATAGCAGAAGTAGATTATATAATCCACCATATGAATGAACGATATTTGAATAAAATTCCACAAAAAATCTTGGATTATATAGCTATTTTAAAAAAAAGAAATATAGAAATTTATGTAGATCCAAAGCTTCCATTAGAAAATCAAGGTTTACAAGAATTTACATTACATTTCTTAATGGTATTAAATTTGAAATATTGGTGTAATGAAGAAAGACGTCAAGAAATATTAATGCTATTAGAAAACAATCAAAATGATTTTAACGAAAAAGTTAATAATATTTTTGAACAAGCAGAAACTATGCAAGGTGATACATCTTTAAATAAGAGTTCTTCAGAAGATTTAAGTAAACCTAAAGAAATTATTAAAACAAATGTTGTAGTTAATAATGAAGAAAAAAATGAGAATGTTGAAATTATTTCAAAAAGTAAAGAAAAAGGATTTTTTGGTAAATTAGTAGATAAAATAAAATCAATTTTTATAAAAAAATAAGCAATATGTAAAAAAACATATTGCTTATTTAAGCTATTTTAGAAAGGTTTTATAATGAAAAAATTTTTTATAATTATAATAATTATTGGTATTTTGATTGGAGGAGGAATATTTTGGTATATAAAAAGAGATGTTCCAAATGAAAACTCAGAAAGTACTAATATAGAAAATCAATTTAAAATTAGTAAAATTTATTATTATAGTAATGTTAATGCTGTAAAAAATGATACAAGTTACCAAAATCCAGAATGGAATTTGAACTTATATCAATATACTGATGTTGCAATTTATATTGATAGATTGAAGGATTATGGTTTTGAAAATTATATAAAAAAAATATATATAGATAATATTCATGTTAATAATTTAGAAATGGGCACTCAAAGTTTATTTTATCTTAATCCAACTCATTTTGGAGACGATTATTTTGATATGGAAAGTAATGAAATAAATGAGAGCTTAGAATATAATATGTTAAATTCTGAGAATGAAAAAAATGATATTAGTTATGATATGCCAATTTATTTTCAAGATTTATCAAATCCTATAACATTTAAGTATTTGAATAAAGATATTGTAAAAAATTATAAAATAAGTAATGAACAAGATATTAACTTTGATGGTAGTTTATTAGAAATGGCTGGAATAGAATTAAAAAAAATAGAAAATCATTTTAATTTGAATTTGAATGTTATTACAAAAGATGATAATATTCATACTGTAACATTATCATTAAAAATACCATTAAAAAATGAGGAAAATACAATATATGATAATGGAATTGAGTTAGTTGAAAATAAAATGAATATTGAGTTTTAAAAATGGAAAAGCTTTTATAATTATCCAAAATATGTAGTTGATTTTTGAAAGATTTATATATAAAATATTATAGGAAAGTATTTGCTTGTAAATTAGTAGAATGTAATTTTATGATTCGAGTGAGAAAGGAATGAAGTTTTTAATGAAGAAATTTTTAAATTCTAAGTTATTAACTCTAATTACAGCAATTCTATTTATTATTTTAGTGTGTTTTTTTCTAAATACATTTTGCATATTCAAATCACAAGAAGTACAAGCTGTTGCTATAGATACTAATATTCAAGAGCTTAAGAAAAATAAAAATTCTTTAAAAATAGATGAGATATTACATTCAAATATACATGGAAAAATAAGAGAAGAAATGATTTTGGAAGAAATCGATTTAGAATATACCACCAAATACATAAATAATGATAAATTACCAAGTGGAACTATTCATGTTACGCAGATTGGTGTTGATGGAAAGCAAGATGTAATAACAATAAAAAAGTATAATAATGATGAATTAGAGTCAGAACAAATAGTAGCAAGTAATGTAAAGAAAACTTCAATTAATAAAATAGTTGAAATTGGAACAGGAAGAGGAACTAATAAATATAAATTAAAAGAAAAAGATAATGTTTATACAACTGCTGAAATGTTACCATTTTTAAGATCAGCGAATAAAGATGCTGAAAAAATTTCTACTTTTTCTAAAGGAACAAAAGTTACTGTTCAAAAAGTTTTTGATAATGGATGGGCATATATTACTTGTTTAGGAAAAAGTGGATATGTTCTTTCGGAAGCTTTAAGTAATATAAATCCATTAGAAATTTCAAATATTGAAGAAAATGGAGTAGAAAAAAATAAAGATATTCTTTTAGCTGGATTGAGCTTTGATATGGCACTTAATAAAAAAAGTGGATTAAGTTTAGAGCAATTTAGGAAAATTTTGAAAAATAATTCAAACGATAAAAATAATGTATTTACAGAAAATTGTGATTATTTTTATTATGCAGAACAGGAATATGGTATAAATGGTGTATTCCTAGCTGCTATTGCAATACATGAGAGTGGATGGGGAACTTCAAAAATTTCACTTGATAAAAATAATTTATTTGGTTATATGGCTTATGATTCAAGTGCATATTCTTCAGCTAAATCATTTACTACTTATGCAGAAGGAATAGATTTATTAGCACGTGTATTAGTTAAATATTATTTAAACGAAAAAGGTGCAGGAATTTATGGTGGAAATATTGCAGATGGTAGGTATTATAATGGAGAAACAGTTTCAGCTGTAAATAAAAGATATGCGAGCGATAAGAATTGGGCAAATAAAGTATATAATATTATGAAAAATTTATATGAAAAATTATAGGATAAAAGTTATGGTTTAATGTTGTTTGTTAAAAAATATTAAACATAAATAAAAAAATAAATTTCTAAAATTTGGTTGATATTTTGTGAATAATATTGTATTATTATATATGTAAAATTATTTTAGGTAGAATGAGTTAAAATGCCTTAAAGGAGGTTTTTATATATATGATAAAAAAAATAGCAGTTTCCATAGTAATTATACTTATGTTCATATCTGCCTTTTCAGTAGTATTTGCTAGCGAAAGTGAAGCAGAAATATTGGAAAAATCAGAAACAGCAACAGAATTACAAGAGATAAAAGAAGGGGTAGGCTCAAACTTGAAGGAATATGTTGCTCAATATGGTTCATATCCATATGGAGTTGCAGCTTACATTTTAAACACAGTAAGAATTTATAGTATACCATTTTGTTTTGTTGGTATTGCAGTAGGTTCAATATACCAATATATGATAGGAATTAGAAAATTAGATGTAAGAGATAAAGGTTTTGCATTAATTATTACATTTGTAACAATTTTATTAATATGTCAAGTTTTACCTTTAATATTCACAATAGTAGTAAACGGTTGGAGGGGATAGATAAATGAAAGTTTTATTTGCAGTAAGTAATGATAGTATCTCAGAAGCAATAATTAAGAGGTATCCAAAGGAATATAAGGAATTATTATCTTATAAAAATGTATATTTTTTTAATGCAATACTAAAAGAAATTCAAAAAGATAAAAGTTATGATAGAATTGTTATAAGTGAGGATTTGGAGCCTTTTGTAAATACAAATTATGATTCAATTGATAATTTTATTTTTGAAAATCTAGATAAAATTAGTGATGAAGCACATGATAATGAAGGAAAAGAAACAGCTATAATTTTAATATGTTCAGAAAGACGTTCTCCAGGAAGTGCAATATTAAATAAATTTTTTAGTATAGGTGTTTATAATGCTATTATGGGAAATGATAGAAATATGTCTGAATTATGCAAATTGATAAATAGACCTAGAACTAAAAAAGAAGCAAAAATTTATTATAGAATAGATCAAGCAACTTATGATCCTGTAATGGATAATGAAGTAAATGAAGTAGAAATTCAAAATATATTAGCTCATTTTAGAAAACTTGGAAAAAATACAGAAAGATATGCAGATAGTTTTAATAATATAGCTGCTCAATATACTGATGAGCAACTAAAAATAATAATTAATGTATTACCTATGAAAGTAAAGGCTGTGCTAGAAAGTGAATCAAATAAATATCAATCATTAATGGGAGCCAAATCAAATGGTCCTGTTTCTAGAATGGATGATGATGATGAATCTGGAATTAGTGTTAATACAATTGGAAAAAGTGCACCTATAAGTGGTCCAATAGTTATTCCATCAGGTGTTAAGAAAATTTCTAATAGAAATGTAAATACTAATATTCAAAGCCCACAATCTGAAGCTGTTAAACCTGAAAGTGTACAACCTAGAGTTATGAGACAAGCAGAGCCTGTTCAAGCTCAAAGTGGGCAATCAGCAAATGTTGTTAGAGTTCAAAAACCAGTAGGAGTTGATAATGTGCAAAATGTTTCAAAACCAAAAGTATTTTCGGGTAAAACTATACAAAGACCAGTTGTAAATGGAGCTACAAGTACAATTCCAACATCTAGTATTACAAATAATACTGGTAATGTTAACAGTACTAATATGGTTAATAATATGAATACTACTAACAATACTGCTACTACTAATAATACTAATACTGTTAATACTGCTAGTAATATCAATAATACAAATATTGCTGATAACATTAATAATGTACCAAGCCAAGCAAGTGAAGTAGCTGAGATTCCAACAGCAGAACCACAAGCTCCAGTAAAAAAAGGAAGAGGTAGACCTAGAAAATTAGTTGTAGAACCACCAAAACCAAAAGGAAAACGTGGTAGACCTAGAAAAGTTGTAGAACAACCAAGTACAAGTAATTTAGATAATTTATTAAATGATATAAACACGGAAAATGATGTTCCGTTACCAGGTTTAGACGAGAATAGTGATTTATTAGATGTAGAAGGAAATGACTCTATAGATGTACCAGGATTAGGAAATATTGATGATGACACAGTAATACTTCCAGAATTAGATGAAGAAATTGATGATGATGTGTTACCTGGAATTGAAGATGATGGAGAAGAAGTAGATGTGTCTTCTTTATTAGAAAAATTAGATGAAGCTGATGATAATAATTTACCACCTGTTGTTGAAGATGATGTCGAAGAGCTACCTGGAATAGATGATGTTGAGGAATTACCAGGAATAGATGAAGATATTAATGATGATGCGTTGCCTGGTATAGAAGATGATGATGTATTACCTGGAATTGATGAAAGTGATAATGACAATACTGAAGAAGGAACAATGCTTCCTGGTATGGGATTTGAAAATACATCTAGTAATAATTATCAACAAAATATACCAAATATGAATAATGTAAATGCAGTAGAAAGTATAAAACCAAAAGTAGATTATTCAATGTCAAACTTAAATAGTTTACTTAGTAAAGATAAAAAAATAGTTACATTTTTAGGAACAACTAAAAATGGTACATCTTTCTTAGTAAATAATTTAGCTTTAATGCTTTCACTAATGGGAATAAATACAGCTATTTTGGATATGACTCAAAATAGAAACTCTTACTATATTTTTACAGATAGTAGAGAGGAACTTAGAAATATAGCTTATACATCAATTAGTAAATTGGAAAATGGATATGCAGAAGGAATTAAAGTTAATAAAAATTTATCTGTATATACTGCTCTTCCAGCAGATGGAAATATGTATGAGAATGCAGAACCAATTTTGTCAACTTTAATTCAAAATCATTCTTTAGTTTTAATAGATTGTGATTTTGAAACAGATCCAGCATATTTTGCTAGTTGTCAAGAAATATATTTAGTGCAATCAATGGATATTTTAACAATTCAACCATTAACTGCATTTTTAAGAGAACTAAAATTTAAAGGTGCATGGGAACCAGAAAAGGTTAGAGTTGTTATAAATAAGGAAACAAAAATTAGATGCTTAAATAATAAAATGATTATAGCAGGTATGAGTAGATATAATGGACCTGATATGTCTGTTATGACGGATTTATTTAATAGAGATATGGTTAAAGCTTGTAGTATTCCATTTGACGAAAAGGTTTATTCAAAATATTTGGAAACAATGGCTACTTGTAAATTATCTCTTAATGGATATCCAAAACCATTTATGACAAAATTACAAGTTTTAGGTGAAATGGTATATCCAAGATTGAATAGTAAAAAATCTTCTGGATCAATGGATAATGCAATGAATTCTAATATGAATAATTCAAATGTATTTTCAAATAATACTAATGATACTTTGAATCAAATGAAAAATAGATATTAAAATAAACGTGTAGAGGTGAGAATATTGATATTCTTAACAATATCATTATTGGTAATGGTAATAATAACATTAATAGTCTATAATGTACATATTCAGAAAAAAATTGAATCTTTTAATAACTTAAATGCTAAAATTAATAATTTATCAGTATTGCAAGATTTTATGAAATTAGCTGGTGAAGAAGATTCTGTTGAAAATAAATTAAAAAGAATGAATGAAGTTGTTATTGATAAATATGATATTAAATATTCAACAATAGTAGTATTTGATGGTGCAGAATACGTTATAAAAGCTTCGAATGTAGATGAAAAGCATCATGAAACTTTAGTAAATCTTCATAATGAAGAAATTTTTCAAGATAGTGTTTCAACAGCTACACCTAAATATGTTACTATTGAAAATGAAAATGAAAAATTACCTTATCAAAAAACTGAAATGGGAAGAGCAAAGTCTGCTATGTTTTTCCCTTTATATATAGATAATATTTATATAGGTTATTGGATAATGGAAAGTGGTCAAATGCATGCTTTTGATCATGTTGATACTACAATAATAGAAGTAGTAAAAGATAATATCATATCTATTTTGCAAACTGTATCTTATCAAGACACAATTGAAAACATAGATAAAATTGATAAATTTACAGCATTACATACAGCTGAATATTTATATGGAAAAGCTAAAAAAATAATGGATCAATTTGCAACTTCAGCTGTTTGTATGTTTAGAATTGCAAATATTGAAGAAATTAATGAACAATTTAGTAGACAAATGGGAAATGAAATTATTACACAAGTTGCTAAAATTGTAAATGGAAAAATGGCAAAAAATTATATTTTTGTAAGATATATGGGACCTAAATTTGTTATTGTATTTTCAGGTGTAGAAGAAAATGCAGTTGACCAATTTTTAAGAATTTTAAAAGATGAAATTGAGAGTTTAGAAATTGTTGAAGATTCTGGTGAAGAACCACAAGAAGAAAATCAAGAATATGCAAATGAACTTATAGCATCTCCAAAGGTTAATTTTGTTGTTTCAACATATTACAAAGGAACTGGTATAGAACAATTAACAAAAAGACTTGAAGAATATATTGATTCAGCTCCAAAAACGGAAAATCAAGTTAATTATATTTAAGGAGGGTATGATATGGCGGTAGATAAAACAATGAGCTTTAAGGTTGAAAAGGATAAGAGTCTTAGAGCAAAAGAGATTTTAAAGGAAGTATATCAAGCTCTAGTTGAGAAAGGATATAATCCTATAAACCAGATTGTTGGGTATATTTTATCTGGAGATCCAACATATATAACAAGTCATAATGATGCTAGAAACTTGATAAGAATGATAGAGAGAGATGAACTTCTTGAAAAAATGGTTAAATATTATATAGGATTAGAGGACTAATTGCATTTTGGGGGAATGAAATGAGGAAAATAGGGATAGATTATGGTGATAGTAGAGTTGGAATAGCTATTACGGACCCTTTATGCATAACGGCTCAAGGACTTGAAACAATTGATTATAAAGGTAATGATAAAATTTTATTAAAAAGACTTGATGAGATATTTTCACAATATGAAATTGATACTATAGTTATTGGAATGCCATATAATATGAATGGTACAAAATCATTTAGAGCGGAAATAACAGAAAAATTTATACATAAATTAAAATGTAAGTATAATAAAATGAAAATTGAGATAATGGACGAAAGGCTTACAACTGTTGAAGCTCATAAAACTATGAATTTATTAAATATTAACAAGAATAAAAAGAAATTAATTGTTGATACGATTTCAGCAGTGTATATTTTGGAAAAATATATTTCCATGAAAAAATAAAAAAATAACTTGCAAAAAAATATATTATAGTATATTATAGTTTTATAATTTGTGGAAGGAGAAAATTATAATGGATAACGAAAATATGGATGATAACTTTGAAAATGATAGTAATTTAATAATATTAAATGATGATGAAGGAAATGAAGTAAAATTTGAATTTTTAGATTTAATTAAATATGAAGAAGAAGATTATGTTGTTTTACTTCCTGTACCAGAAGATGGTAGTGAAGAAGAAAATGAAGTTGTTATATTAAAATTAGAAGCAACAGAATCAGAAGATGAAGAATCTTATGTTAGTGTTGATGATGATGCAGTATTAGCAGCTGTTTTTGAAATATTTAAAGAAAAATTTAAAGATGAATTTAATTTTGAAGGATAGAAATTTTAGGCGGATGTTATTCCACCTTTGTTAAAGTAAATTAAAGTTACGAAAGGTGTGGTACGAAAGATGAGTATGTTTAGCTATATGTTAACAATATGGGGAATTATTTTCTGGATTTTTAGAGCATTAGTTGCTATTTTAGCAACTAATGGAGTAGGCTTTTTTATAGTTCCTTTAAACACTACTTTAGAAATTATATTAATATTTGCAACAATTCCATGTATAATTCTAGTTTTAAAGAGAAATATTATTGGAGCTGCTTTATATATGGGGCTATATGTGTCATACTTTGGAACGGCAGTTTTTAATAGATTAAATGGTATTTCTGATGGATTAACAGTTACAAGTTCAATTGATTTAGGTGTATCTGTAATAGGAATTGTTATACCTGTACTTACTTTTTTAGATATTTTATTAAATAAAAATAGAAAAGCGATTATTGGTGGGCATAAAGAAACTGACTGGTACTATAATACAGATAAGTATGATAGACAATATGATGAAAGAGCAGATAAGAATCAATATAAAATAAGATAAAAATTTGGGGGCTGATTTTTAAATCAGTTCTTTTTTTTTTACAATTTAGATACATTTTTGTTATATACTAGAATAAAGAGATTAGAAGGAAGGAATAGCATTATGAATAAAATTTTGATTGTAGAAGATGAAATTTCAATAAGTGATTTAATAAAAATTGAATTAGAGATGAGAGGGTATAAATGTGAAGTAGCAAATGATGGAGAAATTGCTTCAGATTATATAGAAGCTAATAATTATGATTTAGTTTTATTAGATATAATGGTTCCAAAAATTGATGGATATGAAATATTAGAATATATAAAGCAGACTGTTAAAATTCCTACAATATTTTTAACTGCAAAAAGTCAGACAAAAGATAAAATTATGGGTTTAAATTGTGGTGCTGATGACTACATTACAAAACCATTTGAAATTGAAGAATTAGTGGCTAGGATAGAAGCTGTTTTGAGGAGATATAATAAAAACAGTATTGAAGTGATAGGCGACATTTCTATTAATCCAGTAGCTAGAAGTGTAAGAAGAGGTAAAGATGAAATTAGTTTAACTCCAAAAGAATTTGATTTACTATTATTATTTATTCAAAATAAAAATTTTGTATTATATCGAGAAACGATATTTGAAAAAGTTTGGGGAGAGGAATTAGAATTTGAAACAAGAACGTTAGATTTGCATATTCAAAGACTAAGGAAAAAGTTAAATTGGAAAGAAAAAATAAAAACAGTTTATAAAATTGGATATATGTTAGAGGTGGATAAATGAAATTTTGGAAAAAACTTGTTTTATTTGTAATAACAGTTGTTTCAATTATATTGGCATTTAGTAGATATTATATAGTTAAAAATAATTTTTTACATTCAATAGAAACCACTAGTAAACAATATGAAAACCAATATGAACTTGAAAGATATATGCTGGAAAATGAGTTTGTAAATATCATTCAAGAAGGTGAAGAAATAACAGATGAAAAGATAATAGAATACATAAAAAAATTGTATAGTATAGAAAATCAATCAGAATTATTTGCTTTATATAATGAAAAATATGAAAAAATATATTCTAATAAAACTATGGATGAATTAAAGGTAAATTCTATTTTTAATGAGAAAACGGAAGGATATTGTTTTAGAAAAGTTGGAGATAAGCATTATATGTTGTTTTCTACAAATTGGTTAATTAATGATAAAAAAATATATATTTTAAATGCTTATGATGTGAGTGAAATATATAAAGAAAAAGATAGACAGTTAAAAGAAATATTAATTACAGATATTATCATACTTATAATTTCTATAACTGTAATTTTTATTTTTTCTATATTTTTAACGAAACCTATAGATTCTTTAAATAAAATAGCTAAGAAAATAGCTTATGGAAAATTTAATGAAAGAGTTAATATAAAAAGTAAAGATGAAATAGGAGAATTAGCAAGTAGTTTTAATATAATGGCAGAACAAGTTGAAAATAAAATTAATGAATTAAATTTACAAGTAAAGAAAAAGAATGATTTTATGAATCGGATTTATTCATGAATTAAAAACTCCAATGACTGCAATAGTTGGCTATTCGGATTTATTAAGATTGAAAAAATGTGATGAAGAAACTTCAAGAAAAGCTATTCGATACATATATTCAGAAGCTAAAAGGTTAGAAAAATTATCTTTTAAATTAATGAAACTAATGTCGATATCTGAGGAAAATATTGTATTTAATAATTTTGAAATAAAAGATTTTATTCAAAAGGTAGTAAATTCTGAAAGTTTTATACTTACTGAAAATACAATAGAATTAGATATTGAGCGAGCGAATATAAAAGGGGATAAGGAATTATTGGAGGTAGTTATTAGAAATTTAATTGAGAATAGCAATAAAGCGAATCCAAAGGATAAAAAAATATTAGTAAAAGGTAAAAGAATGAAAAACAATAAATATAGAATTTTTATTATAGATAAAGGAAGAGGTATTCCAAAAGAGCATATAGAAAGAATTACAGATGATTTTTATATGGTAGATAAATCAAGAACTAATGGAAGTGGTATAGGTCTTTCTCTAGTTAAAAAAATTTTAAATTTTCATAATACGGATATTTATATAGAAAGTGAAGAAAATGTTGGAACAATGGTACATTTTGATTTACAGGAGGCTGAGAAATGAAAATAAGGAATATAATGATATATTTTTTAGTGTGTATTATTGTTTTTATTTCTTTTAAAATACCTGAAATATTGTTAAAAAATGAAAATGATATAGGTCTTGAAATATATGAAAGAAAGAAAAAGAGTAATCAATTAGATGTTGAAGCTGGAAAAATATATCTAGTAAAAACAATTCATGAAATAGAAGAATGTAAAGCTATGCAAATTATGACTAATCATACACAACTAATGTTATCTTTTAATGAAATGCAAATAGATAAATTTAAAAATGTATTTGATGAGCTTTTAAAATTATATGAACATAAAATATTAAATTCTATTTTGGAAGATACTAATATTGATGAAAAAATTGATGAGGTAAGTTTAATAACAAAGCAATATAAAAGTAAAGCAAATACTTATGTTGTAAATAATATGGTATTGAAATTTAATAACAAAACATTTGTATTGAATATTGAAGAAAAAACTGGAAAGATAATATATATTGCTTTTGATAAGAATGATTTATCCAATCAAAATGATAAAAAGGAAATTCTAGAAAATTTTGTAAAATACTTAAATTTGTATGTTATAGGTGATTGGGAATATGATGCAGATACAACTATATTAAAATCGGAAAAGGCTGGATTGCAAGTTAAATGGGAAGAATCAGAAGAGGATGTAATGTTATCAATTCATATTATTTAACATATTAGATACAATTCTAATACAACTTAGATACAAGGCTATGTTATATATAATAACAGAAAACTTGTTTATGGAGGTTGTTATATGGAATTTGTAGCTAATGAAGGAAAAAGTGTGGAAATTTGTGTTGGAAACGATATTTATTTGAGACATGCAATAAAGACAAAATTTATAAATACTAAAGATAATTATATAGATATAATGAAAGAATATGTATCAAATTTTTATCAAGAAGGAGATATAGTTTCTATTAGTGAAAAAATTATTAGTATTTGCCAAAATCGAATTATTAAGCGAGAGGACATAAAAATAGGAAAATGGGCAAAATTTTTATCAAAATTTGCTTGTCATCAAAATCGTGGAGGATATGGAGTAGGAATGACAATAAATATGCAATATGCAATTGATAATGTAGGGCTTTTAAAGGTTATAATAGCTAGTTTTATAGCAGGAATTACAAAAATATTTGGAATAAAAGGAGTTTTTTATAAAATAGTAGGTATGGAAGTAAGCGGATTAGACGGATTTTATGATGGTGCATGGGACGAATATAAAGATATTGGAATAGAAATACCTAGTAATCCAAATTTGGTTTGTAATGAGATAAAGAACAAACTTGGTATTACTTGCATGATAGTAGATTCCAATGATTTTGGACAAGTAATATTGGGAAAATCAAATGATATAAAATTAAAAGACAATATTTTAAGAGAAATGATAAAAGATAATCCTGCTGGTCAAGGAAAGCAAAGAACACCAATTATTCTTATTAGGAAAAAATATGATGCTTAAAAAGTGATTTTTAAGTTTCGGTATTTTTTATATACGTTTCAAAAAGCTTTAATATATTTTTTAAGTTATTCTCCCCATTTAAGAAA
>CANRQI010000019.1 GCA_947632835.1 uncultured Clostridia bacterium
AAAAATTTATGCCAAAATCTTGAATACAATAAATGAAGTGTTGTATGTTCCATTCCACCATTATACCAATCTACAGGTCCCCAATATTCCATTGCTTTTCTTGAAGCTAATTCTTTATCATTATGTGCATCCATATATCTTAAGAAATACCAAGATGATCCAGCCCATTGAGGCATTGTATCTGTTTCTCTTTTTGCTGGTGCACCACATTTTGGACATTTTGTATTAATCCAATCTGTTTGTTTAGCAAGTGGAGATTCCCCATTTTCACTTGGTTCATAATCTTCAACTTCTGGAAGAACTAAAGGTAATTCGTCTTCTGGAATTGGAACCCAACCACATTTTTCACAGTACACCATAGGAATTGGCTCTCCCCAATATCTTTGACGAGAAAATACCCAATCACGTAATTTATAATTTACTTTTCTTTTACCTAATTTATTTTTTTCTATATATTCAATAGCTTTTTTTATTGCTTCTTTACTAGTTAATCCATCTAAAAATCCTGAATTTATAGCCTTTCCATTTTCAACATCAGTAAATGCTTCTTCCATTTTATCATTTACTTCTTCAGAATCTGAATTATTAGGAACTATAACTTGCTTTATTGGTAAATTGAATTTTTTAGCAAATTCAAAATCTCTATCATCATGAGCTGGAACCGCCATAATTGCACCAGTTCCATAAGTAATTAAAACATAATCAGAAACCCAAATAGGTATTGCTTCATTTGTTAAAGGATTTATTGCTTTTAATCCTTTAATTTCTACACCTGTTTTTTCTTTATTTAATTCAGCTCTTTCAAAATCTGATTTTAAACTAGCTTTATATTTGTAATCTTCAACTTCTTTTAAATTAGTTATTTTATTTTTATATTTTTCAATTAATTCATGCTCTGGCGCAACAACCATATATGTAGCTCCAAAAATTGTATCTGGTCTGGTTGTATAAATAAGTAAATTATCATCAGTATCCTCTATTTTGAAATTTACTTCTGCACCTTCACTTCTACCTATCCAATTTATCTGTTGAGTTTTTATTTTATCTAAAAAATTAACATCATCTAAATCATCAATTAATCTTTGTGCATATTCAGTAATTTTTAACATCCATTGGCTTTTCTCTTTTTGTACTACTGGACTTCCACATCTCTCACAAACACCATTAACAACTTCTTCATTTGCTAAACCTACTTTACAACCTGTGCAAAAATTTATTGGCATTGTTGCTTTATAAGCTAAGCCTTTTTTGTATAATTGTAAAAATATCCATTGTGTCCATTTATAATAATCTGGATCAGTAGTATTAACTTCTCTTGACCAATCAAATGAAAATCCCAATGATTTTAATTGTTCTCTAAAATGTTTAACATTATTTTCTGTTGTAATTTTAGGATGAACATGGTTTTTTATTGCATAATTTTCTGCTGGAAGTCCAAAAGCATCAAATCCAATTGGAAATAAAACATTTAAACCTTCCATTCTTTTCTTTCTTGCAATTATGTCCAATGCTGTATAACTTCTAGGATGTCCTACATGCAAACCTTGACCTGAAGGATATGGAAATTCAATTAATCCATACCATTTTTTCTTTGAATAATCCTCTTTAGCATTAAAAGTACCATCTTTATCCCACTTCTCCTGCCATTTTTTCTCTACCTCTTTAAAATTATATGCCATAAAAAACATCCTTTCTTTCTTAAACGCAAGATTTATATTTATTCTTCAACATTTTTTAATTCTTTTTCAAAATCACAACATTTGAATATTAACCAACTAATAACTACAAAAATTAATATAGGAATTATCATTCTATTTACTGGAAATCTACTAGTTGCAATAGCTCCAGCCAATGCAAAAACTAATAACAATCCTTCAACAGCAACTTCAAATACAGTACGATATATTTTTCCATTATTTATTTTTCTATATTTTATTCCAATATATATTAATATAATAACACCAGAAATTACAGAAGGAATGATATAAGGCATAACTAAATCACGAAGTCTAACTTTTGCATCTGTATAAAATCTATAGTCATCACCCTCAACAAAATCTTCTAATTTTTTTGTATTATCTTGACCTTCAACATTTTTAACATATAAATTTCCTAATGATTCAATTAATCTATTTTTCTCTTTTTCAGTAATTTTTGGACTCATTATATAAACAGAATCAGAAAATACTTCAACTGTTTTTATCTCATACTCTTTATCCTCTAATATTTGATTACAAACTTTTTCAACATCTTGCTTCTCAAATTTTTGACTAAATTTGAATCTTAATACATCATGTTGCTTTAAATCAACATCAACTTCAAATCCTTTAGTTAAAACCATAAACAAACCAAATAAAATAAAAAATATCACGCAAAAAGTATAAACTTTATTTTTTCCTAATTTCATATATATTCCCATTCCTTTCTATGCCCATAAACTCAAAACACTTCTTGTAACAATAATATTGAATAAAATTTCTATTAATAATCCCCAGAATAGAACAAATCCTATACCAGTTATTGCTACATTAGTGAAAAATGTAAACACAAATCCCACAATTACAACAGGTGCAATAACAGAATAGTAATATTTTATGCTGTTCAAAAATGGTTTTTCAACTTTTTCTCTTAAATTTTTCAAGTAAATTTTTAAAAATACTGCATTTAAAATAAGTAATCCTAAAAATGCCATCAACGAACTAAATGTAATAACAATTTCTAAAAATTTCAAAACTACTACTAACAATCCAATGAAACCTGCATTAATTATACCAGCTACAAGTCCCTTTAATTTATCTTTCAAAATAAATATAACTGTTACTACAACTAAATATACAATCATAGTAATTTTAAAAACTTTTCCAAAAATTTCTTTATCTAAAGTAGATTTTATGAATAATTGTGTATCTACTTTATATTTAACTGGAACCTCATCCATATTTAACATGTTAGCAATTGCTGAAACAGAATCACCAAATGTTTTTAATTCTGATTCAGTCTTTATGTTCTGTCCAATAGGAATATTAATTATACTTCCTATATATTCTTCTTGAAAATATGTAGACATTATAGTAGAACCATCTACTTGAATTTCAATATAATCTTTTTTAGTTTCGCCATCAGCATCAACATATTCAGTATATTTTTTACTTATATCTCTGAAAATATTAGATCCTTCTTCAGTTAATTGTATTTGTAAATATACTGTATATGAGCCTGTTTCTTGATCAAAATCACTAGCAACTCCAGCACCATCTAAATGACTTCTATCTAATAAAATTACTCCTGTTTGACTATCTATTATTTGAAATTTACCTTGTGATGATAATGCTACTTCATTTAGAAAATCAACATTATCATTTGGTGATAACTCTACAACTAAATCTCCTGTTTGTTCATTTAATCTAAGTGAATATTCAGTTGCACCAACATTTTTTAATCTTTCACTTATAAGCTCTTTTGATTTTTCAAAATTTTCTTTTGTTAAAACACTATCTTCATTTGCTTTAACAGTTCTAGTTTCTACTTCTAAACCTTCAATATCATGATTATGTTCTTCTTCAGCACTTTCATCTGTAGTTTCTAATTCAATAGTAGTTCCATTATCTTCTTCTACTACTTCACCTTTAAATTTGCCTTCTGCATCAACATAAACATCTTTTTCTTCTTCAGTATCATCTGGTGAAAGACGATACTCCATTATTCCATCTATTTCCGTTCCATATTTATAATCTGGAATTATATTTGTTATCTTATTAAGAGTTGGTATAAAAACTCCTACAAATGCTACTATTATAATTGCAACGCAAAAAAGTAACAATAATATAGCTAATAATTTTTTAGTTATTTTTTTGTCTTTCAAAATGCTTACCTCCTAATTATCCTTTTTCAATGGCTATAATTTTATATCAATTTAAGATAAATTTCAATATATTTTGGCAATTTTTTAAATAATCTATAAAATTTCATAATTATACAAACTTTATATTTTCTAAAAAATAATAATATTTGAATTTTTGAGTAATATAATTTAAGTAAATAAAGTTTTTTATGAGAAAGGTTTGTGATTTTATGGACGAAGAAACTACTGTTTTACCAAACTTATTTAAAGTTTTCTTTAAAAACTTAATGATTGAATTTGTTTTATCAATTTTACTATTAATATTACTAGCTTTTTTACTTAGTACAACATCTTTAAATGAAAATATAATCAATCCAAGTATTATTTTCATTTCTTCATTTAGTATTTTAATAGGAGCATTTTTCTCTAGTGTAAAAATTAAAACTAAAGGAATTGTAATTGGCAGTTTACAAGGAATATCATACATGTTAATTTTATATTTAATATCAAGTTTTTCTAATATGAATTTTAGTATTGGATTTGAAAGTATTGTCATGATAACTGTTGGAATTATTTGTGGAGCATTAGGAGGAATAGTTGGAGTAAACTATAAAATTTAGTAAAAAATAAAAGATGCGTGGATTTAAGCTTTCACACATCTTTTTTTACTTTTTTATAATAACGAAAATACCGAAAAATATATATTTTATTCATTATCCCAGCTACGCACAGTCTGTAAAATTTTAAAATTCTGTAGAACATAAAATTTAACAGACTGTAGCTAGCTGGTCCCCACGAAGTGCATTCATAAAATATATATTTTTCTTTAACTTAAGTCTTTATAATAGCTTAAAAGTTTTAATATATTTTTTTAGTTATTCTCCCCATTTAAGAAAATGTAATTCACTAAAGTTCATAACATTTTCTAAAACGGTCCCCACAAACCATAACAAAAAAATATATTAAAACTTATTAAAAATTATTAAAATTGTATATTTATCATAACTCAATAACTACAAATCTAACTCTATATCTTCTATAGGATAATCCTCTCCTCCAAATTCAACAAAATATGAAACTTTTCCAGATTCTCTCTTTGAGTAAATTCTATCACAGCTACAAGGAATTATTAATTTTTCAGTAGTTAAATCATAAACTCCATAACCATCTGCAGACTCATTATAAACAACAATACCTTTTAGCTTCATATCATCTCCGTCATCATCTGTAACCTCTAATTCAACTTTTAAAAGTGATGAACCACTCGACTTGTTTTCATCATCAGAATCTTCTTCGTCATCACTATCATTATTTGAAGAACCACCTACAATATCGCAACCAAATTCATACTTAGCATCTAATAATTGATTTCCATCTGTATCAAACAAACCATACAAGCCATCTTTTTCTGTTACAATGGCTTCATTATAAATTAGATATTTATTATCCTCTGTTGTATAATTAAATTTATCTAATAATTCATCATTTAAACCAATAGAATCAAATTCATCATAAACTATAACTTGACCATATCTATTTAAAACACCAAATTTTTCATTTTTTTCTATTAAATATAATCCTAATTCATCACTTAAAACAGAAAGATTATCATAAGCTTTTGGAGAAATTATAACTTTTCCTTGAGCAGAAATTAATCCAACTGTATTTTCTTCCTCTGTATTTCCGTTAACTCTAACTAAAAATTCTTTTGCATTTTGATTAAATATTACATCTGAATATCTTAAACCTAAAATTTGTTCATTACTATTTAATGAAACAACACCATAATTTCCATCTTTACTTACAATCATCATTCCATAAGCAAGAGCTCTAATATTTTCATATATTCCACTAACACTATCATATCCAAAATTATAAGCATTTTGTCCAGCTAAAGCAAATAAATAATCTTGCTCATAAATGTTCATTCTATAATCTTCATAAGTGCCTAAACAATTACATATATCATTTATATGCTCAAATGGAACATAAAGTTGATTATCAGACACTACAGCTGGTATGCTCATATTCATAGTTTCCATAGTTCCATTTTGAGAATTTACTTTAATTTCATTTTCATCATCTTCATTGTCTTCATCTGATACTGAATTAGAAACTTGTATGTATTTATTCAATTTTGTTGAACCTGATTTAAAAGATGCAATTTCATAGCCATTTCTAATATATCCTGCATCTGTATCTTCTGTAAAAGCTCCATACTCTCCATTTTGGTAAGTCCAACCAATCAATTCAGCAAGTTCTTTTGCTTTTACATAAGTATTTCCCTCTTCATCAGTTATCATAAAATCATTTGAAGTTTTCTGAAAATTTTCATTTACATATACTTTAAAAGTTTTAGAATCTATATACCTATAAATCATAATTAAACAAGCAAGAACTACTATTAGAACTACACAAGCAGCTATTGCTATTATAATTAATCTTTTTTTTCCCTTTTGTCCATCATCTTGATTCTGATTTTGAAATTGAAATAAATCGTTTGTCTCAAAAGCACCCATAAAGCCATTTCTCCCTTCTTTTGTATAAATCTCTATATTTTATTATATCCATATTTGTCATAAAACTCATCTCTAAATCCCTTTAAATTATTATGCTCTACTTCTATTTTAACCCTTTCCATTAAATTAGTCAAGAACCTTAAGTTATGTATTGATAATAATCTCATACCTAAAATTTCATCCATATTTATTAGATGTCTAATATACGCTCTTGTATAATTTTTACATGTATAACAACTACATTCACTATCAAGAGGAGTAAAATCTCTTTCATATTTTTTATTTTTTATAACAATTTTTCCATTTGCTGTCATTGCTGTTCCATGTCTTGCAATTCTAGTAGGAAGTACACAATCGCACATATCAATTCCAGCTAAAGCTGCCTCAATTAAATAATCTGGTGTTCCAACTCCCATTAAATATCTAGGTTTATTTTCTGGCATTTTTGGCGTAGTATAATTTAATATATCCAAAAATTCCTCTTTAGGTTCTCCAACACTAATACCACCAATCGCATATCCTGGAAAATCCAGTTTTATTAAATCCTCTAAACTTTTATCTCTTAAATCTTTAAAAAATCCTCCCTGAATTATTCCAAATAACCCTTGATTTTCTTTAGTCCAAGCATTTTTGCATCTTTCAGCCCAACGAGTAGTTCTCTCCATAGATGCTTTTGTATACTCGTAAGTTGATGGATATGGACAACATTCATCAAAAGCCATCATTATATCTGAACCTAATTTTTGCTGAATTTCAATTGATTTCTCAGGGCTCAAATAATTTTTACTTCCATCTAAATAAGAACGAAATGTAACTCCATCTTCAGTTATTTTTCTCAATTTTCCTAAACTAAAAACTTGAAAGCCTCCACTGTCTGTAAGTATTGGTCTATCCCAGTTCATAAATTTATGCAATCCACCTGCTTCTTCAATTAAATCTTCACCTGGTCTTAAAAACAAATGATATGTATTTCCCAAAATGATTTCTGATTTAACTTCTTCTTTCAATTCCTCTGGTGTCATTGCTTTAACTGTCGCTTGAGTTCCAACTGGCATAAATACTGGTGTTTGAATATCTCCATGAGGTGTATGAATTACTCCTCTCCTAGCTCCACTATTTTCATCCACATGTAATAATTCATAAGTTATTGCATTATTTTTCTCCATTATATCTCCTATCTCTCTATTTCATCATCTTTATTTTTTACATCTATACCTTCTTTACTATTTAATATAGCCTTTTGCTCATTAGTTAAATTAACTTTTATTCTATTTTCAAAAGCATCTTGAATTTCTTTCTCTTCTGCTTCTCTTTTCATATTATCTTCATGTATAATTTCAAGTGCCATTTCTCTCCCCTTTTCTTTTGCAGATAATTCACGTTTCTTTTCTCTAACGACTTTTAACGCTTCATTTTGAGCATCTAATCCAAAATCATCTATTAATTCTTTAACAACTTCATCAATAGACTTTCCTTTAGTATCATAAGATTCATACAGATCTTTAATAGAACTTATTATTCCGTCAATTCCACCTCGAACAGTAGTAGCTGTAGCAATTTCATAAGCATTCATTTCTGCATATTTCTTATCATTAGATTCTGAAGTTTTTGGATTAAGCATAACTATCTTTCCATCAACATATACCCCTATACTTGGATTTGTTGGATCCATAACCAAAGTAATATCAGTATCTGGAATATCTAATAATGTTACCATGTGATTTCCAAAAACTTTAGATGCCAAATTTGATACTTGATCATTAACTTCACTAATTTTTGACTCTTCTTTCTCATCTTCTACAACAGTATTATTATTTTCTATAATATTTCTATCAATATTAGCAACACGAGAAATTCCATCTTCTCCCATATATACTGCAATTGTACGAGCATTGTATTTTGGATTAATCGCATTTATTCTTTTTTCATTATCAGTTGCCATGTGTCTGCAAACTCCTCTTGCATCTTCACCAGTTAAAGCCAATTCTAAAACACCAACTTCATCATAAGTTCTTGGCGTACCATAACCTTCTATTCGCTCCCACATATCGTCCATTACCTTCATGATAACCTGTGTATGATTTTCTAAGTGCATTTCATTAACTTCTTTAGCATATTCAGCTATTTCCAAATCATTTGCTTCAATTTCTTTTTCATATAATTTTCTATTCTCATTAATTAAATCCTCTGTTCCCATTGCCATTGAAACTGTAAAAACAGGAGCACCTAGTGATACAAAAAGTCCGAATTTAACTCCTATATCTCTTAATTTGGCTCTAGTTTTATATAAAATTGCTTTTCCTAATCCTTGTGCTTCTTTAATTTCATTTGCTTTTGCTTTAATTAGATATTTTCTATATTCTAAACTTCCATATCTATGATATATATCAAGATATTTTCCTTCTTTTGACAACTTTTTTAAATCTTCTCTTTGATATTTTCTAGAAACATTAGATAAATAAGCATCTCTACCATATTTTTGAAATATAACCTCATATTGCTTTTCTTTTTTTAACCTTTTTATTTCATTTTTTGACTTATTATCCATAAAAATTCCTTCCAATTAACTTACTAAACTTTTTTATAAAATAATCATTGCATCTCCAAAGCTAAAAAATTTATACTTTTCATTCACAGCTTCATTGTATGCTTTCATAATAAAATCTCTTCCAGCTAAGCTTGAAACTAGCATTATCAAAGTAGATTCTGGTAAATGAAAATTAGTAATTAAACTATCTATACACTTAAATTTATAACCAGGGTAAATAAAAATACTTGTATCTCCTTCAATTTCCTTTACAAAACCATTACTATCTGCAACACTTTCTAAAACTCTACAAGATGTTGTACCACAAGCTATTATTCTTTTGCCATTTCTTTTAGCATTATTAATTTTTTCACTATCTTCTTTTTTTATGTAATAATGTTCTGAATGCATAGCATGTTCTTCAACATTCTCTACTTTAACAGGTCTAAAAGTACCAATTCCAACATGAAGTGTAACATTTGCTATTTCTACACCTTTTGCTTTTAACTTATCCAATAATTCTGAGGTAAAATGCAAACCTGCTGTAGGTGCAGCACTAGACCCTTCATACTTAGCATAAACAGTTTGATATTTATCTTTTTCCTTTAACTTTTCTTTTATATATGGTGGAAGTGGCATAAGCCCTATTTTATCTAGTATTTCATTAAATATTCCTTCATATTCAAATTTTACTTTTCTATTTCCACCTTCTAAAACATCTAATATTTCAGCTCTTAGCAAACCTTCTCCAAAAGTTACTTTAGTTCCAGGTTTTAATTTATTTCCAGGTCTAACCATTACTTCCCAAAAATCACCTTCTAATCTTTTTAGAAGCAAAAATTCAATTTTAGCACCTGTTTCTTTTACACCATAAAGTCTAGCTGGTATAACCTTTGTATTATTTATAACTAAACAATCTCCAGGATTGAAATAATCTATAACATCTTTAAAAATCCTGTGCTCTATTCTTTGGTTTTCTCTATTAAGCACCATAAGTCTTGCTTCATCTCTTTTATCATAAGGAGTTTGAGCTATAAGTTCTTCTGGTAAATAATATTTAAAATCTGATACCTTCATTCTAATCCTTTCTAAAATTTTTTATATATTTTGTTCATTTTTTATTTTATGAATTATTTTTAAACTAGCTTTTACTAAATCAAAATATCCAATACCTTTTGAATTATCTATAATAAAATCTGCTCTTTCTTTAAAAAAGTCATCATTTGGTTGAGCACCTAGTCGATTTAGAGCATCTTGATTTTCGTTCAAATTATCTCTTATTCTTAACCTTTTAACCTTTGTTTCTTCGTCAGCAATTACTGCTATTACATAATTACAAATTTTATCAAATTTACTCTCATATAATAATGGTACATCTAAAATAACAAAATCTTGACCATTATTTTTACATTCTAAAATTTGTTTTTTCATTTCTTCGCCAACATATTTAAAAGTTAACTTATTAAGTAATTTTCTTTTTTCGCTATCTTCAAAAATTATTTTAGCAAGTTTTGACCTATGAATTTGATTTTTGTTTTTACTTTTTTTGGAATTCAAAACATTTTCTTTTCCAAATAATTTAAGTATTTCGTTATAATACTCTTTTCCGGGCTTCATTAATTCTCTAGATATTGCATCTGCATTTACTACATAAGCATTCAAATTATTTTTTATTATTGTGCTTATTGTAGATTTTCCAGCACCTGAATTTCCAGTTACTCCTATAATTATCATTTTATTCTCCTTGTTTTACATTTATCTTAATCTCATTAGTAGCTAAATAATCACATCTATTATTATATTCATTATCACTATGACCTTTTACCTTTATAAACTCAAATTTATGTTTACTTAGTACATTAAATAATTCTTCCCAAAGTTCTTTGTTTTTAACATCTTTTTTATCTGCTGTTTTCCAATTGTTTTTTTGCCAATTATAAATCCATTTTTGATTAAAAGCGTTTACTACATAAGCACTATCACTATATATTATAATTTCCGATTCAACCTTTAATAATTTTACTGCTTCTAATACTGCTGTTATTTCCATTATATTATTCGTTGTATTTTTATTAAAACCAGAAATTTCTTTTTTATAATCATTATACATCAAAATAGCTCCCCAGCCACCTGGCCCAGGATTGCCTGAACAAGCACCATCAGTATAAATTGTAACTTTATATGCCATAACATTCCTTTCTAAAATATAGTTCTTTTGAATTTTGATATTTTTTGTATACTTAAGTTACGAAAATATATGTTTTATTCGTTCTCCCAACAATGCACAGTCTGTAAAATTTTAAAATTCTGTAGAACATAAAATTTAACAGACTGTAGCTAGCCGGTCCCCACGAAATAACTTCATAAAACATATATTTTTCGTAAAATAAATATAGTTTACAAAAAATATCAAAGCTCAAAGAAGCTGAAATTGTTTACAAATTAAGTTTTCTATGATATTATATCAATAAATTTTAATTTTTACAATATATAGAGGTGATTTTATTTGAGCGGAATTTTAGGAATTGTATCAGAATATAATCCATTTCACAATGGACATGTATTACATCTCAAAGAATCGTTAGCAAGAACTAAAGCCGATTTTACTATTGCTATCATGAGTGGTAATTTTGTACAACGTGGAGATACATCAATAGTTGATAAATGGTCAAAAACAGAAATGGCTTTAAAACAAGGCATTGATTTAGTTATAGAATTACCTGTTTTATATTCTATTTCAAGTGCTGAAAACTTTGCAGATGGAGCTATAAAAATTTTAAATACTTTAGGAATAATAGATTATATTTCTTTTGGAAGTGAACTTGGCCAAATTAAACCTTTAGATGATGTAGCTGGTGTTTTAGCTAAAGAACCAAAAGAATTTTCAGAAATTATAAAACGTGAATTGAAATCAGGGCTTTCTTATCCTAAAGCACGTGAACTCGCTATTCAAATGTATTTTGGCTCTTCACCTTTGTATATAAATGTACTTCAAAATCCTAATAATGTTTTAGGAATAGAATATTTAAAGGCATTGAAAAAGTCAAAAAGTACAATAACTCCTATTACTATAAAAAGAAATTATAGTGATTATAATAGTACAAATATTAAAAACGGAATTGCTAGTGCTACCGCTATTAGAGAAATGATTATACAAAATAAGAAGATTCATTCAGTTATACCTTTTGAAACATATGAAATAATGGAAAAGGCCATTCAAAATAATCAAATTGTTCCAAGCTTAAAAGTATTTGAAAAAGAAATAATTTATATTCTTAGAAGAATGACTATAACTGAAATTGCAAATCTTCCAGATGTTACAGAAGGATTAGAAAATAAAATAAAACAAGCTTCAAATTCAACTAATAATTTAAGTGAATTAATAGAAAAAATAAAATCAAAACGATTTACACAAACTAGAATTCAAAGAATTTTGATTTATGCTTTATTAAACATAACAAAAAAAGATATGCTACTTTCTAGAAGAATAACTCCTTATATACGTGTTTTAGGATTTAATAAACATGGGAAACGTATTATATCTGCCATTGCTGAACACAATCCAAAAGCTAAAATTGTTGTTTCTGTAAAAAGATTTTTAGAATTAAACAAGAATATATATCTTCAATCTATGATGATGAAAGATATAGTAGCATCAAATATTTACTCACTTGCTTACCAAAATAATCCTATTGCAAATTTGGATTATACACATAAAGTTTTAGAAATAAAAGAATAAAAATTTCATTTTAGTTTTAGTGTTTTCTATATAGTAAAAAAAGTTTTAAGCTATTATAAAATATCAAGTTAAAATTATGAAAAAATATATGTTTTATTCATTATCCCAACTGCGCACAGTCTGTAAAATTTTAAAAATTCTGTAGAACATAAAATTTAACAGACTGTAGCTAGTCGGTCCCCACGAAGCTCATTCATAAAACATATATTTTTTCATAACTTTAACTTAAGTAGCTTAAAAGTTTTAATATATTTTTTAGTTATGGTTTGTGGGGACCGTTTTAGAAAATGTTATGAACTTTAGTGAATTACATTTTCTTAAATGGGGAGAATAACTTAAAAAATATATTAAAACTTTTTTTAACTATATTGAAAACAAAAAATATATATGTTTTATTCATTATCCAAACTGTGTACAATTTGTAAAATTTTATTTCTTATTTTTAAATTTTATCTTCAACTCTGGAAAAGCATTTGTTAATCTTCTAGTTAGCCATGATTTCTCTAAAAGTCTTTCTTTTACTTTTTCCGTAAGTTCTTGCAATTTATGGTTTATTTCTTCTGCAACTTCTTTTGTATCATCAATTAATTCCTCAATCTTTTCAGTTGTAACATTCTTTACCATCTTAGAAATTTCTTCTGTATTATCTCTAACCTCACCTTCCACTTGTCTAGCTGTTCTTTTAAATCCTATAATTACCGTTAATGAAACTATAACATCTATAACAAATATTATACATAAAATTCCTAAAATCCAATATCTTATTACTTCATTAACTTCAAAAATTAATTTTAAGAAAAATGGACTCACAAATTTTACTAAAAGTACACCAGCAATTCCAAACGGAATTAA
This sequence comes from uncultured Clostridia bacterium, assembly GCA_947632835.1. Taxonomy (GTDB): domain Bacteria; phylum Bacillota; class Clostridia; order TANB77; family CAG-508; genus Scatovivens. The sequence goes on from CANRQI010000019.1 coordinate 13,479, forward strand.
AGTTTCTAAGCATATCCTACCATTAATATTAAATTTTTTATTATGATAATCCCACCATCTAGCATTAAAGAATTTTTCCATAAAATAACTCGTAAAATATTCCAAATTTCCACAAATTAAAATAGACATAAAAAACATTATAGGTATATCATTCACATATTTACTTAAGAAAACAGTAATAAGAACTACACCTACACCATATACCGGACAATATGGTCCAATCAAAAAACCTCTGTTAACAAGTTTTTTGGTTTTTACATATCCTCCAAAAGTTTCCATACACCAGCCTAAAAATGAATATATAAAAAATATGTAAATATACTTCTCGATATTTTCAAACATTTTTCACTATTCCTTTCCTAATTTTTTAACTTGATTTAAGTTAAGAAATTATATTTTATGAATAAATTTCATAAAACAGACTAGCTACAATCTATTAAATTTATTGGTATTTCTTTATTCAAACACAAAGAATATATATAAACATTTTCAACCTTTCTTTTTAAAGATTGCTCTAAAGCATTTTTGTATAATTTTAATTGAATTTTATATTTTTCAATAAGCTTATCTTCATTTCCAATTTCTACATAGTCTGTTTTATAATCTATCAATACTACATTTCCATTTTGATTTATACAATATAAATCAATAATTCCTTGAACTAAAATTTCTTCTTCTTTTGCTTCTTCAAAAATCTCTTTAGCTTTCAATTTTATACAAAATGGTTTTTCTCTAAAAATTTCCTTAGCTTGTTTTATTTTTAATGCAAAATCAGAGTTTATAAAATAATATATTTGATCTACATTTATTGATTTAGCTTCAATTTCACTAATAAAATTTTTACTTACCAAATACTCTATAAATTCTTCTATATCTTCTTTTGAATTCACCTTTTGAAAATCTAATTTCTGTAAAACTAAATGCATTAAAGTTCCATGTCTTGATGCTGTTACACTTTCACTTTGCTCATTCATAAAATCTGGAATAAATTCTTCCAATCCAAGATTTTTTTCGTTTAAATTCTCATATTTAACTAATTCTGTATCACTTTCATTTTGTATCTCTTTTATTGTACTAACCGTAGTTTTTATAGGAATTTTTGTTGCTACTGAATTTTTGTATTTCCATTCCAATTTTTCTTGTACTAACTTTGTATCTTTATATTTTTCAAAATCAATTTCTCGTACACTTTCTTCATTTTCTTTTTTATCATCTATCAAATCTTTAGAATTATAATAGTAAAAATCCAAAACATCAAAACTTTTGTTAGACATTTCAAATTTTAATTTTAGAAGTTCAATCCAATCTAAATATGAAGTATATTTTTTTAATAAAGATATATTTATTTTTTCATCATTCAAATATACTTTTAAATTTTCTCTTTTTTTTGCTAAATTATCTTCTATATTCTTTTGAACTCCAGTAATTATTAATTTTTCTTTTGCCCTAGTTAATGCAACATATAAAATTCTCATTTCCTCTGAAATGTTTTCTTCTTTCATTTTTAACCTTATTGCATGTTTTGCAGCAGTATAATATTCAATTTTTCTTTCATAATTAATATATTGTGCTCCTATACCCATATCATTATGTAACAAAATATCCCCATTCAAATCTTGAAAATTTATATTTTTATTTGTATTACATAAAAATACAACTGGAAATTCTAGTCCTTTACTTTTGTGAATACTCATTATTCTAACAACATCTTCATTTTCACCAATTACTTTAGCAGAATTTAAGTCTGAACTACCTAATTTTAATTTTTCAATAAATCTAATAAAATTAAATAATCCTTTAAAACTAGTTTTTTCATAATCTCTAGCTCTTTCAAATAGCATTTTCAAATTAGCTTGCCTCAAAGTACCATTTGGCATAAGAGCAACATAATTATAATAACCTGTTTCAACATAAATTTTCCAAATAAGCTCTGTAAGTGGTAAATATTCTGAATTTTCTTTCCACCTCTTAATAGTTTCTAAAAAATTATTTATTTTTAAAACAAGTTTTTCATCATCTATTTTTTTTGTTGCCTCTAGTAATGTACTCCAAAAATTTTTTTCTCTATTAACTAATCTTATTTCAATTATTTCATTATCAGTAAATCCAAATAAAACACTTCTCAAAACTGTTACCAAAGCAATATCATTTATTGGATTATCTAATATTTTTAAAAGATTTATTATAGTTTGAATCTCAATCGTATTCAAATATTCTGCACCAGTATCTGAAAAAACTGGTATATTATTCTTTAAAAATTCTCTTTCATAAATGTTTGCATTTTTAGTTGAACGTAAAAGAATTACAATATCTTTATATTTTATCTTTCTTAATCCCTTTTTATCTTTTACAATCAACTTTTTATCTATCATTTCACGAATTTTTTTTGCAACTAATTTGCTTTCTAATTCTTCTTTTGTAATATCTTCAATTTCTTCTATTACTTCATCTTTTTCTGTTTCATCATTTTCATTATCTTCAAAATTATCTATTATACAAACTTCTGATTTTCCAACTCCATTTTCTATTTCTTCAAAATCAGCACCTAAGTTTAAGTATTCTTCTTTGTTATATTCAATATCCCCAAGCTCTTTACTCATAATATTTTCAAAAATTACATTTGTAATATCCAAAATATTTTTTCTACTTCTAAAATTTTTAAATAATTTTATTTTTAATCCTTTTTCATTACCACTTAAATCATAGTTCTCATATTTCTCAATAAATAAATCTGGACATGCTTTTCTAAATTTATATATACTTTGCTTAACATCTCCAACCATAAAAATATTTTTACCATTTGAAATTGAATTTAAAATCATTTCTTGAATTTGACTACTATCTTGGTATTCATCAATTGCAATTTCTTCAAACTTCTCTCTATATCTCTGTGCAACATCTGTAGGAATTATTTTTCCATCCTCTGTTTTATTAACTAAAACCTCTAATGCGTAATGTTCAATATCATTAAAATCTATTAAATTTTTTTCTTTTTTCTTCGCTTTAAAATCTTCGTCAAAATTAAAAACTAAATCTCTTAAACTAACTAAAATATCATACATTTCAAAAATGTCTTTATAAGCATCTTCTGAATTATATAATAATCTTTTAGCTATACTATTTCTAAAAATAGTTTTTAAATTAGCTCTTGCTTCTTTAATATTATCTTTTACTATATTTGTTATGCTTTTATCTACTGGCCATCTATCAAATTCTAAATCATTATTAAAATAATTAAACGCAGAATCCCATGAATTTTTTATTGCATTTTCAAAACCATTAAAAACTCCTATATCTTGATTAATAACATCAACATATTTATCAAGTTCTGGATATTTCACTAATTCATTTTTTAAAATTTCAAAATTATTTTTAACTTCTAAAATAAGCTCTTCAATTTCTTTTAAAATTATTTTTCCCCATATAGTTTTTCCAAAATCTTCTTCATGAGGAACACATGGATTAAACATCTCAACCTTTTCATAAAGCCATTCTTTTGGAAATGGTGCACTTTGAGAAAATTCATATAATTTAAGAACAATGTTTTTTAAATCATCATCAGATTTATAATTTGTATAAACATAAGTAAGATTTAAAAATTCTTCATCTTCACTTTCATATTTCTTTTCAAATAAATCCTCTAAAACCTCTTGCTTTAATAATACTATTTCTTCTTCAGCTCCAATTCTGCAATTAGGAGATATATCAATTTCAAAAAAATTGTTTCTTATTACATCTAAGCAAAAAGAATGTATTGTACATATATTAGATTTTCCAAGTAAATTAATTTGCTTCTGTAATATTGCATTTTCTGGTTCTTCATCTAATTTTTTATAAATAGCATCTAAAACCCTTTCTCTCATTTCTGAAGCAGCAGAATTTGTAAAAGTAGCAACTAATAATTTATCAATATCTACATTTTGCTTTAGAATCTTTTGAATTATTCTTTCTACTAATACTGCTGTTTTACCACTTCCCGCAGCTGCTGCGACCAATATATTTGAACCTTTTTTATCTATCGCACTTTGTTGTTCAGGTGTAAAATTCATATTTCCTCCTGCTTTAATTATTATTCATATACAAACCACAATCCCTCTTGTTTTAATTTATTTATTATTTCTTGATGTTCTTGATATGTTTTTGTAAAATATACTTCTCCATTTTTGTCAGCAACAAAATAATATGCATCTGTATTTGTTGGATTTAAAACTGCATTTATAGACGTAATACTAGGATTGCAAATTGGTCCAATTGGTAATTTACCATCCATATTAGGTCCTCTAGTATTGTATGGATTATATGTATTTATTTGAGTTTTAGTTAAATCACTCTCACCCATATCTACATCAAAAGCATAATATGTTGTAACATCACTTCCTAAGTTCATTCCCATTTTTAATCTATTATAAAATACTCCTGCAATACCATTTCTAGCTTCTTCGCCCTTTCCCTCTAACTCTACTAATGAAGCCAAAGTTAATAGTTCATGAACAGAATATTCACTTGCCTCTATTTCTGATTTATGTTCACTTAAAATTTTATCTGTATAATTTAAAATATAACTAAAAATATATTCTACACTAACATCTTTATTTTCAAAAACGTATGTATCTGGGTTAAAATATCCTTCTAAAGGATAATATATATCTTCATTTTTTATTTCATCTGTTAAAAACCAATATTTTTCTATTAATGAATCTATATATTCTTCATCTTTTAGCAAATTATATACATCCTCCTCAGTATTAGATGTATTATCAGCAATTAATTTTGCATAATCTTTTATAGTTTTTCCTTCAACAAAAGTCATCTTTATTGTTTCATCCATAACTTCTCCTGAAGCTAACTTTTTAATAATTTGCTCCACATTTTCTTTTCCATTTTCAAATTGATATTTACCAGCTTGAAGATTAGAAATATTATTTAATTTTGCATATACTCTAAATACCACAGCACTTTGAATTATATTTTCTTTTTCTAATAATTCAGCTATTGTTGTAGTATTCATTCCTTCTTTTATTTCAATAACCTTTTCTTCACTATTTGCTTCACTGTTTACAGGTTTTAAACCATTTTCATACTTATTTTTCAATACTAAAAATGTAATTCCTGCAGCAACAACTAATATTAAAATTATAGATATTAATATTATAAAAACTTTTTTCATTTTTCTTCCTCACTTTAAATAACATAATCTACTACTTCTTCAAGTCTATCCTTATTCAAACCATTATTGCTTTTTACTAATACTTTAATACCTGCTTCTTTAAATCTTGGTGTCATTTCAACAACAAATCTATAAAAACCTTCTGTATCATCTATTTTTTCAAAATCAATACATACCATAGGAATTTTGTTCTTTACAATCTCTGTATATAAAGAATTTATTACATAAGTTCTTGTTAAGTATGTCTCACACAATTTATTCATACTTACTCCCAAAGTAACATTAGCACAAATATTTATTCCCTTTTCAGAAGCCCAAGTTTGATAACCTTGAAACTTGTCCCCACTTAAATCTATAATATTTTGCACTTCACATTCTTCATCTATATTAAATAAATTTGGAGTTACAATTGAAGTTTCATTTTCTGAAACAGTAACATCTCCATAACTATCTACAATATTATATTCTTCTAATATTTTTACATTAGTTAATTTTTCTTCCTCCATAGCTTCTCTAATTACTTCTTCAGATGACAATTTTTTAGCTTTTATATATCCCACATTTCCAGAAGAACTTCTTACTTTAACATATTTTCCTTCTTTTGCAAGTATTGTAACATATTCACTTTTCTTTAAAGTTTCTATTTTTTTGGAAAATAAACCTGTTCCTTTTTTCAATTTACAACCTTTTAAAACAACTGCTTCACTTTTAGCTTCAGAAACAGAATCTACAAGATATACTTTATCTTCTTTATTATATTCACCTTCAAAATCATACACTATTCCCATTTCTGAAAATGGTAAATATAATATTCCATTTTTCTCCATTAAAGTTCCTTTTATAGCAACATACGAATCATTAACACTCATTGTTGTTTTTCCTAATTCAAGAACTGCAATATGTTTATTATAAGTAGTTATAAGCGTTTTATCAGCTTCATTATAATATATATTTGAATCATATAAATTTACTACATCATCTTTAGACAAAAAAATATTATTTTGGTCATCTGTTATTATTTCATGCTTTAACTCTGGAGTTTTATCTCCGATTACTATTGTAGTTTCAGTTTTTTCTTTCTTAAATAAATCTGAAACAATATTCACTAAAAACACTATAATAATAATTAATAATAATATTCTTAATAGTTTAAATAATCTAGTATTTCTAAATTTCTTTTTACCACTTCCTTTAATATTTGTATTTGAAGACATTATATCATTACCTCTTTTTTTTCTTTGATTAGTATGTTTCATTTCTTTCCCACTTTCTATATTAAATTTTTAATAAAATAACTATATCATTTTTAATATTAAAAGTAAAGTAAAAAATATTTTTTTATATTTTTCGAAATTTATAAACAAAATTTATTAAAAAATGAAAAAACTCTTTATTTTTCTAATTTTTTATAGTATAATAGAAAGTGTAAAATTTTCATATGAAAGGGAAAAAATTATGTGGAGAATTTGGATTATATTAGCTGGTCTATTTCTAATACTTGAATCTATCACAACAGGTTTTTTAGTTTTTTGGTTTGCGGTTGGAAGTATAGTTGCAATGCTAGTTAGCTTTTTTATTAATAACATTATAACTCAAACTTCTGTATTTCTAATTTCTTCTTGCATATTAATCTTTACCACTAGAAAATTTTGTGATAAATTTCTTAGTAATAAAGAATCAAGTAAAATTAATAATGTATCAGGAAAAATTGGAAAAGTTACTGTAGATATTGAACCATTTGAAGGAGCAGGTCAAATTAAAATTGACGGTGAAGTTTGGTCAGCAATATCATCTGATAACACATCTATTCCAAAAGGTACTGAAGTTATTATAGAAAAAATAGATGGTGTAAAAGTTGTAGTTACACCAAAAAAATAAATTATTTTTTAGGAGGAAATTAAAAATGCCATTTTTAATTGTAGTTTTTTTAATCGTCGTAGTTTTAGCTTTAAGATCTATTAAAATAGTTCAACAATCTGAAGTGTACATTATAGAAAGACTTGGAAAATTTCATAAAGTTGCAGAAGCTGGTGTTAATATTATCGTTCCATTTGTTGATAATGTTAGAGCTGTAGTTAGTTTAAAACAACAAACTATGGATATCCCACCTCAAGGAGTTATTACAGCTGACAACGTTACAATCACAATTGATACTGTAGTTTTCTATAAAATTACTGATCCAACAAAAGCTATTTATGAAATTCAAAATTTAACACAAGGTATTCAATATTTAGCAATAACTACTATTCGTGATATCGTAGGTAAAATGGAACTTGACCAAACATTTAGTTCAAGAGATATTATTAATGATAAATTAAGAGCAATTCTTGATGAAGCTACTGATATTTGGGGATGTAAAATTGATAGAGTTGAAATCAAAGATATTACTCCACCAGCTGATATTAGAGATGCAATGGAAAAACAAATGAATGCTGAAAGAAATAAAAGAGCTTTAATTCTACAAGCAGAAGGTGAAAGACAATCTCAAATTACTCTTGCTGAAGGTAGAAAACAAGCTGCTATCTTAGATGCTGAAGCAGATAGAGAATCTAGAATTAGACGTGCAACTGGTGAAGCTGATGCAATAAAACAAGTTGCTGAAGCTAAAGCTAAAGAAATAGCAATGGTTTATGATGCAATAAAATCTTCAAATCCTGATGACAAATTAGTTCAATTAAAATCTTTAGAAGCATTAAAAGAAGTAGCTAAAGGAGATGCAAATAAAATATTTATTCCTTTTGAAGCAACATCTGCTTTAAGTAGTTTAGGAAGCATGGCTGAAGCTGTAAAGGAAAAGAAAAACAAAGAAAATAAATAATACATAAAAAATTGGAATTTATTATTTGGTATAATAAATTCCAATTTTTTTATACTTTTCTTAATTTAGTAACTATTTCTTCTAAAGAATCTACTAAATATTTTACATCTTCTATATTATTCTCTTTTCCAAAAGTTACCCTCAAACTTCCTTTAGCTAAATTAGGAGAATTTCCAATTGCTAAAAGTACATGTGATGGATTTATCAACCCAGCACTACAAGCTGAACCACTTGAAGCACATATTCCTCTTTTATCAAGCTCATGCAATAATTTACTTCCATCAACTCCTGCAAAACAAATATTATTATTTCCTGCAAGTTTATTTTTAGAATCTCCATTTATTTTTATATTAGATATTCTATTTGAAACTTCTGAAATATAAAAATTGCTAAATTCTCTTAATTTTTCATTATATTCATCTAAATTACGAGTTGCTATTTCTATTGCTTTCCCAATTCCAACAATTCCTGCTGTATTTTCAGTTCCAGACCTTTTATCTTTTTCCTGATGACCACCATCAATTATTCTAAGAAATGGTATATTTTCCCTAACATATAAAGCTCCTACCCCTTTTGGACCATAAAATTTATGACCAGACATTGATAGACTATCTATATTCAAATCATTAACATTTATCATTTCATTTCCCACAGCTTGAACTGCATCTGTATGAAAAATAACATTATATTTTCTAGCAATATTTCCTATTTGTTTTATTGGCTCAATTGTACCAATCTCATTATTAGCAAACATAATAGAAATCAATATTGTTTTTCTTGTTATACTTCTTTCCAATTCGCTTAAATCAATTCTTCCTAATTTATCTACAGCTAAATAAGTTACTTTAAAGCCCATATTTTCTAATGCTTTGCAACTATTTAACACAGCTGGATGTTCTATAACACTTGTTATTATGTGATTTCCATATTTAGAATTTGCCATTGCAATTCCTTTTATTGCCAAATTATCACTTTCACTTCCACCACTTGTAAAATAAATTTCGTTTATTTTACAATTTAGACTGGCTGCTACCTTCATTCTAGCAAGCATTATAGCTTCTTTAGCTTTTCTGCCTATGCTATAAATTGAAGATGCATTTCCATAATTTGTAGTTAAATATGGCATCATTTCTTGCAAAACTTTTTCGTCTAATGCAGTAGTAGCAGCATGGTCAAAATACTTTATATTTTCCACCCACCTCATTCCTTTCATTTCACTATTATTTTATAGTTTATGAAAAAGAATTTATAGTGTTACTCCTTTAATACATTTCAATAGGACAATCTTTTCCAACAAAAGTTCCTATATTCTTTCCTGAACAAATGTCCAAAATAGAATCCTTTTGATTAAAATCAAATATATACATTGGCATATTGTAATCCTTAGCCAAAATAAATGCTGAACCATCTACAACTTTAAGATTTTTTGAAATAGCTTCATCATAAGTTAAAGTTTTATATCTCTTCGCATCTGAATTAGTATTTGGATTATCTGTATAAACACCATCTGTTCCTTGTTTTGCCATTAAAACAACATCTGCTCTAATTTCAATTGCTCTTTGAAGTGAAGCATAATCTGTTGTAACAAATGGTTGACCAATTCCACCGCCAAGAATTATTATTTTTCCTTTATCTAAATGATGTACTGCTCTCAATCTTATGTATGGTTCAGCAACTGTATTCATTGGGATTGGAGTCATAACTCTTAAATCATGTGCCCCTTTCGAAACTAATGCACCTCTTAAAATTAAACTATTTATAATTGTGGCTATCATTCCAATATTATCAGCTTCAGCTCTTTCAATATTCCAATCATCTGCCGTTTTTCCTCTAAAAATATTTCCTCCACCGACTAAAACTGCAACTTCAATTCCATTATTACTTGCTTTAATAATCTCATCTGTAATTCTATCCAAGGACTCTTTTTCAAAACCAAAATCCTTATTTCCTGATAGTGCTCCCCCACTTACTTTTAATAATATTCTTTTATACCTCATTTTCTTCTCCTTCCATTTTAAAGCATATCTTTTTTGCATTTCTATTATATTATCATGTTATAAATTAGGTTGTCAATACAAATTTTCTTTAAGTTTTTATATACAACTACACAACAAAAAGTTTTAATATATTTTTTAAGTTATTCTCCCCATTTAAGAAAATGTAATTCACTAACGCTCATAACATTTTCTAAAACGGTCCCCACAAACCATAACTTCAAAATATATTAAAACTTTTTTTAAAATATGCTAAATTATGAAAAATATATATTTTATTCATTATCCCAGTTACGCACAGTATGTAAAATTTTAAAATTCTGTTGAACATAAAATTTAACATACTGTAGCTAACTGGTCCCCACGAAACTCATTCATAAAATATATATTTTTCATAATTTTGGTATATCTATAAAATACCGAAACTAAAAAAAATTTTGGATATTGAATTCAAAAAAAGTATATGGTATAATTTTATGTAGAAAACAAAACTAAAGAATAGAGGAATTTATATGGAATTTTTAGCAGTATTATTAATTTTAATTTTTGTAATACTATTTTTATCCGCAATGGCCGTATATCAGATAAAAATGGCTGGTATGAATGTAACAGATTTCATTTCTTTTATAAAAGCAAATAATACCTTAGAAAAATTATATATTTTTACTGAAAAATATGAAAAACTATCACCTCAGCAACAATTACTTTTTTTATCTGAAGCCGAAAAAATTTTTGATGCTTTTGATAAAGTACCCTCTATTTTATGGGAAGAAGACTATCAAAAATATATGAAAATTTTAAATAAATATAAAGATATAAAAATACTTCGTTGGGAAGAAAAAAGATAATTTTATAAAAAATATTTAAGCTTCAGTATCTTTTGAAACTATACCTAACTATAAAAATATATGTTTTATGAAGTTATTTCGTGGGGACCAGTTAGCTACATTTTCTAAAACGGTCCCCACAAACCATAACTTCAAAATATATTAAAACTTTTTTAAAATTATAAAATCTTTTATTTTCTAATTGTTCTATCCATTGTATCTAAACTATCTAATGCTTTTCCTGTTCCAATTGCAACACATGAAATAGCATCCTCTGCTATCATAACATTTATAC
>CANRQI010000020.1 GCA_947632835.1 uncultured Clostridia bacterium
ATAGGGGTATAGTGTTAATGGTAGCACATCGGTCTCCAAAACCGCCTGTGAGGGTTCGAATCCTTCTACCCCTGCCATATTTTTTCATTAAACTTTTTTATCAAAAGTTTCTTTTTTTATCAAATTTTTATTAATTTATATTCTTTAGGAGGATTTATGTATCAAAAATCTATAAAATTATTTTTTCTTATCTTAATTATTTTAATAATTTTATCTTCTAACATATCTGAGAGTTCAAAGTCAAAAGAATTTTCCAATTCAACATTTCACTATAATTCAAATTCAACTTATTCTTGGCCACTTTTTGGTTATTATTCTATTTCTTCAAAATTTGGATATAGAAAATCACCAACTACTGGTGCTTCTACATATCATTCTGGTATAGATATTCCAGCACCACCACGGAACTAATATTTATTCTATTTGTAGTGGAATAGTCAAATTCAAACGGTTTTTATGGAGGTGATGGATATTCTATAATTATTAAAAATCAAAATATCGAAGTTATTTATGGACATTTATCACCAGATTTTATAATCAATCTAAACCAAAAAATTGAAGAAAAAGAACTAATAGCAAAAGTTGGACCAAAATACATTAATAAAATGGAAAGTACAAAATATGTAGAAAATGGTAAACCATTAAATGGTGCTACTACTGGTCCACATCTTCATATAACAATAAAAAAAGACGGCAAAGCCGTCAATCCTTTAGATTACTTGTAATCAAATAAATTACATATCATCTTCATATTCTCCCCAATCCAATTCAATTAAATTATTGCATTGCGGACATGTAATTTCATGATTAGATGCATCATATTCTATTGGAAAATTAAAATTACAATATGGACAACATATAGTTTCTGTAAGATGTACTTCTTCAACATTATAATCTTCAAACTTTCTTTCTAAATTTGATAATCTTTTTTCAAAACTATCAACTTTTGAAACATAATTTTCTGAAAGCTTTGTAATTTCATCAACATAACACATACTTAAATCTGTAATTTGATTTTTCATAAACTGCAAATACTTTTTATTGTCAATATTCTCCTCTAATTTCCTTAGAATTTCCTTATACTTTTTACCAATCAATTAAAAACCTCCTATTATAGTCTTTCCATATATTGACCAGTTCTTGTATCTATTCTAATCACATCTCCTATTTCAACAAATAAAGGTACAGATATTTCTAATCCATTTTCTAAAGTCGCTGGTTTTCCAGAAGTTGTTGTTGTGTTTCCACTAAATCCAGGTTCTGTATAAGTTACCTCTAGCTCAACAAACATTGGTGGTTCAACAGCAAACACATTTCCCTTAAAAGAAAGCATTGTTACATTCATATTTTCTTTTATATATTTTAATGCATCACCTATTTGACTTTCATTTAAAGGAATCTGGTCATAAGTACTATTATCCATAAAATAATACAAATCTCCATCATTATAAAGATATTGCATATCTCTTTTTTCAATTTCTGCTCCTTGTAATTTTTCTGAAGGGTTAAAAGTTCTTTCAAGCACTGCACCAGTTATAACATTTTTCATTTTTACTCTAACAAAAGCTGCTCCTTTTCCTGGTTTTACATGTTGAAATTCAACTACTCTAAATACGTTTCCCTCTATTTCAAATGTTGTTCCATTTCTTAAATCTCCTGCCATATATACATCTGCCATATTATTCTACCCCTTTTCATATTATTTTATACAAATATACTATGATATTTTAACATAATTTTCCTAAAAAATCAACCCTATATAATTTTTAAGTTTAAGTGCTTTTTAGTTACAAGAACGGTCCCCGCAAACCATAACTAAAAAAATATATTAAAACTTTTAAGAAATTATTAAAAATTACGTTAAAGTTACGAAAAAATATATGTTTTATGAAGTTGTTTCGTGGGGACCAGCTAGCTACAGTCTGTTAAATTTTATGTTCTACAGAATTTTAAAATTTTACAGACTGTGCGTAGTTGGGAGGACGAATAAAACATATATTTTTCGTAACTTTTGTATATCATAAAAACACTAAAACTTAACTATATAGTTTTAAAAATTGTCAAAGGTGATTTTGTTAATGTATTACATCCAGACCTAGTTATTAAAACAGTATCTTCTAACCTTATGCCAAATTTTCCTGGAATATACACACCTGGTTCAACCGTTAATAACATATTATTTTTTAATTTTAAATCACTTTTTAAACTCAATATTGGCTCCTCATGTATATCCAATCCTAAACTATGACCAAATGAATGTAATAATTCATATTCATTGTCTTTATAATCTTGCTCACATTTTTTTAATATTTTCTTTACACTAACATTTTCAATTAAATTTCTTATAATAAATTCATATTCATTTAAAACAAACTTATGTATTTTCTGAACTTCATCTGGTATATCGTTTCCCATAAATATTACTCTCGAAAAATCTGAACAATATCCATTTACTTTACAACCGAAATCAAACTGAACAACATCATTTTGTTCAATTTTTTTATCTGTTGGAACTGCATGTGGCATTGAACTATTTGAACCGGATGCAACAATTGTATCAAATGCTAATTCTTCTGCTCCATTTGTTCTCATAAATTTTTCTATTTCAAAAGCTACTTCTTTTTCTGTCATTCCAACTTTTATATATTCTTTTATATGATCAAAACATTTATCTGTAATAAAACATGCTTTTCTTATGTTTTCAATTTCTGCATCTTCTTTAACTTCACGATATTTTTCAATTATACCATCTGTTTCAACAAGATTAACTTTATATGTTTGAAGATATATTTTATATAACTCATAAGTTACATATTTTTCCTCAAATCCCACATTTTCACACTCTTCAAAAAAAGTAATATAATCATCTATAGTTAAATTTTTTATATCATAAGTAACTATTTCCTGATCTATTGTTAAATATGAGTTAACTGCTTCTAAATACCTACTATCTGTAAGAAAAACATTTTCTTTTGGTGCTATTAAAAGTGTACCTTCTGCTACTAACCCTGTTAAATACCTAATATTAACTGGATTTGAAATAATCATTCCTTGCAAATTTAATATTTTCATTTGATTCTTTAAAAATTGAATTTTAGCATTCACTTACATCACTTCCCATTTATCAATTCTAAAAGTTTATTACTTATCATTTTACATAAACCAACAAAAGATTCGAAAACAATACCATTTCTCGCAAAAATTATAATTAATGCAGACAATACTAAAAATGGTCCAAATGGAATATATTCATCTTCATTTTTCATTAAAGATCTAATTAATATAATAGCAATTGACATAATAGCAGCAATAAAAAATGCAAGCAATGAAATTTCAGCAATAGAACTAGCACCAAAATATAATCCTAATGCCCCCATAAACTTCACATCACCTAATCCCATAGCTTCTTTTCCAGCAATAACACCACCTAAAAGAGTAATTAAAATAAATATTCCTCCTCCAGTTAATAAACCTAAAATCATATCCTTAGCAATACTAATATTATGAATTCCATATATAAATACAAACAATATACCCACTTCAAAAATAGTCATATTAAGTCTGTTTGGTATTATTCTATGTTTTAAATCTACCAAAAATGCACTAACTAGCATTGGTGTTAATATTAAAAATTTTATTAAATCTAAATTTTTAATTAATGTATCTTTTATTCCAAATTTATATAATAATGAAATATATAACAAAGCTACACTAAACATTGTTATATACTGCATTTCATAAGTTTCTTTTCTACTTTTCCAAAATTTCTTAAAAGATAATTTTTCTTCTTTAGGATACATTACATCTGTCCAAGCAACATATTTTCCTATAGCTAAACCGTATTAACCCAATTATTAAATAATAAATAATTGATATATTTTTTATATACATTTTAATTTACCTTTCTTTTGTTTAAACTTTTTAAATATTTTTTTACAATAAATCTTTCAATTGGTCTTTTCCATTTTGTCATCCATAAATCATTTTCTGAAATAGGTTCAACTAAAATAGAAAACATCTTACATCTATTAGCACCTATTACATCTGTAAAAATTTGGTCTCCCACTGCTGCAATATTTTT
Source organism: uncultured Clostridia bacterium (assembly GCA_947632835.1). Taxonomy (GTDB): domain Bacteria; phylum Bacillota; class Clostridia; order TANB77; family CAG-508; genus Scatovivens. The sequence goes on from CANRQI010000020.1 coordinate 4,082, forward strand.
ATTATCTAATCCAAGCTTTTTTTGTGCTTTTAAAAATCCACTTTTAAATGGTTTTTTAGCAAAACTTATATATTCAATATCCATTGCTTTTGAAACTTTTTCGAGTTTATCCATTTTATTCGTATTAGATAATATAAGTGTTTTTATACCAGCATCTCTTATATTTTTATGCCATTCAATAGCTCCATCCAATATATTTTTATCTATATCCATTAATGTATTATCAACATCTAAAATTAATCCTTTAATTTCATTTTCCATCAAAAAATTGATAGAAATCTCAGTAACATTTTTTAAATAGTAATCAGGATATAATATCATTTTCTTCCCCCAATTTTTTCGTAAATTAACAATATTATATTATCAATTCATGTAATTTTTGTCAATAAAATTTTATTTTAAGTTTCGGTGTTTTTTATATACGTTTCAAAAAGCTTTAATATATTTTTTTAGTTATTCTCCCCATTTAAGAAAATGTAATTCACTAACGTTCGTAACATTTTCTAAAATGGTCCCCACAAACCATAACTTAAAAAATATATTAAAGCTTCTAAGCAATATAAAAAATTAAGTTATGGAAAAATATATGTTTTATGAATGAGCTTCGTGGGGACCGGACTTAGTATACTTTAAAAAACACCGAAACTTAAAAATCTTATATATAAAAAATGCTCTCTATATAATATAGAGAACAATTAAAATTATTTACAAAAAATATGTTTTCCAATTGTAACCACTTGAGGTCTACTCCAAATCCACTTTGATGTTGCAGTTTGTGGATTAAAATAATATATACATCCTGAAGTTGGATCCCACCCATTAATAGCATCTTGAGCAGCCTTTTTAGCTGTTGAATCTGGAGTTAAATTTATTTGACCATCTGAGACTCCATCAAATGCTCCAGACTGATATATTACTCCTGAAATAGTATTAGGAAATGAGGAATGTGCTACCCTATTCAATACAACAGCCGCAACTGCAACTTGTCCTTTATAGGGCTCCCCTCTTGCTTCTGAATAAACTAATCTACTTAATAAATTAACATTACTCGAATTACTAGAAGAAGTATTACTATTTCCACTAGAAGTCATTATTCCTAAAGCCGATAATGTTTTAGGACCAGCTATTCCATCAACAGAGAGTCCGTTTTTTTGTTGAAATTTTTTTACTGCATTTAAAGTTTGTGAACCATATATTCCATCAATATTTCCAGAATAATATCCCCAGTTTTTCAACTTTTTCTGTATAGTTTTTACTTCTTCTCCACTTGAACCATATTTTGACAATGAATAAACATTATTAACATTAAATACTATAAAACTTATTAATACTCCAATACCTACTAATAGCATAGCAATATATCTTTTCTTACTTTTCATGACTATCCTCTCTTTCTTGCTTTAAACTATTTTTTTATATTTTTTCCAATTTCTAAGATTTAATACCTTTTTGTAATAAAATTGTAATCTTGTAACAAAAAATTAATATAATTTTGTCTATTTTTGCCAAAATAATATTGAAAAAAAATAATAATATTATTATAATTATGTTAGAAATCGAAAGGAAATTGATTTTATGGAATTTACTAATGAAATATTTTTTAATAAAAATTTAATTGAAGATGAAACTGTAATTTTAACATATTCTGGTAAACTTTATAGAGAACATTCAGGTGAAATTTCTATTGTATATGGATTTGGAGATAATTGGGAACATACAACTGAAACACCAATGAAAGAAATTGAAAATGGTTTTGAAGTTACTATTGAAATGAAAAAGTATAATACTTTTAATTTCTGTTTCAAAAACAATTATAATATCTGGGATAATAATTTCGGATTTAATTATATTGCACCAATTTCTCAAAAACAAGAAGCTCCTACATTAAATCAAAATATTGAGAATAATAGTGAAACAAGTAATACATCAACTACAATTGAAAATACAACCGATACTGCACCAGATACCAACGAAGCCGAAAATTCAAATGAAATTGCCGACGAAAGTTCAAAAGAAAATACCAGTAAAGTTTCCATTTTAGATAATAATGAAATTGAAAATGTATTTGCTTCTCTTTTAGATTCAATCTTAGATGTAAAACCTTTTGAAAATACTAATTTTAAAAAGGATTTTGGATTTGATTTAGACAATACTGTAAAAAAAGATGAATTTATTGATTGTGATAAAATCTTTAAAGAATATTATGATGAAATTTCCTCATCTAAAGATTTTGATGAAGCAAAACTAAATAATATATCTAATGTAGAATTAGACAAATTATTTAATGAAATTTTTCAAGATACACCAATAGATGAAGATAAAGATATTGAAATTACACCAGATACTGATATATCTGATTTAAAATCAAACAATTTAGCTAAAAATGAAGAATTAGATGAATTAATGGACGATATATTAAATTCTATAAAGAATCCATCTAAATATGATGTTGAACTTATTACTCCTATTCAAAGTTCTTCAACAGCTGAAGATACAACAAATAAAGCTATTGATGCTACAGAAGATACTACTACTGTAGAATTTCCTACAGATAATAATTCAAAAACTGATGAAACTGAATCTACTAATTCTTCAGCTCAAATAGTTTTTGAAGAAATAAAAGAAAATGATGTTGTAGAAAATTGTGATTTACCTGCTATACGTGAAGAAGAAGATTTATTTGATAAATTTATTGATGCTTCATATAATTTAATTGTAAAAATAGGTTGTAGTTGTAAAAAATTAGCTAAATTAATAAAAATAAAAGCTCAAGAATATGGTATAATAAAAAAATAACCAAAAAAGATTTTGAAATTTAAAAATTTCAAAATCTTTTTTATTTAAAATATTCCTTCAATTTCACCTAAATCATTTATATCTATACTTTCAGCTGCTGGAATCTTTGGTAAACCTGGCATTGTCATTATCTTTCCAGCTTTAGCTACTATAAATTCTGCTCCATTTCGTAAATTAATTTCATTTATATGTATCTCATATTCATCTTCACATAATAAATTTTTTGGATTATCTGAAAAAGAATATTGCGTTTTAGCTATACAAACAGGATAATTTGTATAACCTAATTTCTCTATTTCCTTTATATTCTCCTCCGCTTCTTTTGAATATACTACATCTTTTGCACCATAAATTTTTGAAGCTACTTTATAAATTTTATCTTTTATACTATCATTTAAATCATAAATATATCTAAGTTCTTTATTTTCTTCACAAAGTTTTATTACCTTTTTAGCTAAATCTTCTGCACCTTCTCCTCCCTTTTCCCAAACTTCTGCTAAACTTAATTCTACATCAACTTTATTTAAAGCTTCTTTTAAATATTCTATTTCCTCATCACTATCTTCTAAATATTTATTAATAGCCACTACAACATTTGTATTAAATTTATTTTTTAAATTATCAATATGTTTTAAAAGATTTTCTATTCCCTTTCCTAAAGCATCAATATTTTTTTCTTTTACAGTTGAAATTTCAGCACCACCATGATACTTTAATGCTTTTAATGTTGCAACACATACTACTGCATTTGGTTTTATATTTGCTTTTCTACATTTTATATCAATAAATTTCTCAGCTCCTAAATCTGCACCAAAACCTGCCTCAGTAACAACATATTCACCCAACTTTAGTGCTAATTTAGTTGCTCTAATACTATTACAACCATGAGCAATATTTGCAAAAGGTCCACCATGAATTATAGCAGGATTATGTTCTAATGTTTGAACTAAATTTGGATTAATTGCATCCTTCAACAAAACTGTCATAGCTCCTTCTGCCTTTAAATCTTTAGCATATACTGGTTGTCCATCTTCATTATATCCAATTATAATATTTCCCAATCTTCTCTTTAAATCCTTAATATCTTCTGACAAACAAAGAATAGCCATAACTTCAGATGCAACAGTTATATCAAAACCATCTTCTCTTGATATCATATTTTTTTCTTCTGATAAACCAACTTGTACTTTCCTTAAAATTCTATCATTTAAATCTAAGCATCTTTTCCATGTAACTTCTTTAATTTTTAATTTATTACCTGAAAAAATATGATTATCTATCATAGCAGATAATAAATTATTTGCAGAAGTTATAGCATGAATATCTCCTGTGAAGTGCAAATTTATTTCTTCCATTGGTGCTACTTGAGAATATCCTCCACCAGTTGCTCCACCTTTTATTCCAAATACAGGTCCTAAAGATGGTTCTCTCAAAGCCAATACTGATTTTTTATTTAGCCTATTTAATCCATCTGAAAGACCAATTGCAATCGTTGTTTTTCCTTCTCCTAATGGTGTTGGATTTATTGCTGTAACTAATATTAATTTTCCATCTGAATTATTTTTTACTTTATCAAATATAGAATTTGCTATTTTTGCTTTATATTTTCCATATAATTCTAAGTCTTCACATTCAACATTTATTTTCTTAGCTACATCTACAATATTATTTAATTTTGTTTTTCTGGCTATTTCTATATCTTTCATAATTTTCTAACCTCTCAAATTAATCTTCAGGAATAAAATTTTCTTCTTTTAAAGTTTCTGTATCTAAAATTATAGAAATTCTTTTTTCTGCAGATTCTAATTCATCATTACATTTTTTTGAAATTTTCATTCCTTCTTCAAACAAAGCAACTGATTCATCTAAATTTAATGTATCTTTTTCAAGTCTATTGGTAATATCTTCTAATTTTTCAATTAAATTTTCAAAACTTTCTTCTTTCTTTTCCATTTACTTAAATTTATCTATAATACTAAAATTATATAAATATCTCCTTTCCATTAATAATATATTTCTGCTGTTTTATTTTCTAAATCTACTATATAATAAATTCTAACTTTAGTTGTATCTTTATATCTAATTGCCACTATATATTTATTATCTTCCATTCCCTCATTTGTATAATAATAATTATCACTTTCTTCTCCAAAAGTATCTTTTGCAATTTTAAAAGCCTCTTGTTCATTTTTATTTTTTTCATTCTGTACTTCTTCATCTTCTCTAATTGGAGTAGAATAAGTAACCTCATTTTCAACTACATTTTCAGTTACATTTCCAGTTATATTTTCAGCTTCATTAGTACTTTGAATATTTGTATTAGTTTCTTCACCTTCTTCAGCACTTTGTTCAATTGAACCTTCTACCTTTTTTTCTAATTTGTTTAATAAATAAAATGTTCCTATAATTATAACAACACAAAGTATTGGAAAACCTATTTTTATTACTTTTCTCATTGCCATCCTCCTAACATTAATTTATTATTGCTTTTCTTTCTCCATCATAAAACCTTATTTTTACTTTATCACCAGTTTTTAAATTCTTCGCACATGTTATTACTTCATTATTATCTTCAAAAGAAGTTAAACTATATCCTCTCATTAAAGTTTTTAATGGGCTTAATGCATCAAGCTTAGATATTTTTGCAGATAACTCCATTTTATAATCCTTTAATCTTTTTATTTCAGTATTTTCCAAATTTTTAGTAAAATTATCTACAACTAAATATAATTCATTGATTTTTTGAAATGGTTCTTTATATACTATTGAATTCATACATTTTTCATAACGTAGCTTCATTATTTCCACTTTTTTTCTAAGCGACATTTTTAATCTCTTATTATATAAGTTTAATGTATATTTTAAATCTTCTATATCTGTAACAGCAAGTTCTGCAGCTGCTGAAGGAGTAGGAGCTCTTAAATCTGAAACAAAATCTGCTATCGTAAAATCTGTTTCATGTCCAACCGCTGAAATAATTGGTATATCGGAATCATAAATTGCTCTTGCAACAATTTCTTCATTAAATGACCATAAATCTTCTAAAGAACCTCCTCCTCTTGCAAGTATAATCACATCAGCTAATTTTTTTTCATTCATAATTTTTATCGCATCTGCTATTTTTTTTGCAGAATCAATTCCTTGTACTGGAACAGGCAATAATCTGATATAAACATTTGGATTTCTTCTAGTTGAAACATTTATAATATCTTTTATAACTGAGCCTGTATTAGAAGTCAAAACACCTATTATTTTAGGCATAAATGGAATTTTCTTTTTATGAGCTTCATCAAATAATCCTTCCAAAGATAATTTTTCTTTCAATTTCTCATAAGCTAAATATAAATCTCCTAATCCATCTTCTTCTATAGATTTGCAATATATTTGATAAACACCATCTCTCTCAAAAACAGATACTGTTCCAAATATAATTACTTTCATTCCATCTTTAGGTTCAAATTTTAAATTTGGTGTATAAGTTTTAAACATAATACATTTTATTAAAGAATTTTCGTCTTTTAGAGTAAAATATAAATGTCCTGTGTAATGATGTTTATAATTAGATATTTCACCCTTTACAAGAACATTATTTAAAAACTCATCTTGAGCTATTTTTTCTTTTACATATTTATTTAAATCTGTAACACTTATTGGATTAATTTTCATTTATATCTCCATCTAAATTTTTCTCTTTAACTACACTTGCTAAAATACCATTTATAAAAATAGGAGCTTGATCATCTGCATATTTTTTAGCAAGTTCAACAACTTCATTTATTGCAATTTTATATGGTAAATCCAAATATAACATCTCAAAAATTGCAACTTTTATTAAACTAATATTTATTTTAGAAATTCTATTTAAACTCCAATTTTCTTTTAAATTATGTGATATTAATTCATCTATTTCAACTTTATGTTCTTCTAATCCATCTTTTATTTTTGTTAAATATTCTCTTACTTCTTTTTCAAATACATTATTATTTTCAAAAAATAATATTAATACTTCTTCAGATGGTTCTTTTTGTATTTCAATTCCATATATTAATTGAAATGCTAATTCTCTCATTGCCGACCTTTGCATCATATCCTCCTAAAATCTATCAATAAATCTTTTTAAAGTATCCTTTACCTTCTCTTTATTCTTTTGAACATAATTTCCACCTAAAATACCTAATATAATCAATATTACCCAAAATATTAATTTATAAAAACCAGTAACAATAAGTAGAAGTGTAACTAATCCTCCTATTATTGCACCTTTATGTTTTAAACAGAATCCAAAAAAATCATCAGAATTATTATCCATAACTCGTACCTCTTTCTTATTTAATCATTACTTTTATTAGCTTCTGTATTTTCTAGATTGGCCTTTTTAGATTTTTTATTAGAAATATTTTTTATTCTAATATTTACATATTTTACATCTAAATCAGCTGTTTGCTTCAAAGCAAGTTTTACTTTCTTTTGTAGTTCAGTTGAAATATCTTTTATAACAATATCTCTACTAACAACAATATTAACATTTACAGTTACATTCTTTTCAGAATCAATAAATGTTCTACTTGTAATAGATTCTGCTCCGACTACTTCTTTTCCGACTCCTGAAATTAAATTTTCTAAACTTTCTTTAGAAATAATTAGTTTACCACTTTCATTTTCAAGTATAATTCCTTCTTTTCCATCATTATCAATTTTTCTACCAAATGCAATCTCCCTTAATGCCAATAACATTAATACAAATGCTAAAATGAAAAATATCTTTGACCAAAAACTTCCATCCACTATATTTTCCATCATATTTGAACCAAAATCTGGAGGTAAAACTCCACCAAGTGTTAATATTAAAGTAATAGAAATTATTAATACTATTACCGAAAATGTTACTGATATTACTTTTTCAAAAGTTGACATTCTAATTTTCTCCTTTTCTTTCTCAAGAATTATCTATTCTTCTATATTTTTTTCTTCTTTTTCCTCTTTCTCTGCTATTGCATGTACACCTTGAACATTTACATTAACTTCTGAAACTTTTAAACCTGTCATTGTTTCAACTGATTTTTTTACTTTAGTTTGTATTTCAAAAGCAACATCTGGTATTCTAGCTCCATATTCTACAATTATATTTACATCTATTTTTGCTGATTTATCTGTTGTTTCAACTTTTACACCTTTAGTATAATTCTTTTTACCAATAATAGCTTCTGTTATTCCTGCAAAAGTTCCACTCATTCCATAAACTCCAGAAATTTCAGAAATTGCTATACCAACATAAGTTGCTACTGCATCATTAGAAATTTTTATTGTATTAATTGTATTGTCATTATCATTGTTATTTAGAGTATCATTAACAACATCATTAGAATTATTCTCTGGAGTAACAATATTTTCTCCCATTTTCTCAGAATTATCTTCCATAGAAATCTCCTTTCTTTATTTAAAAAATTTGAAGTTCTCATTTTAGTATTATATGTTATATTTTATCAATATATATAGTTTTTTACAAGCTTTTTAAAAAAATTACTCACATTTATAGCCTGCTTCAATTTTATTTCCAATTAAAAAATCATTTATATTCATTCTTTTTGAATTTTCACCTTGAATTTCCAAAACTGAAACTATACCATCCTTTGCATTTATAAATAATCCATCTTTAGCATTAGAATGTAAAACAATACCATAAGGTAAATTTCTTTCTACATTAGGAAACATATTATTAAAATCTTCAAAACTTATAATTTTTACTTTCCAAAATTTAACTTTCTTATTATTTATAATTGTAAAAGCTCCCATTCCAGGATTTAATCCTCTAATCAAATTTTTAATTTGTATAGCAGTTTTATTTTCCCAATCTATTTTAGAAATTTCTCTTTCAAGTTTAGGTGCTAAAGTAAAATTATCTCCTTGCTTTTCTCTTTTAATAATGCCATTTTTTATATTATCTAATGTTTTCACAAGTAATTTAGCACCTAGTGTAGATAATCTATCCCATAACTCTCCTGCATTTTCATCTTCACCAATATCTACCTCTTCTTTTAAAATAATATCTCCATCATCCATTCCAACATCTAAATACATTGTACATACACCAGTTTTTTTATCCCCATTAATAATTGACCATTGTATAGGAGCTGCTCCTCTATATTTAGGTAAAAGTGATGGATGAACATTAATGCATCCAAATTTGAATAAATCTAAAAAATCTTTTGGTAATAGTTTTCCATATACTACAACACATGCTATATCAGCATTTAAACTTTTTATTTTAGATATAAATTCAGGATTATTTCTAATCTTTTCTGGCTGAAAAACAGGAATTTTCTTGCTTACAGCATATTTTTTGACTTCAGATTCTGCAATTTTCATTCCTCTACCCTTAGGTTTATCTGGAGCAGTAATAACTCCAACAATTTCATATCCAGAATTTATAACTGCTTCAAGAGATTCTTGTGCAAAATCTGGTGTTCCTACAAAAAGAATTTTCATTTTCTCATTCCCTTCTCAAAACATAAAATTATTTATTTTTATTACTTACTTCCTTTCTTCTCTTCTGGAGTAATAGTTTCAAGTGTTCCCTCTTCTACTTTATCAATAAAAACTTCACCATTCAAATGATCTATTTCATGACAAAGCGCTTGAGCTAATAAATCTTTTCCCTTTAACCTAATTTTTTCACCTTCTAAATTTAAAGCAACAACTTCAACTTCTTTTGGACGTTTCACTTTTCCAAATTGATTAGGATAACTTAAACATCCTTCAACAACTAATTGTTCACCTTTTGTTTTTACAATTACTGGATTTATAAGAATAAATTGCATACCTTCTTCATATAAATCTATTACTATAATTCTTTTTAAAATACCTACTTGTGGTCCAGCTAAACCAATTCCATCAAATTTATGCATTGTTTCCATCATATCCATTGCTAATTCTTTTATTTTATCATCAATAACTTCTATATCTTTTGCTTTCTTTTTTAAAATTTCATCATTTCCATATCTTAAATTTCTTATTGCCATAATTACTAACATTCCTTTCTTTAAAGGCACAAAATTAATTTAAAATTAGTATAAATTAATTCATATTGCTTGGATTAATATCTACTGTAATTGTTGTTTGCTTAAATTGTTCTATATCATTAAAAGATAAATTAATAGCTTCTATCATACTATTATTTACTTTTCCTTTAATAACAATTCTCCATCTATACTTATTTTTTATTCTATCTATTGGAGCTGGAACTGGAGCATAAACTATTCCATTTTCTCCATTAATATATTTTTTTAAATTTTTATAAAACACATTTGAAATTTTTTTAATTTCTTCTATACTATTTCCTGAAAATCTGATTAATATTATATCGCAAAATGGCGGATATTTCAACACTTTTCTTAATTCAATTTCTGTTCTATAAAACATATCATAATTCTGTTCCTTTGCATAAGTAATTGCATAACTATCTGGATTATAAGTTTGTATTATAACTCTACCTTTATCTTTATCTCTACCAGCTCTTCCAGCAACTTGTACTATTGTTTGAAAAGTTCTTTCAACAGCTCTATAATCATCCAAATTTAAACTGTTATCAGCAGCTATAACACCAACTAATGTTACATTTGGAAAATGATGACCTTTAACAATCATTTGTGTTCCAATTAATATATCAATATTTTCATTTTTAAATTTATTTAATATTTCCTCATGCGAATTTTTCTTAGTAACTGTATCTATATCCATTCTTACTGTACTTACACCTGGAAATGTTTTTATAACTTCATCCTCCAGCTTTTGTGTTCCTGTTCCAAAATACTTAATTTTCTTACTTTTACAACTTGGACACTCTGTAAGAGAATTCATTTCAAAACCACAATAATGGCATTTTAGTTTATTTTCAAATTTATGATATGTAAGACTAATATTACAATTTTTGCATTTTGCCGTATAACCACATTCTCTGCAAATTATAAAGGTTGAATATCCTCTTCTATTTAGAAATAATATAGTTTGTTTTTTATTTTTTAGATTTTCTTCTATTTCAAATTTTAATCTTCCGACTAATCATTGACCTATTTCCATTTGCTAATTCTTGTCTTAAATCCACAATATTAATTTCTGGTAAATTTGCATTTCCTGCTCTTTTTCTTAGAGTATATCTATTGCAATCTTTATTTTCAGAATTGTAAAAAGTATTAATATCTGGAGTTGCACTTCCTAAAACTAATGGACAATTATTAATCTTTGCAATATACTTTGCTAAATCTTTTGCATTATATCTAGGAGTCATTTCTGATTTATATGACATATCATGTTCTTCATCAATTATTATTATTCCTAAATTTTTAACTGGTGCAAAAATAGCAGATCTAGCTCCTATAACAATTTTAGCCTCTCCTCTTGATATTTTTTGCCATTCATCAAATCTTTCACCAACTGATAATTTACTATGTAAAACTGCTATGCAATTTCCAAACCTTGCCAAAAATCTATCAACCATTTGAGGCGTTAGTGAAATCTCTGGAACTAATACGATTGCTGTTCTATTTAAGCTTAAAACTTTTTCTATCAATCTTAAATAAATTTCTGTTTTTCCTGAACCAGTTATTCCATATATCAAATTATTAGAAAATTTATTATTTTCTATAAAATATTTTATTCCATCATAACAAACTTGTTGCTCATCATTTAATATTTTTGCTTTATCTCTTTTTATATTTTTATTTATAAAAGGATTTCTAGATATTGATTCAGATACAATTTCAATATATCCATTTTTTTCTAAAGTTTTTAAAATTCCATGGCTAACATCTGCTAAAATTTCTAAATCTGAAATATAAATTCCATCGTTTTCATATAAAAATTTTAAAACTCTAATTTGCTTATCACTTTTTAAAGTTCTTTCTTCTATTAAATTCTCAATTTCTTCTATATTTTTTAATAAATAAACAAAATTTCCCTTTTTCTCTTTAGTTCTATTTTCTAATTTTTTTGCACTTGTTCCTGGAGGTAACATCAATTTTATACATTCAGAAATATTACAAAAATATTTTCTAGCCATAAGTTTAGCCAAATTAATTTGTTCTTCTTTTAAAGATTCTAAATCTTCAGAAATACTAGCTATTGGTTTATTAGCAAAATCTGAAGTATCTTTTATTAATATAACAAAACCATCTTCATAAGTTTTACTTCGTCCAAAAGGTACAAAAACTCTACTTCCAACTTTGATTTTATCTTCTAACTCTTGTGGTATTATATAATCAAATGTTTTATTCAAAGCCTTCGCATTATTATTTATAATTACTTCTGCAAACATTTTCTACCTCTCTTCTTAAGTTTTATTAATAGTTATAAAAAAGAGCATCATTTTGCTTAGCCATTTAATATGGCATATTTCAAATACCTGATACTCTTTTATTTATATCTTTCGTATTTATGTAAATTTATAGATTTAATTAGTTAGAACTTTTTTCTTCTTCAAATTCTTGCTCTATAATTTCTTGTATTATTTTTACTGCTTTTTCTAAATTATCATTTTTCATTACATAATCATAAACATTTATTTTTGACTCTTCATAATCAAATCTATTTAATCTTAGTGTAATTTCTTCATGTGATAACTTATCTATTCTATTTTCTAACCTTCTTTTTAACTCATCTTTTGGAACTCTTAAAAAGATAGTAACAACCTTAATATCCATATCTTTTAAAACTTCTTTTAATTTTTCTGTACCATTAACATCTATATCTTTTATTACAATTCCATTACTTGCTTTTTCGTTTATTAATTTTCTTGATGAACCATAATAATGATTATGATGTATGTCAAATTCGTAAATATCTTTATTATCTATAAGTTTTTCAAATTCTTCTTTAGTAACAAAATTATATGAAACTCCTGGTATATCATCCTCCCTAGGAGGTCTAGTTGTAAAAGATGGCACAGTACAAACATTTTCCATTCTTTTAGTTATTTCTTTTATTATTGTGTCTTTTCCTGCTCCTGCTACTCCTGATAATATTACTAACATAATTTCTATCCTTCCCTTTTAGTTACTTTTTTTGCTGCAATTTCTTGTGCTGCTAAAGTTACATCTGAATACTCATCTATATTTACAAGTGGAGTTGCTCCATTTTGTAATTGTCTAGCTCTTTTTGATGTAATAGAAACTAATGCATACCTATCTTCTACTATTTCTAATAACTCTGTAACTGATGGTTTAACTAACATTCTTACTCCTCCTCCTCACTTTCATCTGCAATACTTTGAACTCTATTTGCAATTGTTTCAGGTTGTATTGCTGATAATATTACATGTCCTGAATCCATTATAATAACAGATCTGGTTCTTCTTCCGTAAGTAGCATCTATTGCCATTTTAGTATCTTTAGATTCTTGAATAATTCTCTTTATTGGTGCCGACTCTGGACTAATAATCGAGATTATTCTTTCCGCAGATACTATATTTCCAAAACCAATATTAATAAGTTGCATAAAACTCTTTCCTTTCATTATTCAATATTTTGTACTTGTTCCCTAATATTTTCAATTTCAGTTTTTATCTCTATTACATTATTCGTAATTTCTAAACTATTCGCTTTTGAAGCTATCGTATTTATTTCTCTATTCATTTCTTGAATTATAAAATCTATCTTTTTTCCAATAGTTAAATCACTTCTAAGTAAATCTAAAAACTGTGATATATGACTTTGAAGTCTTGTAAGTTCTTCTTCTATAGAGCATCTATCTGAATAAATTACGATTTCTTGAGCTAATCTATTTTCATCTACAACATCTTCATTTAATAATTCTTTTATTCTCGATTCTAATTTTACTATATATTCTTTAACAAGTCCAGAAGAAAATTTAGAAATTTCATTAACTTTTTTACAAATACTAGATATTCTAATTTCTAAATCTTCTTTTAATTTAGCTCCTTCTATTTCTCTCATTTTAATAAAATTATCTAAAGCTTCTTTTAAAGCAATATTTAATTCATTAAATATAATTTCTTCATCTGTATCATCTTCTCTTCTAAAAATATCTGGCATTTTAGCTATTTCAGCTACATTTAATTCATAATTAATACCAGTTTCTTTTCCTAATTCTTGCAAATTTTTAATATAAGTTTTTGCAAGTTCTTTATTAAATTTTATATAATTATTTTTATCACTAAAGTTTTGAAAATCTATATATAAATCTACTTTTCCTCTATGTACAACTTTAGATACTTCTTTTCTTATTCTATTTTCTATTCCATTAAATATTCTAGGTAACCTAATACTTATATCACTATATTTATGATTAACAGATTTTATTTCAACTAAATATTCTCTTCCTTCATTTTCATATTTTCCTCTTCCAAATCCTGTCATACTTTTAATCATGTATTTTCCTCCTAGAGTTTTATTTTGACTTTTCTTTATTATTAGAATTTTTTTCTTCCTTTAAAGTTTTTGCACTTTCTTCATCTAAATAACCATTTTTTTCATCTTTTACTATTTCTTTTACATCACTTATATTATTTTTTATATAATTATTTCTATATACTACTGACATAATACAAGATTTAGCCACATAATATAAAGAAAATAATAATGCAACATTTTTTAAATAATAAATGCTTCCCTTTGTTGCGTATATATATGGTATATATAAAACAAAAATACTAAAAATTGCATATTCAATTCCATAAACTCCAATTTTAAATGAATCTTTTCTATAACTTACTTCAAAAATTACTACTGTAATTATAGCTAATATCATTTGAATAAATTTTATATAAGTATAAAATGAATTTAATTTCATTTTATCAAATGAAATGTTAATTATTAATGATGTTATTAACATTATAATTGCCATTATAATATTAAAAAATGTTAATGTAATAATACTATCCTTTACTTCTGGACTTAATTTTTTTCTTTCTTCTATTGTTTTTTCAAAAGACAATTCTTCGTTTTTCAAGTTTTTTCCTCCGTAATTTTAAAATTTTTCTAATTCATAGTTTATTATTGCAGACATAACCAATGCAACAGTTTCAGTTCTAAGAATTCTTTTGCCAAGCGATACAACTTTTGCTCCAGCTTTTTTCAAAATTTCTACTTCACTTTCTTCTATTCCACCTTCTGGACCAATAATAACTGCTATTTTTAATGTTTCATTATTTAGCTTTCTTAATTCATTTTTTAAATAATTTTTATTTTCTAATTCATAAGCTAATAGTACTATATCATATTCTGGAAATAAATTACATATATTTTCAACATTTTGTATATTTTTTATTTGAGGTATAATATCCCTTCCACTTTGTTTTGAAGCAACTTCAGCTATTTTTTGCCATCTTAATATTTTTTTGGATTCATCTTTTCCATCTATTTTTACAATACATCTTTTGAATTTAACTGGTATAAATGAACAAACTCCCAATTCTGTACCTTTTTGAATAATAAGCTCCATTTTATCAGCCTTTGGTAATCCTTGAAATATATCTATTTTTACATTACTTTCTGCTTCTGATTTAATTTCACTATCTATACTACAAATTATTTCCTTTTTTAAAATTTCACTTATAGTACAAATATAATTTTCAGATGTATTTGTATTACATATATTTATTTTGTCCCCTGAATTCAACCTCAAAACATTTTTTATATGATTTACATCATCTCCAATTATAGTTATTTTTTGATTACTTATTTGATTCTCTGTTACAAAAAATTTCTTCATATTGACCTTTCCTTAATTAATGTTTTAATATTTTATCAAACAAAAGTTCTTTTGTCAATAAAAAAATAAAAATTAAAGTTACAAAAATGTATATTTTTTGTTATATCAATTTAAAAATAAATACATAAAAAAATGATAATCAATTAAAATCAACTAACTGATTATCACACTATTAAATCACTTTAATTAGATTGTTCTAAAAATGAATGATAACTAACACTTTTTTTATAATTTTCCTCAACCTCACCGATCAGTCAATGCTCTACCATACAATCTTAGTGCATAACAATCTAAATTTGAATAATAATAAACATTCGGTCTATCCATCTGACCACGACCAATAACAACCGTATCGCACTCATGACCATCTTCAACACTACTTACTAATTCTTCTTTAAAAGAATTCCAATAATCATTTGTCAATTCATTATCTTTTTTTAACTGACCATTAACAAAAAGTTTCTCACTCTCAGTAATTGTATCTAAAACGATAGAAATAGCAACATCTTCTCCGTAAACCAAGCTGTCATCAAAATAAACCTTATGATTCCAATAATAAGTATTGTCCTGAAGCCACCCAGTTGGCCCATCACCCTTTTCAACAAACGTTTTCCAAGCACATTCTCTCCAAGGTGATATTAGGTTAAATACTAAACTATTAACATTTTCATAATCTCCGCATCATACCAAATCTACTAATAATATATGGATAATATCCGTTCTCATCATCACCTTTATGGACTATGTTAAAAATTCCAAAGTAACCATTATTATTTAAACCAGAACTAGCATTATTATAATCGTAGTAACAACCAAGTTCATTAAATTTACCATAAAATTCAAAAGTTACTCCTGTATCAAAAACCTCACTCGTATTACATGGTATTTCTATATAATCATCAGAGCCATCAAACTTGAAACTCGATTTCGTAAAAGCCTTTGACAAATCTAAACTCCCATCTTCATTATCATATCCATAAAATTTTACTCCATCTCCTAATAAATCCATATCAAAATCTTCACTATCATTATTATATGCCTCCATAACACCGTGGATCAGCATTAAATATCAAATGATCTGTTACCCCAAGTTCGGTATCAAATCCCATCAATGTATGTATTTCTTCATTAAATTTTTTTATTTCTCCTGTTTCATAATTTGCTATATAACTACATGTTGTTTTTCCTAAATTTTCTACCTCTATTCCTTTTGGTATATATGTCCATCCTGTTCCATAAGTATTTTTTAAAATACCTTCTTCTACTTCAGTTACTACTTTCCATTTCGAAGCATTTACTAAACTTTTATTATATAATGGTATTCCTCCTTGATATTTCTCTCCTTTTTCATCTGTATAATTAAATGCCTCTTTTCCAACATTTTTTAATACACTATCAACTGCCAAATTTTCTAATTTCTCTGCTAATTCTTCTTTACTTCCTGTCCCTAAATCTGTTTCCATATTTTGACTTAATGCTGCTTTCTTTTCTAATTCGTCTTCACCTGTATAATATAATTTTCCAGAAATTACATCAAATTTTCCAACATCTTCATCTGCTAATGATGGTATATATTTTCTTACATTTTCACCAAATAATGTTACTTCTTCTTCTCTTTCTATTTTTTCTTCAGTTATACTTGTTACTAAATTTATTTCAAGTTCTTCTTTATAACTTGCAAACTTTGATTCCACATTTGCAAGTTGTGCATTCGTTATTATCCCATTATCACCAATTATCGCATTCAAAGATACCCCTGCTAAAATAAGCATACTGATTATCGTGTTTTTGTTATGTTATGACGAAAAAAAATAAGATTAAAAGCATTTTTACTTTTAACCTCATTTTCAAAATTAATTTTTATAATTCAAGTTCAGGACATTCTACCCATTGATTCGCTGTTTTATATCTACTATCAGGACTTGTTCTATCTATTCCTATCCATCTACCCAATACTCCACTCTGATTGCTTCCTGTACCTAAAACTTTTCCATCAGTTGTAATTGCTATATAATATCCATCACCAGCAGTTACATCACAAATATTGTATGAACGTAAACTACTTATATCTTGAATTGGTTCTAGTGTTGTAGAAAAACTACCTTTACCCAATAATGATGAAGGACCATAACCAAGTACACCACCTTTGTCTGTTAAAAATAACGCAGAAGTACTATCACAGCTCACCACTTTTGTTGCAATCTCTCCATCAACATAAGGTAAATCAAATTTTTGATAAGTTAAAGTTGTTTTCCATCCTCCTGTCCATCCTTCCCCCCAAGCACCTGAGCAAAATAAGGAACCATCTTTAAGCAAGATACATGATCTTAATCCATTTAAAAAAGAAAAATATGAAATGTTAAAAATTTCTTGATTTAAATTGATAACCGTAGGAACATTCTTCGAATTATCACCATTTAAACCATCCCCAGTTGTACCACCGAAGATTTGCCCCCATGTATAAAATTTTCCATCGCCAGTACTTGCAAATTTTACATTCGTATCTCCATTTTCAGCACCTGTAATTTCAAACATACTTACATCATCTAGAATTTCTACAAAGTTTGTTCTATTCAACTCGTCTCGCCAACCAGGATATTCTATTTTTTTTGCATCACTTTCATACAAACCAGTTGCCCAAAGTTCATTATTATTTAATAACACATAGGTTACATCTCCTTTTTGCCAACATTTTTTAACTTTTCCATTAATCGAACTATCTGTAATCTGCACATAATTTGGAATGTTTTTATAAACTTCAGATTCTTTTCCTAATCCCATACGTCTAGAATCTCCAGACATCCATAAATTATTAGAAGAATCCACAAAACAATTCCCATAACCATTAAAAAATCCAACATCACTAGCTACCTTTGTCCAGTTTTTTTCTAAAATTTCATTTCCAAACATTATACTTTGGTTTCCAGTCATATAAATTTTATTATTTCTCAGAACTACACATATTTTAGAACCACCATAATTATTTAAAAGCACATCATTAAAAAAAGAACATGAATTCATATTATCTATTAAAGTTAACTCTTGTACATATTCACTCGATGAATTATTTACACCCAGTTGTTTTTTCACTCCTAAACCATAAAGTTTGCCATCTATTGAAGTCAAAAGGTAACCTCCAGAAGATGCATAAACATCTTTAACAACAAATCCCTGTGGCAATTTAAGTTCTGTAGGCGACACACACGTTCCGAGCAAATGAAAAAGTTGGAGTTGTTCCCAAACCATATAAGCTCCCATCTGTAGACTTTAAAATGATATTATTACACCAATAAGTATATAATGAATCAATTTTAGGCAAATTAGCATATTTTTTAAACGTCCCCATAATCTCATCCGACAATCCTCCACCCACATAACCTGTATATCCAGAAAACCATAATGAACCATCATTTTTCAAAATTAATAATTGAGTTGTCCAGCTCAAATCTTTAATTTCATTATCTACATCTGGTCCAACATTCCCATCAAATGCAGACGTAAATATTTGGTATTTTTTTACACCATTCAAAACCCCTCTCGTATCATACCCCGCTATGTAAAATTTCTGATCTTTGCATCTTATAACCGTCATATTACATTCGGGATTGACTTCAGCATAAATATATTCAATATCTGGAACAAAATCAAATTTCACTTCCTTAAAACTATCTGTATAATTTGTATTGTTAAGTCCCAATTGATAATTTTTATTAGTTCCGGCTGCAAAAAGTTTATCATCTGTTGTTATTACAAATGTATTATCTATACCTGGAAAAATGTTCTTCACCTTCTTACCTTTTAAATCAACCTTCACAGCCGTTCTTCCTGTATAATCAATTAACTGTTCACTTGACAATCCCAATTTATTATCAGCATTATTTTCTCCATAAACCCACAAATCATCATTTGCGTCTA